>CAUJHX010000165.1 GCA_963204795.1 Pseudomonadota bacterium | reverse complement strand
TCTCTGCCGGCAGGGACTCGCCACGGGCAAGCTCGTGCGTGTGCTGGAAGGTTGGGCCCTGCCGCCCTCGATCCCGCTGTGTGCGATTTATCCGGCCACACTTGCGACCGACCGGCGGGTCCAGGCCTACGTCGAATTCCTCGCCGCCAACGTGATTCCGGCGCTCGCGGCGTCCTAAACTGGCCAGTGGATGCAGGGAGGACCAGTAATGTATCGAGCACCCGTCAAAGAACTGAGTTTCGTACTGAATGAGCTGACAGGCGCGGCGGCGCTCGACGGTTGCAGGAAGTATTCAGACTATTCTGCCGAACTTGCTCAATCTATCCTCGAAGAAGCCGGCAAATTCGCCGAAGAAGTTCTCGATCCACTCTATCGGGCAGGCGACACCCAGGGCGCGAAGTGGACACCGGAAGGCGTAGTCACGACGCCGGGGTTCAAGGCAGCCTACAAGGCCTTCGCTGAAGGCGGCTGGAATCAGCTTTCGAGCGATCCTGAGTATGGCGGGCAGGGTATGCCGCGCATGCTCGGCACCGCGGTCGTCGAGTTGTGGGCGGGCTCCAATCTCGCGTTCAAGTTGTGCCCGATGCTGACGCAGGGCGCGATCGAGGCGCTCGACCTGCGCGGCAGCGAGGCGCAGAAGCAGCAGTACCTGCCGAAGATGGTGAGTGGTGAGTGGACCGGCACGATGGTGCTCACCGAGCCGCAGGCCGGATCTGATCTCAGCCAGATCAGGACGCGCGCAGCACCGGCGGGCGATCACTATCGATTATTCGGCCAGAAGATCTTCATCACCTGGGGCGAGCACGACTTCACGTCGAACATCATTCACATGGTGCTTGCGCGCATCGACGGCGCGCCGTCCGGCACGCGGGGAATCTCGCTTTTCATCGTGCCGAAGTTTCTGGTCGGCGAGGATGGCGCGATCGGTGCGCGCAACGACGTGCGGTGCATTTCAATCGAACACAAGCTCGGTATCCATGCGAGCCCCACCTGCGTCATGCAATTCGGCGCGCAGGACGGTGCGGTCGGTCATCTCGTCGGCGAGGCGGGCCGCGGCCTCGAATACATGTTCGTCATGATGAACGCCGCGCGCCTCTCGGTCGGCCTCGAGGGCTATGCGGTCGCGGAGCGTGCGTTCCAGCAGGCCGCGGAGTGGGCGCGCACACGAGTCCAGGGGCGACCGCCGGTGAGCGCAGACAGCGGACCGGCGCCGATCATTCATCATCCCGATGTCAGGCGCATGCTGCTCACGATGAAGGCGAACACCGAAGCGATGCGCGCCCTCGCGATCTATGCAGCCGCACAGCTCGATGTCGCGGCGGCGCACGCGGACGAAGCGAAACGTGCGGCGGCACAGGCCCGCGGCGAGCTGCTGATTCCCGTCGTGAAGGCGTGGAGCACGGAAGGCGGTATCGAATCCGCATCGCTCGGCATCCAGGTGCACGGCGGCATGGGCTACATCGAAGAGACGGGCGCCGCGCAGGCGTATCGCGACGTGCGCATTACCGCGATTTATGAAGGTACGACCGGCATCCAGGCGAACGACCTCCTCGGCCGCAAGCTGGGCCGGGATCGCGGCGCTGCGATGGCGGCGCTCCTGGCCGATATTGCCCACGAACTCGAAGCGATCACTGCGAGCGACCCGGCGGTGCAGGCTGCCAGGCACCGCGCGCTCGAAGGTGTCGCGGAGCTGGCGCAGGCGACCAAGGCGCTGCTCGGCCAGCTCGGCAGTACGCAGGATCACGCGCTGGCCGTTGCGGTGCCGTACCTCAAGCTCACCGGCACGGTACTCGGCGGCTGGTTGCACGCGAAGTCGGCAGCCATCGCGGCGGACAAGCTCGCTGCGGGCAGTGCCGATGCGGACTTCTACCGCGGCAAGCTCGCGACCGCGCGCTTCTACGCCGAGCACATCCTGCCGACCGCCGAAGCCCTCGCGCGGGTGGTGCAGGGCGGCGGGGCGGCCGTCGCAGAGGTGGATGCAGCGCTCATCTGAAAGGCTGAAGACGCAAGTCATGAGCGGCGAATCGCGAAGTGCGGGGGTCATGGTCGTCACGGTCATGTCGGTGGTGGCGATGACAGGGTGCGTGAGTGTCGGCCCGCGCACCATCGTGCGGGACCGGTTCGATTACAGCACCACCATTGCCGAATCCTGGAAGCAGCAGACGCTGCTCAACATCGTCAAGCTCCGCTACATGGACCTGCCGATCTTTCTCGATGTCGGCCAGGTCGTAGCCGGCTACACCGTGGAAAGCAGTGGCTCGCTGGGCGCGGCGCTGACGCGCGGCGACACCCCGGACAACGACGTTGCAAGCGTGGGCGGAGCCGTGCGCTACACGGATCGCCCCACGATCACCTACTCGCCGCTCACGGGGGACAAGTTCCTGCGCGGCCTGATGGCGCCGATCCGTCCGGGTACGGTGTTCGCCTTGCTGCAATCGGGCTACGCCGCTGATTTCGTGCTGGCGCTCAGCCTCGAGTCGCTGAATGGACTGCACAATCCGGTCAGCGCGCAAGGCGGGCAACCTGCCACGGGCGCGCACGATTTCACGCGCGCGCTCGCGCTATTGCGTGATATCCAGCGCGCCGGTGCGCTCACCTTCCGCATGGAAACCGGGACTCATGGCGAGGAGTTGCTGGTGTTCTTCCGGCAGCGTGACATGTCATCGACCACGGCGGCCGGGATCGCCGAATTGCGCGCGCTCCTCGGAATAGGGGAGAACGATGGCCGGTACAGCCTGGTGTACTCACCGGTGCCGGGAGGCAAGGGCGAACTGGCCGTGCATACGCGTTCGATGCTCCAGATCCTGCTCGCGCTGGCTGGAACGGTGGACGTTCCGCAGCAACACATCTCGGAGCAGCGTGCCTCGGCCGTGCCGCGGGCGGACAGCGAGCAGATGCCGTTCATGGTGAAGAGTGGCGAGCACAGACCGCAGGACGCCTACGTGACAGTATCCTATCGTGATCGCTGGTTCTGGATCGAGGACACGGACTATCAGTCGAAGCGCGCGTTCTCCTTCATCATGTTCCTCTTCACACTGTCCGAAGAGGGCGATGACAGGCGCCCGCCCGTGCTCACGATTCCAACGGGATGAGCGAGCCGGCATGAATCGCAGGGAATGGCTGGGTCGCGTGGCCGGCGTGGCAGCGGCAGTCGCCTCGAGCGGCGCCCTGCGAGCGGAGGCAACAGGCGCGGGATCGGAGCGAAGCGACATGATTACCCGCAAGATCCCGTCCACCGGCGAAGCGATTCCTGTCATCGGCCTCGGTACATCGGGCCCCTTTGAAGTGGGCGCTGACGCCGCCGCGCGCGCGCCGCTACGCGAAGTGATCGACGCGTTCTTCGAGGGTGGCGGGCGGCTGATCGACACCTCGCCCATGTATTCGACGGCCGAGCGCGTGCTCGGCGAGCTGCTGTCGCCCGCTCAGCAGAAGGACTGCTTCATGGCGACCAAGGTCTGGGCCGACGGCACCGAGGCCGGGATCTCGCAGATGAATGACTCGGCGCGGCTCCTGCAGCATCGGCCGCTCGACCTGATCCAGGTTCACAACCTGCGCGATCTTGCGGTGCAACTCGCAACGCTGCGGGCATGGAAGGCCGAGGGCAGGGTGCGCTACATCGGGGTGACGCACTACACGGCCGCGACGCACGGCGAGCTCGCGCGCGTGATCGAGCGGGAGAAGCCCGATTTCGTGCAGTTCAATTATTCGGCGTTGACGCGCGACGCCGAGAGCAGGCTATTGCCGCTCGCCGCCGATCGCGGGATCGCGGTGATCGTCAATCGCGCGTTCGAGGACGGCAGGATTTTTGCCCGGCTGAAGCACCTGCCGCTGCCCGCCTGGGCGGCCGACTTCGACGCGACGAGCTGGGCGCAGGTGCTGCTCAAGTACGTCATCGCGCACCCCGCCGTCACCTGCGTGATTCCCGCAACCGGCAAAGTGAAGAACATGCGCGACGATCTCGCGGGCGGCCGCGGACGGCTGCCTGATGCGGCTGCTCTCAAGAGGATTGTCGCGGCGGTGAGTGCTTGACGGAAGCCCTGTCCGGGCCGTCACCCTTCAGTTCGAAGAGCGGGTCACCGTAATGAAGGTAGTCTGCCCAGTCGGGTGAGCGCAGTGCGCGCACGGCGTGGCGGGCTTCGAGGAGCGCCGCGCCGATGGTCCTGCCTGCGGCGAGCGCCGCGTAGAACTGCGTTGCGCAGGTCTCGGCCGCCGCGTCGCTCACGGGCCAGTACGTTCCGATGAAGTTGGCGATGCCCGCGCGCAACCAGGCCTCGGCGACGCTGACGCCGGCCGCGAGGGCCGTGGCGCGGGGCGCGCTGAGTCCAGCGCGGCGCGTCCCGCGCACGCGCGCCGATTCGCACGCGTTGAAGAACACGAGGGCAGGCAGCTGCGCAAGCGAGCCGAGGTCGGTGCCGGTGATGACACCGTCGCTGACCGTGAGACCGCTCGCCTGCGGCGTCGCGGGTTCGAATGCCGCGTGGCCCGCATAGTGCACGACGTCGTAGTCGCCGGATTCAAACTCGGCGAGCAACCGCGCGCGGGTGGCGGCACGGCCCTCGATCAGCGTGAGCCGCGCGTCCGGCAGGCTGCGAAAGATGTCCCGTACGCGTGCACCTTCGCGGGCCGCTCCTGGCAGATCCCCGGTCGGGTTCACGACGAGGAGCATGGTCAGCAGATGATCGCTGCGGCGCCGCTCGCTGAAGCGCGCAACCGGGAGGTTCGACGCGGCGAGACGGCGTGACACCCCGGCCCGGATCGCTGGCGACCAGGCGTCGAGCGTGAGCATCTCCCAGGGCAGGCGACTCGCATCGGTGTCGTTCACCACGATGAGCGGGTCCGCCTTCGCGAGCGCGAGCGCAGCCCGCACATTCGGATGCAACACGAGTTTCGCGAGACGCGCACCGATGCGCGTGACGCGCGCAGCCGTGAAACCCCCGCCGTCCAGCTGCGCGAGCAGCGCGTCGAGCTCGCCCCGCGGTACGCGCGCATCCTCGGCGATTACCGCTGCCGGGGCGCCGGCAGTGAGCACCGCGGCGTGCCACGTCTCGTTGTCCGCCGTGGCCGCGGTGCGTTCGACCAGAAGATGAGCCATCTGCGGTACGGACGGCATGGGCAAGGGCCGGGCGCGCTGCGCTCGCGCAGGCGGCGCGCCGCGCACTACCAGCTGCCGCCCGTCGGGATCGATTTCCCGCACAAGCGTCTCGGCGAGGCGCGTGATGGCGCGGTGCTCCGGGGCGTCACGGACCACAAAGACGAGGTGAGCCAGTCGCCGCGGTGCGGTTGCGTGCTGGCGCAGGTAGCCGCGCAGTTGCGCTGCGAACGAGAGGGTTGCAGGAAGACCGGCGCCGGCGCCCCAGGGCACCGTCGCAAGCGAACGGATGCCGCTGCGCTCGCAGAAGCGCGCGACGCTGTCGGCAGCGAGCTCGACCGAGGTCGCATCCAGGTCGGCAAAGCGGCCGAGGCCGACGATCACCACATGCGCCGCGTGTGGCAGCCGACCGGCCGTGGGCAGGGCGGTAAGCTGTCCCGTGTCGCCGGGCAGCATGCGGCGCGCCGAAAACTCCGCGATCGTGCCGCCGAGGTGCTCATCGATGGCGGCTGCCGCACCTGCGGGGCGTACGCCGTTGAAAACGCCCACCGCGAGGGCCTCGGCGTCGGCATTCTGGATTTCGCCGCGCACAATCGTGATCGCCAGCACGCCGCGGAGGGCGCCACTGCGGACCGCGGCGCGGGCCTTGATGGAAGGACGCGAGACGCGCGGGGGTGCGCGCAGTTGCAGCGCGGGTGGATCGTTCAGCGTTTCGAGGAATTTCCGCCGCTCGTCGGTTGACAGCGAGTGCCAGTCGACCTTGCGTTGCCAGGTGCGTCGCAGCGCCGAGTCGGAGATGCGTGCCACGGCGCGTGTGGGTGCGGGCGGCACGGAAGAGAGCCGTTGCGTTCGCCACGCGCGCAGCAGGTCGATTACGGCGGAGGCGACCACATCGTTCGTCGTGAGTTCGCTGTGACCTTCGCGGATATACCAGGTGGGCACGCCGGGCAATTCGGCAAGCGAAAGCGGCACCGTGCCATCCCCATTGCGGGTCACGAGGTACTCGAAGCCGGATCCTGAACGCTGCACGCCGGTGACAGTGGGGCGTCCGTAGCCGGCGATCAGCGCCATGCGTGAATCGGCCGGAGCAAGGCCACGCAGGCTGCTGCGCGCAGCGGCGAGCAGCGCCGGATCCGGTCGTGGTCCCCGGGCAGGCCACGAGCCCGCATCAAGAAGATCGATGGCGGTCGTGCCCTCGGCGGGCAGCAGCTCGTAGAGTCCTGGGAAGGTCGAGTACACCTCGCTCGCAAGTGTCTCGGCCGTATGCATCTGATCGAGCGCTGCGAGCTTGCGTACCACGGCGTAGGTGCCGCGCAGCGCCTGCACCGGTGCGAACGAGCCCGCGTTCGGCGTGCCGAGCATCACGAGCCGCTCGATGCGCTCGGCGCCCGGCAGCGCCAGCGCGGCGCGTGCCACGAGCCCGCCCATGCTGTGCGCGACCACATGAACGCGCGGTGATGCGTCCTGCGCCACTTCCGCAGCGAGCTCGCGCCCGAGGTCGATGACGCTGCGTCGCCAGTCATAGTCGAAAAGCCTGGGTGAAAAACCTGCGATGACGAGGCGCAGCTTCAGCTTGAGAAAGTGATACAGGATCGCGCCCATGGCGCGCACCGGCGAGTGGGGGCGCAGCACGATCTCGCGCAACCGCCCGACCGCGATGTCGATGGGGTCGAGCCACAGGATGTCGTTCGGCAAGCCGTGGCCGCGAGGCCGACCGAGCAGTGAACCCATGATGCCGGGCAGGATGTACACGCGAGGTCCGCCACGGGAGCGAGCGCGGGTTGCGCGACACGCAAGCGCGACAAGTTCGGCATAGGCGGCTGCGCCGAAGTAGTCCGTGAGCGCCTCGCGCTGCGCACCGCTCACGAGCAGCCGCTCGACGGCCGTGTCGCCCGCTTCGAGCCGGTCGTAGGGCGTGACGTGCGTCGCGGCGGGATGCGTGGCGTCGATCACGCCGTGATTATGCCTCATGCCTCCAGCCGCATCGTCAGCCAAGGGCGTGCGTCGCAATGACGCGCGCGACTGCCTCGATTGCTTCCCGCCGGGCACTCGTCGTGCGCCACACGGCGCCGATGCGACGCATCGGCGCGGGCCTGGCGAAGGCGCGCACCGCGATACCGCGTGCCGCGCCGTAGGCGCCGCGCGTCGCAAGCTCGGGCAGCAGCGTGACGCCGACGCCCGAGGCGACCATCTGGCGCAGCGTCTCGAGGCTCGTCGCCCGAAAGTCCTGCTTTTCGTGCATACCGACCCGGTTGCAGACATCGAGCGCCTGATCACGCAGGCAATGCCCGTCCTCGAGGAGCAGCACGGCTTCGCCGGCGAGGTCGGCGGTGCGCAGGGGTCCGCTCTTCGCCAGCCTGTGTGTCGAAGGCGCTGCGAGCACGAACGGCTCGTCATAAAGCGGCATGACGTCGAGCCCGTCGAGATCGACCGGCAACGCCAGGATTCCGGCGTCGATCTCGCCCGCGCGCAGGCGCGCGAGCAGCGTCGCGGTCTGGTACTCGTACAGCATCAGCTCGAGACGCGGCAGCGCCTTGCGCAGTCGCGGAGTGACCCGCGGCAGCAGATAGGGGCCGATGGTAGGCAGCAGGGCGAGCCGCAGGCGGCCTGCGAGCGGATCAGCGAAGGACTTCGCGATCTCGACGATGTCGTCGCTCGCTTCCAGCATCGCACGGGCACGCGCGACGATGCGCTCGCCGGCGGTTGTCATCGACGCGCGCCTGGTGCCACGCTCGATCAACTGGACACCGAGATACTGCTCGAGCTTCTTCAGTTGCGCGGAGAGCGTCGGCTGGCTCACGTGGCAGGCAGCGGCCGCGCGACCGAAGTGGCGTGTGTCGGCGAGCGCTACGAGGTAGTGCAGGTCCCGGAGTTTGATGTCAGTCATAGGCGTACTCTATCAGATTGATACTATCAATTCATTGGATAAATCGTGCCGGGCCACCCACAATGCCCCCCGTTCACTGGCAGCAAGAGGAGACAGGACAATGCTGGGTATCGGGCAGAAATTTCCGCAGTACGCGTTGACGGGCGTCGTTTCGAGCGACCTGTCGAACGCGTTCAAGCCGTTCACGAACGACAGCTTCAAGGGCAAGTGGCAGGTGGTGTTCTTCTGGCCGAAGGATTTCACTTTCGTCTGCCCGACCGAGATTGCCGCTTTCGGCAAGCTCGACAAGGAATTCAGGGCGCGCGACGCGCAGCTGCTCGGCGCTTCGATCGACAGCGAGTTCGTGCACCTCGCGTGGCGCAAGGACAAGGAGGAGCTGAACAAGCTGCCCTTCCCGATGCTCGCGGACATCAAGCGCGAGCTGTCGGCGGCACTCGGCATCCTCGACCCGGTGGCAGGCGTGTCGCAGCGGGCGACCTACATCGTCGATCCCGAGGGTGTCATCCGCTTCGTGTACGTGACCGACCTCGAGGTCGGTCGCAGCCCCGAGGAGGTGCTGCGCGTGCTCGACGCGCTGCAGACCGACGAACTGTGCCCCTGCAACTGGAAGAAGGGCGACGAGACCCTGAAGGCTGCCTGATGAGCGAAGGCGGACGCGCTGGACCTACTCCCCCCGGGTCCTCGCGTCCGCCCGACCTCGCACGCGGCCCATCGAAGACCTGAAGGACACCGTGATGAGCCTCGACACGATCCGCGACTCGATTCCCGACTACGCCCGCGACCTGAAGCTCAACCTCGGCTCGGTGCTCACGCCGCAGGGCGCACCCGGGCTCAGCGAGAAGCAGTTGTGGTCGGTGGCGCTCGCCACGGCGATCGCTGCGCGCAATACCACCTTCACGCGCGACATCGAGGCGCTTGCGCGGGCGCATCTCGGCGACGCCGACGTGACCGGTGCGCGCGCGGCGGCCGCCATCATGGGCATGAACAACATCTACTACCGCTTCCTGCACCTGGTGGAGGATGCGGAGTACCAGTCGATGCCGGCGCGCCTGCGCATGAACGTGATCGGCAATCCCGGCATCGACAAACTCGACTTCGAGCTGCTTTCCCTCGCGGTCTCGGCCGTGAACGGTTGCGGACTGTGCATCACTTCCCACGAGAGGAAGTTGCGCAACCACGGCGTCACCCGCGAGACGATCCAGAGTGCAGTGCGGATTGCCGCGGTGATTCACGCCGTGGCATGCGTGCTGGAAACGAACCCCTGAACGGAGAATTGCAGTCATGGCGAACGGGAAGAAGTTGACAACCGCTGTCGGACGACCGGTTGCAGACAACCAGAACGTGCAGACGGCCGGCCCACGTGGCCCGCAGCTGCTGCAGGACGTCTGGTATCTCGAGAAGCTCGCACACTTCGATCGCGAGGTGATCCCCGAGCGGCGCATGCACGCGAAAGGCTCCGGCGCCTACGGTACGTTCACCGTGACCGGCGACATCACGCGCTTCACGCGTGCGAAGGTCTTCTCGCAGATCGGCAAGAGGACCGACCTGTTCGCGCGCTTCACGACGGTGGCGGGTGAGCGCGGCGCGGCCGATGCCGAGCGCGACTTCCGCGGCTTTGCCGTGAAGTTATATACCTATGAGGGCATCTGGGACCTTGTCGGCTACAACACGCCGGTCTTCTTCCTGCGCGATCCACTCAAGTTCCCGGACCTGAACCACGCCGTCAAGCGCGATCCGCGCACGAATCTGCGCAGTGCGCGCAACAACTGGGATTTCTGGACGTCACTGCCCGAAGCGCTGCACCAGGTCACGATCGTGATGAGCGATCGCGGCATTCCGGCGAGCTATCGCCACATGCACGGCTTCGGCAGCCACACTTTCAGCTTTCTCAACGCGAAGAACGAGCGCTTCTGGGTCAAGTTCCACTTCCGCTCGCAACAGGGAATCCGCAACCTGACGGACACGGAGGCCGGGGCGATCATCGGCAACGACCGTGAATCCCACCAGCGCGATCTCTACGAGAGCATCGAGAAGGGAGAATTTCCGAAGTGGACCCTCAGCGTGCAAGTCATGCCGGAGAAGGACGCGGCGAAAACGCCTTACAACCCCTTCGACCTGACGAAGGTGTGGCCACACAAGGACTATCCGCTGATCAAGGTCGGCGTGATGGAGCTCAACCGCAATCCCGAGAACTTCTTCGCGGAAGTGGAGCAGTCGGCGTTCAATCCCGCGAATATCGTCCCCGGCATCGGCTTCTCGCCGGACAAAATGCTGCAGGGCCGGTTGTTTGCCTACGGCGACGCCCAGCGTTATCGTCTCGGCGTGAACCATCACCTCATCCCGGTCAATGCGGCGCGCTGCCCCGTGCACAGCTATCACCGCGACGGTGCGATGCGGGTCGACGGCAACTTCGGCTCGACCCTGGGCTACGAGCCGAACAGCTACGGCGAATGGCAGGAGCAGCCCGATCATGCCGAGCCGCCGCTCGCGCTCCAGGGCGCCGCGAACAGCTGGGATCATCGGGTGGACACCGATTACTTCTCCCAGCCCGGAGCGCTCTTCCGGCTCATGAGCGGTGCGCAGCGGCAGGCGTTGTTTGACAACACCGCGCGTGCCATCGCCGAAGCGCCTCGCGACATCCAGATTCGCCATATCCGCCATTGCCTCAAGGCTGACCCGGCCTACGGCAAGGGTGTTGCGGAGGCGCTGAAGATTCCAGTGGGTGAGGTTCCCGTATAAGACGCCCGCCGAAACTGTCCGCCGGAGTCGTCGTCGTCCGCCGGGACGACGACGGCTGGCTCTACCTCCTGCTGCGGGCATTTCGCAGCTGGGATTTTCCGAAGGGTATGGTCGAGCGTGGCGAAGAGCCGTACGCCGCAGCGCGCCGTGAGGTGCGCGAGGAATCCACGATCGACGATCTGGAGTTCACCTGGGGCGATGTGTATCGGGATACCGGTCCCTATACCCGCAACAAGGTGGCGCGCTACTACGTCGCGCAGACCCGCACGGCACGCGTCACGCTTCCCGTCAACGTGGAACTCGGCACACCCGAGCATCACGAGTGGCGGTGGGTGAGCTTCGAAGATGCGCTGTCGCTCGTCTCTCCACGCGTTGCGCCGATCGTCGAATGGGCACGCGGTGTCGTGATCGGTACTGCCCCGCACAACTGACCCGCAGCGCGCCGGCGCCTCGCTTCACACGACCCGCCCGCGCCGCCCTCCTGCGAGGAAATCGGCGACGTTCGCCGCCATCTCCTCGAGCGCCCGCTGCCGTGACTCGCGTGCGGCCCAGGCGATGTGCGGCGTGACGATGAGGTTCGGCAGATCCGGCGCAAAGAGTGGACTGCCGCCGACCGGCGGCTCTTCGGGCAATACATCGATGGCCGCGCCGCCGAGCCGCCCGGCGCGCAGCGCGCCGGCCAGCGCCTGCAAATCGATGAGCGCACCGCGCGCCGTGTTGACGATCACCGCATCGGGCTTCATCAGCGCCAGCTGTGTGGCGCCGAGCAGTCCACGCGTCGCGGGTGTCAGCGGGCAGTGCAGCGTCAGTACATCCACCTGGGGCAGCAGCGCAGCGAGCGGCAGGCGGCGCGTGCCGCCGCGCGCAAGCCCGTCTTCGACAGGTGCTGCACCAGCGTCCTTTGCATCACTGCCGGCCCTCTGTGCCACGAGCACCTGCATGCCGAGCGCCTGTTGACACACGGCAGCGACGGCGCGACCCAGCGCGCCGTAACCGACGACGCCCAGCGTGCGCCCGGTCAGCTCGCGAATCGGGAAGTCGAGCATCGTGAACTGCGGGCTCTCACCCCAGCGGCCTTCCTTCACGAGGCGCGAGTAGTCGGCGAAGCGGTGGGTGAGCGCGAGGATCGCGCCGAGCACGTGCTGTACGACCGACGGCGTGCAGTAGTCGCGAATGTTGCACACGGCGACGCCGCGTTCGCGCGCCGCTTCGAGGTCCACGTTGTCGGTGCCGGTCGCCGCAAGCGCGATCAGTCGCAGTGCGGGCGCATCCGCGATCAGCTCGCGCGTGATCCGCACCTTGTTGAGGAGGACGACCGCCACGCCGTCGATACGTTCTGCGATCGCCGCGGGCGGCGTCACGTCGTGGATCGTGAGCGCGGGGCAGACCCGTTCGAGGCTCGCTGAATCGAGGTCGCCGGCATTGACCGTCGCGTAGTCGAGAATCTCGGATCGCAAAGCAGTCTCCAGGTCGGGCGCCCGCCGTCATGCTACCCGCGTTGACACGGGAGTGGGCACGGATCCGGATCAACGGCGGGTACCACACCGCGGTCTATACTGTCATGGGTCTGGTGTTGGCACTGCCCGGCTGATCGCGGGCGACTTCGACGGCCGGCGGCGCGAGCTTGTACATCACCGGCGTTACGAGCCGCGCGAGCAGCGTCGAGGTGATCAGGCCGCCGATGATCACCCACGCCATCGGCGAGTAGAGGCCGATGTTCTGTACGGCAAGGGGCAGAAGGCCGCCGATCGCCGTCGCAGTGGTCAGCAGGATCGGCAGGAAGCGGATCTCGCCGGCCTGCTCGATCGCCTCATCGAGCGCCACGCCTTCGGCGCGCAACTGGTTTGTGAAATCGACGAGCAGGATCGAATTCTTGATTTCGATGCCGATGAGCGCGATGAAGCCGATGCTCGCGGTGAACGAAATGCTGTTGCCGGTCAGGAGCAGCATCAGCAGGCCGCCGAACACGCCGAGCGGCACCACGGTGAGCACGATCAGCGTCGATTTGAAGTTGCCGAACTCGAGCACGAGGATCGCGAAGATGCCGAAAATGGCGATGATGATCGCAATGCCGATGCCGCCGAAGGCTTCCTGGCTGGACTCCGCCTCGCCGCCGAGCCGGTAGTGATAGCCGCGCGGCCAGGCCATCCGGTCGAGCTGCTTTTTCACGTCGGCGGTCACCTTCGCGGTATTGAAGCCGGGCTGCACGTCGGCGTCCACCGTCACCGAACGTTCGCGGTCATAGCGCTGGATCACGACCGGCGCCTTCTCGAACTGCAGTGTCGCCAGCTGCGAGAGTGGCAGCATGGCGCCGCGCTGCGTCGGCACACGTACTTCACCCAGGGCAGCAAGGTCCACGTGCGTGCCCACCGCCGTGCGTACCATGATGTCGTACTGCTCGCCGCTCGGGTCCTTGAATGTACCGACCGGCAGCCCTGCAACCGACAGGCGTACCGCGCGATCGAACTCGACGGTCGGTACGCCGAGGAGACCCGCCTTCTGTGCATCCACGGCGAGGCGCAGGTTCGTGCGGGCGATCTCCAGCGGGTTCTGCACGTCGCGCGTGCCGGGAATGCGCTCGAGCAGTCGTTGCACCTGCCCCGCGAGTGCCTCGATCACCCCGAGGTCACGCCCGACGACCCGCACGGCGACCGGTGCGCTGATCGGCGGGCCGTTGACGAACTCCTTGACGTAGATGCGCGCACCCGGATAGCCGGCGAGAGCGCGCCGCAAGGCGTCGAGTGCGCGCGGCGTCGCGTGCGTGTCATACCGCTCGAGCCGCACGAAGATCTCGCCGTAGTTCGCCGCATCGCGTCGCGTGATGTGGTTGTAGTAGATCTGGGGGTTGCCGTGGCCGAGGTTCGTGAACCATGACTTCACCGCGGGGTTCGCACGCAGCTTCGATTCGACGAAATGCAGCGCATCGTCGGTCGCCTCGAGGCTCGCTCCCGCGGGCGCTTCGACCTGTACCAGGAACTGGGGCGTGTCGGCCTTGGGGAAAAGACTCGAGCCGAGCAGGGGAACGAGCGCCGCGGAGAGCGCCAGCGAGCCGCCGATGGCGACGAACACAGTGGCGCGCGGTCGCGCGAGGCAGTAGTGCAGCGCCGGCCGGTAGTAACGGTGAATAGCGCCCATGACCCGTTGCAGCACCGGGTTGCCTGCTGTTGCAGCGTCCCGGGGCAGGAGGCGGCTGGCGAGAAACGGGATGACGAAGAGCGCGACGATCAGCGAGCCGATCACGGTTGCGACGACGGTGGTGGGCAGCACACGGATGAACTTGCCCGCCGTGCCAGGCAGCATCAGCAGCGGCAGGAATGCGAAGATCAGCGTGGCCGTGCAACCGAGGATCGCGACCAGGATCTGGCGCGTGCCAGCGAGCGCCGCGGCGGTGCGGCTGAGGCCCATGCGCAGATGGCGCGCGATGTTCTCGACGACCACGATCGAGTCGTCGACGAGCAGGCCGAGCGCCACGACGCAACCGGCGATCGATATCTGGTTGAGCGAGTAGCCGATGAAATAGAGCACGGCGATGCCGAAGGCGAGCGAGAGCGGGATGGCCACCATGACGATGCCCGCGGCACGCCAGCCGAGCGGGATGAGGGTCAGCATCACGAGCGCAATCGCGATCGAGAAGTCGGTGTAGAGCCGCCCGAGCCGGTGCTCGACGTTCTTCGACTGCTCGAAGCCTCGCTCGAGCGCGATGCGCCTGGGCAGCCCCTGCTCGAAGCGATCGAGCGTCGTGTCGATCCGCTGCTGCACCTCGAGGATATTGAAGCCTTCCTTCTGGTTCGCAGTGACGAACACGGCGCGTTTGCCGTTGTAGCGGCCGACGTAACTCCACGGCGCAGTTGTCCAGCTCACCTCGGCGAGATCACGGATCCGCACGCTGCGTCCGTCGACCGATGCGACCACCGTATCGCGCACCTGATCGAGTGAAGTGTAGGCGCCGGACGTCTTGAGGCTGAAACCGCGGGAGCCGAGGTCGATCGTGCCGGCGGGAATGTTGGCGTTCTCGCTCGCGATTGCCTGCGCGACCTGCGCGGGCGAGAGTCGCAGTTCCGCCATGCGCTTCAGATCGAGTTGCACGCGCAGCTCGCGACGCGGGATGGCCCAGCTCTCTGCGGTGCGGATGCCAGCAACAGGCTTCAGTGCATCCTTCAGCTCGCGCGCGTAATCCTCGAGCTCGCGCCAGGTGGCATCCTCCGAAACGAGTGCGAGCTGGATGGTGTTGACGAGCCCGGGGCTCAGCTTCCTGATCTCGATCTGTGCGAGATCGGCCGGCAGCGTGGGGCGCAGGGCGTTCACCTCGCGCGTGACCTCATCGTATTTCCTGTCCGCATCGACGTAGGCCTGGAACTCGATCACGATGAAGGACACGCCGTCGGTGATTGTCGTTTCGATCTTCTTGACGTCGTCGAGCTCCGCGAGCTTGTCCTCGATCGGCTTGGCGACGAGCTGCTCGAGGTCGCGCGGATCGGCGCCGGGGTAGATGGCGGTGATGAAGTAACCCGGGATCTTGAACTGGGGATCCTCCTCGCGCGGCACATTCGCGAACGCGAACCAGCCGAGCGCGACGAGACAGAGGAACGCAACCAGCGTGAACTGGTAGCGCCTGACCGGAAACTCGAGGGGACTCACGCGCTCAGCCGCGACGCCCGGGCAGCGGCGTTCCACCGATCGCCTGCGCGGCTTCTTTCACGATCGTGATGGTGTCGCCGTCGGCGAGGTAGAGCGCACCGTCCGTGACGACGGTCTCGCCGGGCGACACGCCGCTCGTGAGCGCCACACCCTCTGCTGCGATGAATGCGACCTGGACTGCGCGGCGCGCGGCGCGACCGTCCTGCACGATGTAGACGCTGGCCCGCTCACCGTCGCCCTCGACGATCGCCGCCACGGGTACGTACGTCAGCGTCGTCCCGGCCGCTGCCCCGGGAAGGATCGAGAGCTTCGCGACAAGCCCGCTCGCAAGCGGCAGATCGGTCGCGGCGAAGCGTACTTCGATGGGGAAGAGGCCGGTGGCGCTGTCCGCTGCACGCGAAATTTCGGCAACCTTGCCTCCCAGTACGCGCCCGGGAAAGGCATCCATGCGGATTTCGGCTGCGTCGCCGAGGTGCACCTGCACGATCTCACGATCGGCGAGCGCCGCACGAACCACGAAACCCCGGTCCGCGCCGCTCACGATGAGCACGGTCTGTCCGGCCGGAACGAGCTCGCGTTCCTCGACCAGCTTGCGCAGCACGACCCCGTCGAGCGGCGCGACGATCACCGCGTAACTGCGGTTGAACTGCGCGCTCCTCGCCTGCGCCTGCGCGACCGAGGCCTGCGTGCGCAAGTCCTGCAACTGCTCGAGGCTCACCACCTGGTCGGCGTAGAGACGCTCGCCGCGCTCGAGGTCGCGCTGCGCCTTGTCGGCGAGCTGCGCGGCCTGCTCGAGCTGGGCATTCACCTCGGTGAGCTCGATCTCGGCGAGTCGCTCGCCACGCCGGACCCGCTGGCCCTCCTGCACAGGGATGCGCCGCACGATGCCCCCTACCTTGAAGGAAAGTCGCATCTCGTCTTTGGCGGCAACGATGCCGTTCGTTGCGACGGCCGGTGTCGCGGGACCAACCGTCGCCTGTGCCACGCGAACCGGCGTGGCGGGGGCGGCCGCACTGTGCGGATCGGAGCTGCACGCGGCGAAGACGCAGACGAGCGAGACTGCGACCCCAGGCAGCAGCGCGCGGGCAACCGGGGGCAAACCGTAGCGGCGTGTCATGGCGTGAAACCTGTCGTGACCGGATCGAGCGGCAGCGTGCTGCCCGCGGTGGCGTAGTCGAGCTCGGCCTGGCGCGCAAGCAGGGCAAAGCGCGTGAGGTTGAGATTCAGCTCGGCACTCGTGAGCGTGCTGCGCGCGTCGATGAATTCAACCTGGTTGATCATGCCTTCGTCGCGCTTGCGGCTCGCAATGCGAAAGCCGGCGCGAGCGGCTTCGGAGCGTGCCTCGGCGGTGGCGAGCGAATCGGCCGCAGTATCGAGGCGGTCGAGCGCCTGCTGTACTTCGAGCTGGATCTGTTGCGCGAGCACGTCGCGCTGCGTGGCCGCACTGCGCGCGAGTGCCCGCGCGCTGCGCACGGCAGCGCGATTGGCCCCGCCGTCGAAAAGCTTCCATGACAGCTGCAGCGAGGCCTGGCCATAGTTGTAGCCATGTCCCGTGCCGTAGTCCTCACCCTGGATCCCGCCGTCGACACCGAGCCCGAGCGTCGGCTTGAGCGCCGCCCGGGCGACACTCACCTGTGCGTCGGCGGCGCGCGCGGCACTGTCGGCCTGCGCGATCTCGGGCCGGTTTGCCAGAGCATCCGCTTCGAGTGCGGCGAGATCCGCGGCGGAATGCGTGACCACGTTGTCGATTTCCGTGGCCTCGAGTGCCGAGTCGAGCGGGCGATTCAGCAGGAAATTGAGATAACGGAGTGCCTGCTGTCCGAGGAACTCGCCTTCGCGCAATTGCTGCTCGACCTCGAGCAGTTCGGCGCGTGCCCGCAACACCTGATCCTGTGTCAGCTTGCCGTTCCTGAAGAGCGACTCGTTGACGCGCAGGTTCTCTGCGAGCAGCGTGCGGCTGGCCGCGACGATCGCCACGGTCTTCGTCGCGCTCAGCCAGTCGAGATAGCCGACTGTGATGTCGCGCTTGAGGCGCCGCGCGAGCGCGAGGCGCGCATACCCGCTCGCTGCGAGCTGCGCGCGCCGGGCGCGCACGCTCGCGGGAATCGCCGGCGCGTAGAGGGGCTGGCTGACGCCGAGCCGGGTGTCCTGGTCGCGTTCGCGCATGAAGGCGATGGTCTCGTCCGCCAGCGCCGGATTGAAGCGCGAGAGCGGCAGCACGAACTCGCGACCGCCTTCATTGCGCGTGTAACGTGCGGTGAGCGTCATGCTCGGGAGAAAGCCGGCACGCGCTGCGTCGAGTTCGGCGATGGCGCGCTCGACATCGAAGCCCTGGCTGCGCAGAGTGAGGTTCGAAGCGAGGCCCTCGCGTACGTATTCGTCCACCACTGCAGCGAGTGTGCGTGACGCGGCAAGGGCCGATGACGCAAAGGCGAGGGGTGCAGCGAGCAGGAGCAGCGTGCGCAGCGCAGTGCGCCGCCTGTGGTGCGGCCTGCCCGCGCGGTCATGCATGGCGATCATGCGGAAGATCCTGGCGCGGGCCGAGCGCTTCAGAGGCAAGACGCAGGGCTTGATCGATGAGGCGATCCGCGTCGTAGCCGCGGTGTTCGATCACGGTCGACTTGGTCGCTGCCAGCTGGATGATTCCCGCCATATAACCCCACAACGTGAGGCCCACGAGCGCCGGCGGCCCGACGTCCGCGCGAATCGAGCCATCACGGATTCCGCGCTCGATGCTCGCGACCATCGTCTCGTGCACGCGATCGCCACACTTGAGGCACGCGTGTTCGTTGGAGTCGCTGGCAAGGCCGGTGGGAGAGTGCAGCGCGAACTTCGCGAGTGCGTCGTAGTGCACCGGCTCCTCGCGGGAGAACGCGACAAATGCCCGACCCATCGCGCCGATCTGCGCGCGACCGCTCGCGGGTTCCTGGGCCGCCGCTGCCTCGAAACGTGCATGCAGGCTTGCGAGTGCGCGCTCGCAGATCGCGAGCAGCAGATCCGGCTTGTTCTGGAAATACACATAGAGCAGCGCGCGCGACAGGCGCGCCTTGCGCGCGACCTCGTCCATCGTCATTGCCTCGATGCCCACTTCGGCGGCGACCGCCAGGGCGGCATCGATGAGATCGGCGCGGCGGCGTTCCTTCTCTTCCTGGCGGCGCTCGGCGATGTAGTTCATGGATCGGGGCGAGGGAGATCTTGACACAGTGTCAGTGATTGTACAGGTGAGAATGCGTTTTCGCAGTAGTATTTGAAACGCGAATAATTATCATTCGCACCTCCTTGCATCACCACAGATGGTTTCCCTGATGAAATCCACGGCTTTTCTGCCTCTGCTCCTGGGCCTCGTTTCCATGCCTGTCGCGGCTCAACTCGAAACGGTGACCGTTACCGCCACCCGGATCCCGACACGGATCATGGATGTACCGGCTACCGTGACCGTCAAGGACTCCGAGGCGATGGATCGCGAACTGGTCTTCAGCTTCGAAGACCTGTTGCGATACGAACCGGGCGTGTCGATGCGCAACGAAGGCGGCCGGTTCGGCGCCTCGGGGCCCAGCATCCGCGGCATCGGTGGCAACCGCGTCCTGATGGAAGTCGACGGGGTGCGTCTGCCGGATGCCTTTGCGATCGGCAGCTTCGCCAATGCAGGCCGCGACATGATGGATACGGATCTCCTGAAGCGCGTCGAGATCGTGCGCGGCTCTGCCTCTTCGCTCTACGGTTCGGACGCCATTGGAGGCGTGTTGGCCTTCACCACGAAAGACCCCGAAGATGTAATGGGTGTCGATGGTCGCCCCGGATTCTCCGTCAAGGGCGGATATTCGGGGCGGGATGATTCATCCATGGCAGGAGCCACTTTCGCCGGGCGCATCGGCGCATGGTCCGCGCTCCTCGCCTACACGCACCGTGACGGCCACGAAATCCGCAACCGGGGCGAAGTGGCGGGGGTCGGTGCGCTGCGCACCGAACCCGTGCCGCAGGACCATTACCGTGACAGCGTGCTCACGAAGTTCGTGTTCGATGCAAGTGAATCGCAGCGCGTGCGTCTCACCCTCGAGGGCACGCGCGACGATCTGTTCACGGACGTATTGTCCTCCGTTTCGGCGGTGGCGCCGGTTCCGGGGGGATCGCAGACGACCTCGCTACTCGGCAACGACGTGCAGCGCAGGTCACGCGTCGCGCTCGATCACGAGTTCGCTCCCGCGAGCGCCCGCTGGCTCGATCGCGGCGAGTGGCGCCTCTACTCGCAGCGCAGCGAGACTTCGCAGGAAACGCTCGAGCACCGTCTGAGCGCCTCTTTCTCCGGGGTTGTCACGCCGCAGGCGCGCTGGCGGGACTTCGAGTTCGAGCAGAAGGAAATGGGTGGCGAGGTGACGCTGTTCGGCAGCTTCGAGACCGGCGTCGCCGCACACACGCTTGCCTACGGCATCGAATACGTCGAGACCCGCACCGCACAGCTTCGCACGGGACTGCAGACGAATCTCGCAACGGGTACCACGAGTAGTACGATCCTCCCCGATACATTCCCGGTGCGCGACTTTCCGGTCACCACGACCCGGCAGGCCTCGGCCTTCGTGCAGGACGAAATCAGCGTCGGCGATTTCACCGTTACGCCAGGTCTGCGCCTCGACGACTATTCGCTGCGGCCCGAGGTCGACCCGATCTTCGCGGCCGACAATCCCGGGTTTCAGCCCGCGCGCATCGATGAGCGCAATCTGTCGCCGAAGCTTGGCGTGATGTATCGCCTGTCGTCGCGTTCGACGGCCTACCTCAATTACGCGGCGGGCTTTCGTGCGCCGCCCTCGGACGATGCGAACATCGGCTTCGAGAATCTCGCCTTCGGCTACACCGCGATCGCAAACCCCGATCTCAAGTCGGAAACGAGCGACGGCTTCGAGCTCGGCTGGCGATACGCGCGCGAGGCAGGTGGCTACGTGGCGCTCGCCGGTTACTACAATCTCTACGACGATTTCATCGAGTCGCGCGTCGGCACCGTTGATCCCGTTTCAGGCCTCATCGTGTTCCAGTCGCAGAACCTTTCCGAAGTTCGGATCTACGGAGCCGAAGCGGCCGCAGGCCTGCCACTCGAGACGCTCGTGCCCATGCTGCGCGGAGTGTCGATGCGACTCGCGGCCGCCTACTCGCGTGGCGAAAACCGCAGCACCGGTGCGCCGCTCAATTCCGTAGAGCCCCCGCAGGCTGTGATCGGCTTGTCGTGGCGCGCGCCGTCGCGGCACTGGGGCGCAGAACTTGTGACCACAGTCGTGGGCGAAGTGGATCGCGCCGATCACAGTGCCGGCGTGCTGTTCCTTCCGGGTGGCTACGCCACAATGGACTTGCTGGTGGATGCAGCACTCACCCCCCGCTTGCGCGTCAATGCGGGACTCCTGAACATCGCCGATCGCAAATACTGGGCGTGGTCGGACGTCAGCGGGCGCTTTGCGAATAACCCGGCGCTCGATCGTTATACCCGGGCCGGAAGATCCGCAGGCGTGACAATACGGTACTCTTGGTGATTTATCGTCGCTCTTATGAGTCAATTCATCCCTTGCGAGGCTTCGCTTCGCCCGCAATTGCGAAGCATTCGCGTTAGCCCGATACTTGCTCCATGAGCGTCGCCGCCCATGCGCTGCCCGTTCCGCTGACGGCATTGCCGCGCGGCGCGCGGGCGCTCGTGCATTGCGTACTCGACGAGACCCCGGTCATCGATGATGCGCTGCACTCCACCGTCGGACAGCGCCTGGTCGAGCTCGGTTTCGTGCACGGCGTGGAAGTCGAAGTCGTCGAGACCATGTGGCCGGTCGGCGATCCGCTCGCCGTCCGGGTGCGCGGCTCGACCTTCGCGCTGCGTCGGCGGGAAGCTTCGGCCATCCTCGTCACGCTGGCGTGATGACATGGATACCGCCAACCGGCAACTGGCGGACTTGCACATCGCGCTCGTCGGTGTGCCGAACTGTGGCAAGACCGCGCTCTTCAACCGGCTGACCGGCAGCCGCCAGAAAGTCGCGAACTATCCGGGCGTCACGGTCGAGCGCAAGGAAGGCGGCTTCCGCGACCGCAACGGACGCCACTACAGGGTGCTCGACCTGCCAGGCGCCTACAGCCTGTCTCCAACGACGCTCGATGAGGCGATCACCCGTGACGTCGTGCTGGGCCGGGTTGCAGGCGAGCGCCAGCCCGACGTGCTCGTGTGCGTCGCGGACGCCACGCACATGCCTCTCTCGCTGCGCCTCATTCTGGAGGTGAGACGGCTCGGTCACCCGATGGTGGTTGCTCTCAATCGGAGCGATCTCGCAAGAAAGCGTGGATTCCGGCTCGATGTCGCGAAGCTCGCGACGGCTCTCGGCGTGCCTGTCATCGAGACCGTGGCGATCGCGCCGGCCGGAGCCGAGGCGCTCATCCAGGGCCTCGCTTCCTTCGAGGCGCGCGGCCCCGTGCCAGCGGTGGAAGGTGGCGCAGTCTGCGATCTGGCGCCGGATCGTGCGCAGACCGAGCGGACCCAGCAGCTCGTGCCGCAGATGCTCGCTGAAGTTGGCTATCGCGAGCCGCTGCGCACGCGCGCGGCGGCGCGCGCGGACGCGATCCTGATGCACCCTGCTGCCGGCATGCTCGTGCTCGGGGCGGTGCTGTTTCTGGTATTTCAGGCGGTATTCAGCTGGGCTGAATGGCCCATGGACCTGATCGAGTCCGGCGTCGGCGCCTTCGGCGCCTGGGTGGGGGGGATCCTGCCGGCGGGAGCGCTGCAGAGTCTCCTCGTCAACGGCATCATTGCAGGTGTCGGCAGCGTGATCGTGTTCCTGCCGCAGATCCTGATCCTTTTCTTCTTCATTCTCGTGCTCGAGGACAGCGGTTACCTGCCGCGCGCTGCCTATCTCCTCGACCGGTTGATGGGCGGTGTGGGCCTCTCGGGCCGCGCCTTCATTCCACTCCTGTCGAGCTTTGCGTGCGCGATCCCCGGCATCATGGCCGCGCGCACGATACCGAGCGCGCGCGACCGTATCGCGACGATCATGATTGCGCCCCTGATGACCTGCTCGGCGCGACTGCCCGTTTACGCACTCCTCATTGCGGCTTTCATACCTGCGAGGGCGATCGGGCCGTTCAACCTCCAGGGCCTCGTGCTGTTCACGCTGTACTTTGCGGGCGTGCTCGCGGCCCTCGGCGTCGCCTGGGTCATGAAGCGGTTTCTGTCGAAGCGCAGCTATCATCCACTGCTGCTCGAACTGCCCGATTACCAGTGGCCCGATCTGCGCAGTCTTGCGATGGGGCTGTGGGATCGCGTGCGCATCTTCATGCGGCGCGTCGGCGGCATCATCCTTTCGTTGATGATCGTGTTGTGGTTCCTCTCGAGTTACCCGGCGCCGCCGCCGGGTGCCACCGGGCCTGCGATTGAATACAGCTTCGCCGGCATGCTGGGGCGCGCATTGCATGTCGTATTCGCGCCGATCGGCTTCAACTGGCAGATCGCCGTCGCGCTGGTGCCGGGGCTTGCCGCGCGCGAAGTGGCGGTGAGCGCGCTCGGCACCGTCTACGCGATGTCCGCGAGCGATGCGGCGCTCGAAAGTGCACTGCTGCCGGTGATCTCATCGACCTGGAGCCTCGGGACCGGGCTCTCGCTGCTCGCCTGGTACATCTTCGCGCCGCAGTGCCTCTCGACGCTCGCAGTCGTGAAGCGGGAGACGCAATCGTGGCGTTATCCGCTGATCATGGCGGGCTACCTCTTCGCGCTTGCCTACCTCGCCTCCTTCATCACCTGGCGCGTCACGCTCGCGCTCTCCGCATGAACGCGCTGGTTGCCGTGATCGTCGTGCTCGCCGTGGTCTCGGTCGTGTGGCAGCTCATGCCCGCGCGGCCGCGCCACACCGCGGTTCAGGCACTGCACGATGCGTTTCCGGCCAAGGGGTTTGCGGGACGGCTCGGG
Source organism: Pseudomonadota bacterium (assembly GCA_963204795.1). Lineage (GTDB taxonomy): Bacteria > Pseudomonadota > Gammaproteobacteria > Steroidobacterales > Steroidobacteraceae > CADEFQ01. The sequence goes on along the minus strand of CAUJHX010000165.1, from coordinate 11,244 downwards.
CGCGGCATCATGGCACCGCTTGTGCGCCGGGCTGCAAAGGGCCTCGGGGGCGGCTGTGGTGGCTGTCCCGCCAACCCTGCAAATGCCGGCGCCAAGCCGCGCGATGCACGAACACCGCACTGAGCAGCTCGAGCACGAGCACATCTATCTCGGCGAGCACCACGACCGCAACGCGCGGCGCACCTGGTGGGTCGTTGCGTTGACGCTCGCGATGATGGTCGGCGAGATCATTGGCGGCACGCTCTTCGGTTCGATGGCGCTGCTCGCCGACGGCTGGCACATGGGGACGCACGCGGGCGCGCTCGCCATCGCGGGTCTCGCCTATGCCTTTGCGCGTCGCCACGCGCGCAATGCGCGTTTCAGCTTCGGTACCGGCAAGGTCGGCGACCTCGCCGGCTTCTCGAGCGCGCTGATCATGGGTGGCGCCGCGCTTTTCATCGCGATCGAATCGGTGCAGCGCATGTTCCTGCCGGTCACGATCGCGTTCGCGGAAGCCATTGCCGTCGCGGTGCTCGGCCTCGCCGTGAATCTCGTCAGCGCACTGTTGCTCGGCTCCGGTCACGGTCATGGAGACGACCACGACGACGACCACCATGAACATGGCGATGCCGCTGGCGCGCATCCGCGTGAATCCGCGGTCGACCAGAATCTGCGCGCCGCTTATCTGCACGTGCTCGCTGATGCGCTGACGTCGATCGCGGCGATCGTGGCGCTCGTTCTCGGACGCTGGCTGGGGTGGGTATGGCTCGATCCCGCGATCGGGCTCGCGGGCGCATTCGTGATCGCGCGCTGGGCGGTGGGCCTGATGCGTGACACGGGCGCGGTGTTGCTCGATGCCGCGGGTGATCCGGGGCTGGCGCGCGCCGTGCGCGCAGCGATCGAGGTCGGCGACGAGAAGGTGAATGACCTGCATCTGTGGCGGGTCGGACCCGGGCGCCACGCGGCCATCGTCTCGCTGGTTACCGAGGTGCCGCTCGAGCCGGAAATCTACAAGCAGCGACTCGCGCACCTGCCGCAGATCGTTCACGTGTCGATTGAGCCGCATCGTTGCCCGGACCACGACGCGCAGCCGGGCGCATCCTGAAAGAAAGGCGTTGCCATGAGCCTGCTCGCAGTTGCCGCACTCGAAGCGGCCGTCTTCTTCAACGCCAATCTCCATACTGGCGCGGACCAGCCGAAGGGGGCGGACGCGATCGTCGTCGAGGGTGGGCGCATCAGTTATATCGGGCCGGGCGTGAAGGCGCTGCGGCGAGCGCCGAAAGGTGCACTGCGCGTCGATCTGGCTCGGGCGACAGTCATTCCAGGCTTCACCGACGCGCATGCCCACCTCTCCGGCATCGGGTTTCGCGAACTCGAGTTCGATCTCGAGGGCACGACGAGCCTCGTGGAGTTGCAGCGCAAGCTGGCCGCGCGCGCGGCCAGCACCACCTCGCCGTGGATCACGGGCCGCGGCTGGATCGAGTCGCGCTGGCAGCCTGCCGGGTTTCCGACGCGCGCGGCTCTCGATGCGGTCGTCCGGGATCGACCCGTCCTGCTGATGCGCGCAGACAGCCATTCCGCTGTGGCCAACAGCCGGGCGCTCGAACTCGCCGGCATTGATGCCAGCACGACCGATCCCGTGGGCGGGCAGATCCTGCGCGACGAAGCGGGCGCGCCGACGGGGATGCTGATCGACACCGCCGTGGCCCTCGTCGGCAGGCTTGTGCCGCCGCCCACGGAAGCAGACGAACTGCGCGCGCTCGAGCTGGGCGCCGCGCGCAGTGTGCGCCTCGGCTGGACGCAGCTGCAGAGCGCGGGCGGCACGCTCGCGGAAGTCGAACGGCTCTGCACCCTCTATCGCGAGGGCCGGATCCAGCTGCGACTTCATGAAGCCATCAGTGGCCCGGGCGAGGATGCGCAGCAGCTGCTGGCCGGCGGCGTTGCGCGCAAGCCGTGCGACGACCGCCTCACCGTGCGCACCATCAAGCTCTACATGGATGGTGCGCTCGGCTCGCGTGGTGCGGCACTGCTCGCTCCTTACAGCGATGCACCCCGGAGCACGGGACTGCTGCTCAACACCGAGGTGCAGTTGTTCCCCGTCCTGACGGAGGCACTGCGGCGGGGTATCCAGATCGAGACGCATGCAATCGGCGATCGTGCCAACCGACTCGTCCTCGATCTTTATGAACGCGCCTTCAAGGAGGTGCCGCGGGATGCGCGCGCGGTTGCAGAGCCACGCTGGCGCGTCGAGCATGCACAGATTCTCGCTCCTGCGGATCTGCCGCGTTTCACATCGCTCGGCGTGATTGCCTCGATGCAGCCTTCACACGCGATCAGCGATCTCTATTTCGCGCCGGCGCGCCTCGGGCCCGAGCGCCTGCAGGGCGCGTACGCCTGGCGAAGCCTCATTGATTCCGGCGCGATCGTTGCGGCGGGTACCGACGCGCCGGTCGAGCGCGGCGATCCGATCCAGGAGTTCTACGCGGCCACCGTGCGACGTTCGCTCGATGGTTTTGCCGATGACAACTGGCATCGCGAAGAGCGCGTGTCGCGCGCCGCCGCGCTGCGCATGCTCACCTCGGCGCCGGCGTACGCGGCATTCGAAGATCAGGATCGCGGCACGCTCGAGGTCGGCAAGCTCGCGGATTTCACGGTGCTGTCGCAGGACCTGATGACGGTACCGGAGGAGAGGATCCTCGCCACGCGCGTCGTGATGACCGTGATCGGCGGCGAGATCGCGTTCAGAGGCCGTTGATATGAATCATTCTCATTCGCGGCCGGGCACGGCTGGTGCGCGTATCATGCGCGTCCCCTCTCCCCGTCCTCTGAGGTTTTCTGATGAATTCAAACGAACGACTCACTCGCCGGCAGTTGCTGGGTGTGACTGTGACCACGGCAGCTGGCCTCGCGGGTGTCGCCGCGGTGGCGAAGGCCCAGACAGCGCCTGCGGCATTTCCGCATCTCGACGAGAAGGATCCCCAGGCGGCCGCACTGCACTATGTGCACGACGTGAAGCTGGTCGACCCAAAGAAGAGCCCGACCTTCAAGCCCGGCCAACACTGCGCGAACTGCCTGCAGATCACGGGCAAGGACGGTGACACCTGGCGGCCCTGCAACATCTTCCCGAAGAAGCTCGTCAACGCGAACGGCTGGTGCAGCGTCTGGGCCAAGAAGCCAGGTACGGCCTGATATCGCAGCGACGCTCCATGTCGTGGCGGATCTTCGCTGCGGCGTGGCTCGCGCTCCTGCTCTCGCAAGCCGGTGCGGCGAAGGACGCCGCATCGGCTTTTTCGCATCTGCCGATCGTCGATGACACCGGCCGTGCGCTGCAGCTCGCCACGCCAGCGCAGCGCATTGTGGCACTCGCCCCGGGTGCCACGGCACTGCTCTTTGCAGCCGGTGCCGGCGATCGGGTCATCGCGACCATCCAGTTCGCGGACGAGCCGGCCGCCGCAAAGCGCGTGCCGCGCCTGGGTGACCTGCAATCGATCGATCTCGAGCGGCTGCTGGCGCTGCGACCCGATGTCGTAGTCGTCACCGAGGCGATCACCTCGCCTCTCATGATCGATCGCGTACGCGGGCTTGGCCTGCCTGTCTACACGACGCGCTTCACGCGCCTCGCCGACATCGCGCCGAGCATCGCGCGGCTCGGGCGCCTCGCCGGCACCGAGGTGGCCGCGGAGCGCGAAGCGGCGCGGCTTCGTGATCGCCTCACCGAACTGCGCGCAACTCATGAGGGGCGCGAACGGCTCACAGTGCTGTACCAGGTGTGGAGTCACCCCATCTACTCGATCGGAGGCTCGCACATCGTGACCGACGCTCTCGCGACCTGTGGTGCAACGAACGCGTTTGCAAGCGAGCGCGTCGCTGCGCCGTCTCTCAGTGTGGAAGCGGCGCTCGCGCGCAACCCTCAGGTGATCATCGCTTCGGGGCCGCGCGAAGTGGCGACCAAGTGGATAGCCGAATGGCGTCGTTTTCCACATCTCGCGGCGACCGCCGCAGGACACCTCTACGTGTTCGACGACCCGCGGCTCGATCGCATGGGGCCCGGCGCGATCGACGCGACTGCGGGGCTTTGCCGCGTTCTCGACACCGCGCGCAGGTGATCGATCATGGACTTCACTTCCCGCGCCACGAGATCAGGCTCCTTGCGCTGAACATAGTGGTCGCTGCGTCGCGCGATGACGTGACGTGCTTCCGGCAGCTGGGCAGCCAGGTCGAGTTGCAGTGCATCGAGGTGCTTCGCGAAAGGCCCCTCGAGTGCAGCGCGTAATGGCTGCGCAGACGGCAGACGCTGACCGGCACTCAACACTGTGAACGGCAAGGTACGCAGCGGTGGGCTGTCGTGAACTTCTTGTTCAGTCGCCTCGATCGCGGCGAACTCCGCGCGCGCGGCTCCCGGCATGATGCGGGTCATCGACTTCATCAGCGAAGCGAGCGCGGGAGCTTCGCGCCGCATGGTTGCAGTCTGCTCCCAGTGCGACGAGTCGACGAGCACGAGGCCCGCCACTTCCTCCGGGAAGTTGCGCGCGTAGTACTGCATGTAGAGCCCGCCGAGGGAATGGCCGACCAGTACATAGGGTGGCGAGAGTCCTTGCGCGGCAAGCAACGTGCGCAGTTCGCCAACCACCGTTGCGGCATCGCGTACGCCCGTGGCGCGCGGACTGCCGGCGTAGCCGGCGCGGTTGTAAGTGAAAGTCCGGGTGAATCGGCTCACTCTTGCCACGACATCACCCCATGGCGCCATCGTGTCGCCCAGACCGGATTCGAACACGACCACCGGTTCACCAGCGCCTGAGAGACGGAAGCGATGCGTTGCCGCGCTTTCAGGCGCGTCGCTCGCCACCGCAACAACGGGGCAAGTCTGGAGCAACGTGACAAAGGCGAAGATGGCCAGCCTCGCAGCCGACGCGGTTCTCATCGCGCCTCCTTGTCGGCAAGCAGCATCACCTGCGCTGCGCCATTCACCATGGTGGCGGTCGTGCTGCCGGCGTCGTCATACGCATTGACGAGCGTGACTACAGCGCGGTCCCTCTGCGGCTGCAATACCACCAGCGCATCGAAGGTGCCTGCGCTTCCCTGATGGGTGATCGATGGAACGCCGTTCAATGGACCGAAGGCCCATCCAAGAGAGTAGTCGCCGCGCGCACGGTGCAGTTCGGCGAACGTCTCTTCTCGCAACAATTTCGACTGCCCACGCAGCGCACGCAGATGGAACTGGATGAAACGCGCGTAGTCGCGCACGGACATGCTGACGTGCCCGACGGGTGTCAGGAACGCCGGAAATGCGCTGTCGGGCGCATCCGGATCGTTGGGAAGTGCCACACCGTCCATCAGCACATGACCCCAAGGTTGCGGTTGACGATTGGCGCCCGGCCAGCCGAAACGCGCATCGATCCCGAGTGGCCGGAACAATCGCTGCTCCATCAGCGAATCCCAGCTCGATCCGGTGGCACGCTCGAGCATTGCCGCGGCAATGACATAGTCCGCGTTCGAATACAGCGATGTGCCGTACGCCGTTGCAGGCGGCTGGGCCATCGCCCAGACGGCGAATTGCACGCGCTGCTCGATCGGAGAACCCTGGAAAGGTGGTGCCGCCGAGATCTCTTCGAGCGAAGTGAAGGCGAACAGGCCGGCGCGGTGCGCGAGCAGATCCTGAAGCTCCACATTGGAGTAAGCGGGCTGCAGGGTGGGGCTCACTTCCGGCAGCACGTCAGCGACCCTGGTGTCCCAACTCAGCTGCCCGTCCTCGACGGTCATGGCAATGAGCGTCGCCAGCATGGCCTTGGCGTTGGAACCGAGATGGAAGCGGTCTTCAAGGGCGATTTTTTCTGTTGTGTCGACGCGACGCGTGCCGTCTACGGCGGTGATGATCTCGTCTGAAGTGACGTAGGCCATCGCGGCACCCGGTGCCCGGGCGTCTGAACGCATGGCGGCAGTGGTTGCACCAAGGGTCAATGGGTCGACGCTTTCGAACCGGCAAGCGGCAGCGCTGAGCGTGATGGCGAAACCAAGGCCGATGGCCGAGGCCAGTGAGGTGATCTGCATGTGATGCTCCGTTCTGGTTGGGGAACGGGGCGGATGTTCCGGTGTCGGCTGACTTTGGGTCCCTCCATCCGATCGGATGGAGCTTCCGGCCGATCGGAATGGTCAGGCGGAGGGGGGCGTTGCCGTAGCGGACGCACCCCGGCGGTACCGGCCAGGCGTCGAACCGAAGTACTTTCGGAACGAAGCGTTCAACGCACCCTGCGAATTGAACCCGGCGGCGAGCCCGATTTCGAGGACGCTGCGCCCGCTGTAGGCCGGGTCGTCGAGGCAGCGACGTACCTCGCGGGCGCGCAACTCATTGATGAAGTCGAAGAAGGTCTTGCCGAAGGCGTCGTTGAGCAGCTGGGAGAGGTGGTGGGTAGTCATCCCGGTGCGCGTGGCGAGGGTGCCAAGCGTGAGGTCGTTCTCGAGCCAGGGTTTCTCGAGATCCATCAAGGCGGCGAGTCTTGCCTTCAGGCTTGCGAGTTTCTCCGCATCGAGCCCGGATCGTTCGTATCGTGCACGCGTTGGGGGGAGCGCGGCGGCGCGAACGGCAGCATCACGATGCCGCCAGCCCGCAAGCCCGAGCAGATACAGCCCGAAGGGCACGACCGCCGCAGCAAGGCCATATGATGCCGAGCGCGGTACGAAGACGCTGGCCGCCCACACGAGCCAGATGCCGAAATTGATCGCGAGCAGTGCGCTGAGCCAACGCAACCCGATGTGCTCGAGCGCCGAGAACTCCCGGGCGAGCGAGTGGCGGTAACGGCGCACGACGGCGAGCGCTGCGATCCAGTATCCGAGCACGTGCAGGACGGCGATCACCAGAATCCAGTCGACAGCCGCGGGCAGGTGCGCGTAATCGCTCTCAAGCAGGGAGCGCTTCTCGCCTGCGGGCGCGAACCAGAACGGGACCAGCAGTGCGACAACGGCGAGCGCCGGCAGGGCATGTACGAACAGCGCGGCCGCGCGTAGCCGCGGACTTCCCGTCATCCGGCGCACATAAATGAATGTGAGAGGTCCGACGAGGAAGATCAGCCAGTCGAACAGGTGCCCGAGAGCGGTGTGCTCGAGCGGAATTCGTACGTCGTCCAGAAGGTCCTGAAGCGACAGCAATGCGACTGAGAGAATGAGTGCTCCGAGCCAGCGCTGCGCGTGACGGCCAGGAAAATTGCTCGCAAAAAGCAGCGCAGCGATGAAGAACCCCAGTGCGCACCCTCCTGCGGCGAAGAATGCCGAAGCGGGGATCACGGGTGCCTCTCAATTGTCACGCTTTCCGAATCACGTCGATCCGCTAATCGCGAAAATTTCCGAACTGCAGCGGCCGGTCGAATTGCGTCTTCTTCAGCAGCGCGATTGCGGCTTGCAGATCGTCGCGCTGCTTGCCGGTGATGCGCACCTTCTCGCCCTGAATCGCGCTTTGCACCTTGAGCTTCGAATCCTTCATGAGCTTCGAGATCTTCTTGCCCGTCTCGTGATCGATGCCGTGGCGCAGCGCGACCTGCTGACGCGCGGCGGCGAGATTGGTCTCGGCGTCTTTCACGTCGAGGCAGGTGACATCGATACCGCGCTTGCCGAGCTTCACCTTCAGGACCTCGAGCATCTGCTTCAGCTGGAACTCGACCTGCGCATGCAGCGTGACCGTGTGCTCGTCGAGCTCGAACTTCGCACCCGTGTCGCGAAAGTCGAAACGCTGCGCGAGCTCGCGATTCGACTGATCGACCGCGTTGGCGAGTTCGTGGAGGTCTACTTCCGAAGCGACGTCGAAACACGGCATTTTACGCCTCCCTCAGCAGGGTCCACTCAAGCCGCTTCGCCCCATGCGGGAGCCGGAAAGCCATCCGCGGCGCGCCGCCATGGCACCCAGACGAGCGCAACCTCCCCGATCGCGATGTCGCCCTTGCGCGGTGCGAGCGATCGCCGCTCGAGCAGGAGCGAGGCGGTGTCGAAGGCATCGCCCGCGGCCTTCAAATCGGCCTCGCATTCGGCGTCGAAGTCCGCGAGGCGCTGCCTCAACACCTCGACGCTGTCCTCCGCACGCGTAACGTCGTCCTTCTCGCGCCCGACTCGCGAAGCGGTGCGCATCGCCGTGGCCGCCCGTCCGACACTGCTCGCACTGATCGCCTTGCGGCCGAAGAGCGCACCGAGCACGGCCGAGCCGATCGATACCGCCGTCTGCGTGCGCCGCTCGGCGAGCTGGCCGCGCTCGCGGCCGACGCGCTCTTCGGCACGCCGCAACTGGTCGGCCAACGTCGTGCGCCTCACCGCGTACTTGTCGCGCACCTTCTCCACAGCCGCATCGCGCTGCTCGCGCGCGGCGTGTGCGAGGCGCGCACGGAAGTCGCCTTCAGTCTCGTCCGGGTTCGACGCAAGTTCGAGCGCCCTGCAGTTGAGCAGTTCGCTGCGTGCAGACTCGTAGAGGTGTACCGCGAGCGACTTGCCCCACGCCGCGTAATTCTGCGCGCGCAGCGCCGCGGCGGGCAATGGCGTGAACTGTGCGTCAGCTTCGGGTCGATCGGTGAGCGGCAGGCGCGTCTCGCCTGTCGATCGACCGTCCGCCCAGGCAACGCCATTGCCGCCGTCGCTGATTGGCGCGAGCAATGAGACGGTGCGCCAGGCGTCGATCCTTGTCCCGGAGTCGACGAAATGCAGCTTCGCGGTGCCGAGCACCATTGGCCGATACTCTGTCGCGCCGCTTCCGCGCACGGCAGTCAGGAAGTATTCGCGCACATCCGCGGGAACTGCTGCCCGGCCGGCAGCCGCTGTCGTGGCAGACTCCCGGGCCGGCAACGCGCCCGGAGCGGAGTTGGAGGCCTCTGCCCGGCTCTCAACCTTCCTGTCCGCCATCAACCGTGCAATCTCGGGTCCCGTGAGCGGGCCCCGCAGGTAAGAGAGTGCCCAGCGTGACTGCATCAGAATCGGCGCATCGTCGTGCACATTGCGCATCAGGAAGACGCGCTGCGTGAGGCTGCTCATCAGTTTGTCGAGGGCATCGCGACCGCCCGCCGCCCCGCCCGGTAGTGCGCTTTCGAGGCCGTCGAGCACGCGCTGTTTGTCGCGATCCGTTTGCAGCCGGCCGATGAACCAGGTGCCAGTGTTGCCAAGGCCCTTGTAGTCGAGATCGACGGGATTTTGCGTTGCGAGCACGCAGCCGACACCGAAGGCGCGTGCCTGTTTCAGGAGAGTGAGCATCGGCGTCTTCGACGGTGGCGCGGCAGTCGGCGGGAAGTAGCCGAAGATCTCGTCCATGTAGAGGATCGCGCGCAGCGACGATGTGCCCGACTGGCGTCGCATCCAGCCGACAAGCTCATTCAGCACCAGTGTGACGACGAACATGCGCTCGGGGTCTGAGAGGTGCGCGATCGAAATGATGCTGATGCGTGGTTTGCCATCGGCCGTGAAGAGCAGGCGCTGCGCATCGAGCGGATCGCCGTCGAGCCACGCCGAAAAACCCGGTGAGGCGAGCAGATTGTTGAGCGCCATCGCGAGCGAGGTGCGCTCCTTCGCAGGAAAAAATGTCTCGAGGTCGAGCGCACCCACCTTATCCATGGGAGGCTTCTGCACAGCGGCGATGAGGCCGGCGAGCTCGAGACCCCGGCCCGCGCGCCACGCCTCCTCGACGATGTTCGAGAGGAGGATGTGCTCGCGGCTCTGCAACGGGTCGGCGTCGCGGCCAATGAGACTCAGCAGCCCGCCGACCACTCCGCTCACGCGCTCGCGCAGCGCCACGGTATCGTCGCGTAGCCCGTCGGCGGGCGCATCGAGAGAGCGCAGCACGGACAGCGGCAAGCCGGTGTGCGCGCCCGGCGTATAGATCGCGAGGTCGACGGCGTTGCGCAGATTCGCGATGCGCACCGGCGTCTGGTCCCAGTCCGCGAGGCCCTTGCGCCAGGTACTCGCGACCGAGGCCGCGTAGTCCGGCACGCTGAGGCCCTTGCGCTTCGCGTCGGCCGGATCGACCCACGCGGCGAAATCGCCGGGGGTAAGCTCCGGGAAGGTGAGCAGCAGATTCGCGAGGTCGCCCTTCGGATCGATGCAGATCGCAGGCACACCGTCGATACCGGCCTCCTCCAGCAGCGCGAGGCATAACCCCGTCTTGCCGCTTCCCGTCATGCCGACGCAAACGGCATGAGTCGTCAGATCGCGCGAGTCGTACAGCAGCGGTTCGGGTGCTGTCGTCTTCGCTTCTGCGTCGTAGGGTCGGCCGAGATAGAAAGCACCAAGTTTTTCGTAGTCAGCAGCCATTTAGTGTTGCTCTGCTATCCAAGGGAAGCCGTCGGTACTCCAGGCATCGAGACAAGCACCGAATCCAACGGCCTCCAGCGGGTGAGGGGGTAGGCTCCGCATTGTACTGAACGGCAGGTGCATCGGGCGCCGGCAAGAGTGCGGGAGGTGGCGGGGAGTCCGTGAAGGGGAGTAGGATCGGGTACGGGGGATTATGCCGAACTGCATGTCACTTTCGCCAAGCAAATCAAAGGCCCGACTTCGGCGCCAGCAGATTATTTCGCGCATTTGCCGCGATTCATTGCAGCACTTCGTCCACCTAATTGATAGTTATGCCGCATGAGCTTCAAGAGCAGCAATTCACCGGAGTCTTAGAGCTCATCGCACGGGGCGGCTTCGATCGGCGGCGCCCGATCGCGGCAGCCATCGCACGTAGAAGCATCCGCGCTCGAACTACTGGCTTTGGCGCGATGCGCCGCTACCTCAACATGACCCGACCGTCTCAGCTTCGGGGAGCCGCCATTGCCGAGCGCCGAGTCGAAGCCTACTCTCGGTGACAAGGAGCCATGGGGAGCTTCGGGGAGCCCTTCACGCATGCCGCATAACAAGCCGCTGGAGCGCAGCCGTGGTTGATAAAGTGCCATTCCAACAGCTCAGCGCGCGGCGCGCTCAGCTCGGTAGTTAGGCTGCTACCGAAGGGTGCGCCGCGGTGAAGGTTCGCGAAGTCATACGCATGTTGCAACAGGACGGCTGGAAGCACGTGCGTACGAAGGGCAGTCATCGCCAGTTTCAGCACGGCAACAAGCCCGGAACCGTGACGGTTGCAGGGAAATTGGGAGTGGACGTGCCAACAGGGACGCTCAATAGTATTCTGGCTCTTCGCAGAATAGTGTGGGTACTTTTGCATGATTTCAGAGCGCCGGCAGCATGCAGGTGAGGATCTTCAGGCGGAGGTATTCCTCATCACGCAGGCCGTAGGCACGACGCTGGATGACGCGGATCTTGTTGTTCAAG
>CAUJHX010000164.1 GCA_963204795.1 Pseudomonadota bacterium | reverse complement strand
CAGTAGTGTCCGGACGTTAGTGGAACAAATTCAGCTGGTTGGGTGATTCGGCATTGTTTTGGCCGACGCGGATTTGAGAAAACAGCGTATCCAAAGGGGTTTGCTCGAACATGGTCAGGCTGAGGATCTGTAGCATTTCGTAGAGGCTGGCTTGGATCTTCAATCGCTTTTTGACGATGGCGACGAGAACGTAGGTCGCGACCGCGGTCCAGATCTGCGTCTTCACGGCGTTCTCGGTCGTACCATAGAACTGCTTGATCCGAAGATGCTGTTTGATCCACTTGAAGAAGAGTTCCACCTGCCATCGACAGCGGTACAGCTCGGTGATCGTCAGGGCTGGCAGGCGGAAGTTGTTGGTCAGGAACACGAGCCGCTTGTCGGTCTTCGGATCGTTGAAGCGGATGCGGCGGAGCGGGGTCTCGAAGTTCTGGCTGGAGTAGAAGCCCGTGAGGACGACCGTCTGATCGCAGATGAGTCCGGTACGACGATCGACGGGACGCGAATAGCGACGTTGAGCCTTCAGGTTCGACTTGCCGCGGGTGACAAAGAAGCTGCCGGCGGTATGCAGCCGAAAGAGCCGCTCGAAATCCAGGTAGCCCCGATCCATGACGTAGAAGGCGCCGGCTTCCGGCAGCAGCTGATCGAGGACGTTGACGTCGTGCATCTTGCCGTCGCTGATGTGGATAAATGCCGGGATATTGCCGCGCAGATCGAGCAGCGTGTGCAGCTTCACGGCCGCCTTCGTCGCGCGAAACGGCGCCCAGGGAAAGACCGAGAGGCACAGATCGATGGTCGTGGCGTCGAGCGCGTAGACCGTCTCGTTCAGATTCACGCCGAACGGCTCGTCGAGATACAGCTTCCGAGCCATTGCGATCAGGCGCTGAGCGAAGGCCGCGTAGATGCGCCAGTCGCGCACCTCGTTCGCATCGGCCAGAGTGCTGCGCGAGATCCGGCTGCGGATCCCCATGTGATAGAGCTTGTCGCTCTGCGCTCTGAGGCAGGCTTCGATGTCCCGCAAACTCTCGCGGTACGTCAGCTGCGCAAACGCCAGGCAGAGAAACTGCTCGAGACACGAGAAGCTCTTGACCTTGTGCTCGCCACCGTACGCCGTCACGCAGCGGCGAAACGTCGAGAGCGGCAGATGGCTCGTCACCTGCGCGAAAACCAGCTTGCCAGAGTGCATGGGAAACGTCCGCGAACAAGGGCTTCGCAGGGTCGCACCCGCGCTTATCGAAGTCGAAATCGAGACCAGAGACCATCGCAATTTATCCCACGCGGATCAACCTGTTACGGACGCATCGCCCATTAACGTCCGGACACTACTGGTTTGTGCCATCAACCATTGCTACCGCGAGGTACGCGGCGATGCACGTCGAGAATGTGTGGTGATCACTCAGAAAGGTGCCGCTGGTACCGCCTTCCCCGGCCCTGCGGCCGGGGAAGGACTTCGGTTGGTGGAGGCGGGGGGACAGCTGATCCACTGCTTTCGCAGCGGGCTGGACTATGCCTTCATCCCGATGCCGCAAGGGCCGGCGTCTGGATGCGGAGCGTGTTATCCGCAGCGCCTCATCCAGCGCGGCGAATCCTGGGGCCCGCTCCGGGCCGTGCGGCCCTCAGCGAGTCCATGAGTCTCTACAGGGCAGCCCTGAGGTTGGCCCTCTTGCTACCCCTCGGCGTTGCCGTGGTGCGCTCGCAGCAGGCCGAGTGCACCGACGGGTTCACCGATGTGAGCTCCGTTTTCATCCGGCTCTCGCGAGCCGGCGCGACCATCGATCGAACCCCCGTCCGCAAGTCCTAGACTCCAGGATCTACGTACGTAGCTCTCTCATTGATTCTCGCCTCACGCTACCCGAGGAGCAGGGAAGACGCTCGGCCAGCAGACGGTGTCTCTTAGCAAACCCACCCCGTCGCACGGTGAGCCGCGATCCTGTGAGCGCGTCCCCTGGTTCACCGGCACAGGCACCGAGTGGTCAGAGGTTAGGCGGGATTAAGCCGCCAGAGCGTAGTTGTCGTCGTTGGCAACTAAGTTTTTGCACAGTGTTTAACGAGGGCCATGCGCCTCGGTACGCCCCTGAAGGTTCGCAACCCACGTCGAAACCGGTCGCCCCCAAACAGGTACCCCTTCAGTATAGCCGATCGCCGCCGTTTCAAGACCCGTGGGCGCACCGCGCCGGATCGAGCGCGGCGACGAGGTGATAGCAGGCGCCGAGCAGCGGCAATTCGAGACCCAGTTCTGCCGCCTTCACCATGGCGTATCCGAGCGTTTCATGCACTTCGAGCGGGCGGCGGTTGTCGATGTCCTGCAATGACGACATGCGGTGGTTGGGCGCCATGGTCTGATACCGCGCGCCCACGGCCCGGACAAGCGCGAGCGCCTCTTCCTCGCTGCCGCGCGCAATGCCCGCGACCGGCAGCACCGATTCATCCGTGATGTCGACGCCAAGGGCTTGCGCGAGGCGCGCCGTCTCGCGTACGAGCCGCACGATGACGAGCGCGGAGTCCGGATCGGAGAGGAATCGCCAGGTGGGCAGGCGCGTCGTCACGGATACGGCCATGAGGCCGGTCCACGCGCAGAACTTGGACCACTCGCGCGACAGCATTTGCGCCGATTCCACGCAGCGCACGCCCGCGGCGTCGATTTCGCGCGCGATGCGTTGCGTACGTTCGCTGGTGCCGGACGGCAATTCGCCGATGACGACATTCACATTGCGGGTAAAGAGCACTTCGCCACTCGCGAGCAGTTCGGCGCTCGTGTCGGCGAGCGCGCCGAGCACGTGCTGCGGACCGAAGGCCTGCGCGAGCAGGTCGTTCTTGCCGGGGCCGTTCTGGATCGAGAGCACGGAGTCGAAATTGGCGTGGCGCAGGGCGGCAAGGGCGGCGGCCGTGCCCGGCGTCTTGGTGGCGACGATCAGGACCCGTGCCGATTCGAGCGCCAAGGGCTCGCGCAGAACCGCCATCGGCACCGCGAACTCGGCCAGCCCGCGGATGACGAGCCCATCGCGTTCGACCTGCGCGGCCCGTTCACCGCGCGCGAGCAGCGCAACGGCGTGGCCGGCGCGGGCGAGATGGGCGCCGAGCACCGAACCGATCGCACCCGCACCGAGGATCGCGTAGTCGGCGCGGCCCACGATCAGCCCCGCTTCATGAGGCGCGCCTTGTCGCGCTTCCAGTCGCGGTCCTTCTCGGTCGCGCGCTTGTCGTGCTGCTTCTTGCCCTTCGCGAGTCCGATGTCGAGCTTCGCGCGGCCGCCCTTCCAGTGCAGGTCGAGGGGCACGATCGTGTAGCCACGCCGTTCGACGGCGCCGATCAGGTGATCGATCTCGCTGCGCGCGAGCAGGAGCTTGCGCGTGCGGGTGGGGTCGGCGTGGATATGGGTCGAGGTCGTGTTGAGGGGCGTGACGTGCGCGCCGATCAGGAAGGCTTCGCCGTTCCTCAGATAGACATAGGCCTCGGTGAGGTTCGCGCGTCCCGCGCGCATCGCCTTCACTTCCCAGCCCTCGAGCGCAAGCCCCGCCTCGTAGCGGTCCTCGATGAAATAATCGAAGCGTGCCTTGCGGTTCTCCGCGATCGGCTTGTCGGTCTTTTCCTTTGCCACGCCGTATTGTAGACAATTGCACCATGCGGGAATTGACACGCTCGGCGCTCATCGGCAAGCCGCCTGACCTCATCTATGCCCTGATCAACGACATCGAGGCATACCCGCAGTTCGTGCCGTGGTGCACGCGCGCGGTGATCGAGTCGCGCAGCGAGCGCGAGATCATCGCCACGCTCGGTGTGCGCCGTGGCCCGCTGCACACCGAATTCACGACGCGCAACACGCTCGACCCGGGGCGCAGCGTCACGATGGAACACCTGCGCGGGCCCTTCAAGGAACTGCACGGCATCTGGACCCTCACGCCCATCGGGGATGCCGGCACGCGCATTGCGCTGACATTGCGCTTTGCGTTCGCGAACCGGCTGACGGCGGTCGTGTTCGAGCCGATGTTCGAGGAGACGGCAGGCTCACTGGTCGATGCGTTCGTCGCGCGCGCCCGCACGGTGGCAACGTGATTCACGGCGGCGTGAAGCGCTGTACCGTCGCCTACGCGCTTGCCGGCACGCAGTGGCTCTGGCCGCTCGAATTGCCCGTGGATGCGACGGTGGCCGACGCGCTGGCCGCTGCGCGGCTCATCGCGACCAGCGCGTCGGACATTGCGTGGGAGAGCGCGACCGTCGGCATATTCGGCGTCGTTTGCGAGCGCGCATGCGTGTTCGCCGACGGCGATCGCATCGAGATCTACCGGCCGCTCGCGGTGGATCCGCGCGCCGCGCGCAGGGAGC
This sequence comes from Pseudomonadota bacterium, assembly GCA_963204795.1. Lineage (GTDB taxonomy): Bacteria > Pseudomonadota > Gammaproteobacteria > Steroidobacterales > Steroidobacteraceae > CADEFQ01. Next base: position 359 of record CAUJHX010000164.1, on the reverse strand, counting down.
GTGCGGCGGGCGCCAAGCGCCGGGGGCGGGCTTCGGGCTGAGGGCGACGGGCAAGAGGCGCTCCGCCCGCTGTCGTGTATCCCGCGCGGATGGTGTCAACCACCGGACAACGGGCCCACTTGTCCGCCTGTTGACACGCCGGCAAGAGGGACGTGCACGTGCCGCGCGCAACAAACCCGCGCTTCTGGCCCGTTGCCCGCAGCCCCTAGCCCGCAGCTCGCGCTGCGCGCGTCAGCCTGCGCTGCCGCCCTGCGAAGCAGCGGCCGCGTCGGGTGCGGGCGCTTTCGGCGCGGGCGTCGTCGGCACGATGACAGGGGTGGCGACGTTCACTTTCTCGAAGCGTGCCACCTTGTCGTTCT
>CAUJHX010000163.1 GCA_963204795.1 Pseudomonadota bacterium | reverse complement strand
GATGATCTCGCCCATGTGCTCCGGCTCGAGCGGCAGGCCGTGGTCGGGAATCGGCTTTCTGATGTGCAGCACGCCAGGCGCAAGCTGCGCATCGTAGGCCGGCAACTCGCCCGGGGTCGTGAGATCGACGAAGGTGTCGATGCCGAGCGCGATGAGGGCGGCGAGGCGCGCCTGCGTTTCCTCGCGCGTGGCGGCACCCGGGTATTCGCCCGCGAGCCAGCGGTCGCGCTGCACCCAGTACGCGTTCGCAAGCGGCAGGAGAGTGCTCACTGCGGCTTGCGGGTGAGCGACGCGAAATCGTACAACTTCGTGTCGGCGAGATGCGCGGGTTCGACCTGGGTCAGTGCGGAGAAAATCGACGCGACGCGCCCCGGATGCTCGCGTTCCCAGCCTTCCAGCATGCGCTTCACTGCCAGCCGCTGGTTGTTGTCCTGCGAGCCGCACAGCCGGCAGGGAATGATCGGGAAGGCACGCGCGCGCGCGTAGCGTTCGATCTCGCGCTCCGGCACATAAGCGAGCGGACGGATGACGATGTTGCGCCCGTCGTCCGACACGAGCTTCGGTGCCATGCCCTTCAGCCGTCCGCCGTGGAAGAGGTTGAGGAAGAGCGTCTCGACGATGTCGTCGCGATGGTGCCCGAGCGCGATCTTCGTGAAGCCGTTCTCCGCCGCGAACCGGTACAGCGCACCGCGCCGCAAGCGCGAGCACAGGCCGCACAGGGTGCGCCCCTCGGGGATCACCCGCTTCACGACACTGTAGGTGTCCTGCTCGATCTGGTGAAAGGGCACGCCGAGCGTCCGGCAGTGGTCGGGCAGGACATCGGCGGGAAAGCCCGGCTGTTTCTGGTCCAGGTTGGCGGCAGCGAGTTCGAACTCGACCGGCGCGCTGCGCTGCAGTGACAGCAGCAGGTCGAGCAGCGTGTAGGAATCCTTGCCGCCGGAGAGGCAGACGAGCACGCGATCGCCGGGCTCGATCATCCTGAAGTCCTCGATCGCCTTGCCGACGAGGCCACGCAGCTGCGCAGCGAGTCGCTTCGAGGTGTTCGAATCTGAGGGGGCAGTTGCGGCCATGGCCGCCATGTTACGCGGCGGCGCTGCGCGAGGCGGGGTCTTCGAGGTACTTGCCTTCGAGGTAACGCAGCGAAGCGGCCGCCGTCAGCGGCTTGCCGGTCGCGAGCTTCAGCAGCTCCTGGGTCGACACCCTCGAGCCCAGGCTGTGCACGTTCTCGCGCAGCCAGCCGAAGAGCCCCGCAAACTCGCCGCGGGCGATCTGCCCGTCGAGGGCCGGCACATCCCCGCGCAGCTTCTCGAAGAGCTGGGCCGCGATGGCGGAACCCAGCGCGTACGAGGGGAAGTACCCGAAGGAACCCACCGCCCAGTGGATGTCCTGCAGACAGCCCTCCTGCTGCGTGGTCGGACGCACGTCGAACCGCGCCTTCATGAAGCCGGCCCAGGCATCGGGCAGCTCGCGTATCGCGAGCGAACCGTCGAGCAGCTTCTTCTCGAGTTCATAGCGCAGCTGGATGTGCAGCGCGTAGGTCAGCTCGTCGGCGTCCACCCTGATCAGACCGCGTCGCACGCGCGTCAGATGCGCGTAGACGTTCTCCGGGTCCCATTCGGGGCCGCTCACACCGAAGTGCTTCTGCAGGAGCGGCAGGAGATAATGGACGAACGGCCGGCTGCGACACACGATCATCTCGATCAGCAGCGACTGGCTCTCCTCGATCGCCATGCCGCGGTCGCGCCCGACCGGCTGGTCACGCCACTCGCGCGGCAGGCCGAGGTCGTACATCGCGTGGCCCGTCTCGTGCATGGCACCGAGCACGCCCGAGAACAGGTCGTCTGCGTCGTAGCGTGTCGTGACGCGGATATCGCCCGGCACGCCTTCCGTGAACGGATGCTCGCTCTCGTCGACCCGTCCACCGTCGAAAGGGAAGCCGACAGTCTTCATGATCTCGATGACCAGCTGACGCTGCTTCGCTACCGGGAACTTGCCGGAGATCGGCAACGGCGGGTGCTTCGCCTGCAGCGCCATCGTCTCGCGGATGAGTCCCGGCAGGCGGCGCGAGAGTGCCTTGAACATCGCGTCGATGTCCGTCATCGTCACGCCGGGGCTGAATTCGTCGATCAGCGCGTCATAGGGCGCAAGTTTCAGCGCCTGGCCGAGGAGCTGTGCCTTGTCGCGCACGAGGTGCAACACCTCCGCGAGGTGCGGAGAGAAGATCGCGAAATCGTTGGCGCGGCGCGCTTCGACCCACTTGACCTCCGCTATCGAGGTAGCACGCGCAAGCCGGGACACGAGCGACACCGGGGTTGCGATCGCGTGGTCACGCTGCCGGCGCATCTCGCGCAGGTTCCCGAGTCGCCATTCGTCGAGCCCCTGGGCGTTCGCCTGTGCCCGGTCGAGCAGGCGACTGATCCGGGGCGACGTCAGGAGGGTGTGGTGCTCGGTCTCGAGCGCCGCCAGCTGCTCGCCGCGGATGGCAGCGCTGCCCTTCGGCATCATCACCGCCGCATCCCAGCGCAGCAGCGCGAGCGCACCACGGAAGGCGTGGAGGCGCTTCCATTCCTGCTCGAGCTGCTGATAGGGCGTGGCTGACACGGGGCACCGGTTGGGGTCGGGGGACGCCCCCATTGTACCCGCCGGTCGGCCCCCGGACGGTTTGACAGGGAGATTAATCCTTCAATTTCAACGGCTTGTCTGTAGACGGCACAGTTGACACGGCGCCCGCAAGCTTGTCTATCAGACCGCTCACGTAGTGCGGGGAGCGGGTGTTGCGGGCGATCAGCATGTAGAGCGCCGGCACCACCAGCAGTGTCAGGGCGAGGGAGAAAACCGTTCCGAAGAACACCGCCGAGCCGATCGACTGGCGACTCTCCTGCCCCGCTCCCGAGGCAAGCATCAGGGGTATTGCGCCGCAGGCCGTGCAGAGGCTGGTCATGAGCACCGGCCGCAGGCGGATGGTTGCCGCCTGCACGACGGCATCGACGAAGGCGACGCCGCGGTCGCGCAGCTGATTCGCGAACTCGACGATCAGGATGCCGTTCTTGCAGGCGATGCCGATCAGCATGATCGCGCCGATCTGGCTGAAGACGTTGATGGAGGACCCGAAGAGCCACAGCCCGACGAGCGCGCCCGACAACGCGAGCGGCACCGTGGCGAGGATCACGAGCGGGTGGACGAAGCTCTCGAACTGGGCCGCGAGCACGAGATAGACAATCAGGAGTGCAAAACCGAACGTCAGCCACAGCTTGCCGCCCGACTGCTTCAGCTCGCGCGACTCGCCGTCGTAGTTGATCGTGACGCCCTGCGGCACCTCCTCGCGGATGACGCGCTCCACGTCGTCGAGCGCTTCCCCGAGCGAGTAACCGGGCGCGAGGTTGGCCGACAGCGTGATCGATCGCAGCCGATCGAAGCGCTTCAGCTCATTGGGTCCCGCGACTTCCTCCGCCTGTACGAGCGCCGAAAGCGGTATCAGCATGCCGGTCGTCGTCGAACGCACGTAGATGTCGCCGAGGTCGTTCACCGAAGCACGCTCGTCGTCGCGCGCCTGGACGACGACGTTGTACTCCTCGCCGCCGCGCAGGAAAGTCGTCACGATGCGCGATCCGAGCATCGTCTCGAGTGTGTGCCCCACCGCCGCGAGCGAGACGCCGAGGTCGGCTGCCCTGTTGCGATCGATCCGCACTGCGATCTGCGGCTTGCGCTCGAGATAGTCGGACTCGAGCGCGATGATGCGCGTGTCCGTCTGCAACCGCGCCATGACCTTGTCGCGCCACGCGGCGAGTTCGTCATAGTCGCTGCCGCCGAGCACGACCTGCAGCGGCTTGCCTCCGCCACGCACCCCGAGGCCCGGTGGCTGGATCACGACGATGCGCAGGCCCGGCAGGTCCGCCACGCGCTGGTTCACGCGCGCCGCGATCTCTGCCGCGGAATCCTTGCGCTCTGCCCACAACGTCAGCGGCAGGTAGGCGATGCCATTGCTCACCTCACCCTGCCGGCCGAAACCACCCGAACGGGTGATCACACGCTTCGCGTTGCCGCGCGCGACTTCATCCGTCATGATGGTCTCGAGCTCGCGCATGTGGCGGTCGAGGTAGGCAAGGCTCGAACCCTCTGGCGCGGTGAGCCGCGCAAACAGCATCGCGCGATCCTCGATCGGTGCGAATGTCACGGGAAGCTTCAGCCACGGTACGGGCTTGCCGGCGATCATCAGCGCGACAATCAGCGCCGTGAAGGCGCTCGCGGCACCGAGCACGATCAGCGGACCACGACCCGCCAGCGAACGACGCACGAGTCTTTCGTACGCGGCGGCTGCCTCGTGAAAGAGCGCATCGACTGCATGAGCCAGTCGACCGCGGTGCAACCCTTCCGTGAAGAGCTTCGACGCCATCATCGGCGTCAGCGTCAGCGCAATCAGCGCGGAAAACGCGACCGCGGCGGCCACCGTGACGCCGAACTCGCCGAAGAGGCGTCCGACGTTGCCCTCCATGTACGAGACCGGCAGGAACACGGCGCACAGCACGAGCGTAGTGGCGATCACCGC
>CAUJHX010000162.1 GCA_963204795.1 Pseudomonadota bacterium | reverse complement strand
TGCTCCACGGGCAACTGGTGGGCGATGATCGTCGCCCGGTGGCCGGCCCGGTCGTCGATGATCTCGAGCAGGTCGTTGCGCGTGGTCGCGTCGATGTTGCCGGTGCCCCAGTCGTCGAGGATCAGCACGTCGGTGCGGGCGAGCTGCGCGAGCCACTTGCCGAAGCCCCCGGCGCCGTGCAGCACGCGCAGCTCCTCGGGCAGGCGCGGTGCGCGCAGGTACAGCGCGCTGTGCCCGCGCCGGCAGGCGTACTGCGCAAGCGCGCAGGCCAGCCACGTCTTGCCCAGGCCCGTGGCGCCGCCGAACAGGACCGTGTCGCCGCGCTCGACCCAACCCGAGAGCGCCAGACTCGTGAGCGTCTTGCGATCGATGCCGCGCACCTCGCCGAACGCGGCGTCCTCGACGGTGGCGTTGGGGTACTTCAGCTGCGCGCGCTGCAGCAGCCGCGCACGCTTGCGATCGCTGCGTGCGTTGAGCTCGCGATCCACGAGCAGGGCGAGCCGCTCCTCGAAGCTCATGGCGAGCGTCTCGGGTTGGCCCATCTGTTCGAGCAGCCCCTCGGCGAAGCCGGTCAGTTTGAGCGTGCGCAGGTTGGCGACGGTGGCGTGATCGAGCATGGTCGGTGTCCTCGGTGGATTCGATGTCATTGGTAGTAGCCGGGGCCGCGCACGTGGGCGTGCAGCGGGCTCGTCCAGCCGGAGTCGGTGCCTTGGGGGTCGAGCCGGTCGCGGTTGTTCGCGAGCACGTCGCGCACGTGGCGGTACTTGAAGGCGCCCAGCGCCAGCGTGCGCTCGCAGGCCGCCTCGAGCCGCGCGTTGCCATAGCGCTTGGCAAGCCCCAGCAGCCCCAGGCAGGCGCGGTAGCCGTGCTCGGGGTGCTTGTTGTGCGCGAGCAGCCGCGTGACGACCTCGCCGGTCGCCACGCCAATGCGCCGGCCCCACTCGATCAGGCGTTGCGGGGTCCACTCGAGGTGGGCGCGGTGCGCCGCGGGCATGTGCGCCTCGATCGTCGTGAAGCCGCCGCGGCGAGCCGAGCGCGCGTGGCTGGCCACGCGGTTGCCGCGCAGCAGCAGCTCCACGCCGCGTTGCGTCAGGCGCGCCTCCAGCTGCTGGCCCACGAGCGCGTGCGGCACGCTGTAGCGGTGGCCGTCGATCTCGACGTGGTAGTCGATGTGCACCTTCACCGTCTTGAAGCGGGCGAGCTCGTAGCGGGTGGGCGGCAGGGGCATGAGCGCCGGACGATCGAGCTCAGTGAACACGCTCGCGCGCGAGCCGGGCAGCTTCTGGAACGGGCGATCGTTCAGCGACGGCAGCAGCGCCGCGATCGCCGCATCGGCCTGCGCGACGCTCTCGAAGCGCTCGTGGCGCAGGCGCGCAAGGATCCAGCGGGTCACCACCTGCACCGAGCTCTCCGCGGTGGCCTTGTCGCGCGGCGAGCGGGGCCTGGCCGGCAGCACCGAGGTGCCGTAGTGGCGGGCAAGGTCGCGCACGGTGTCGGCAGCGCGTGGCTCGTAGCGGTTCGGATCGACGATGACCGCACGCGCGTTGTCGGGCACGATCAGCTGCGGCACGCCGCCGTAGAAGGCGAGCGCGCGCACCATGCACTCGACCCAGTCCTCGAGCTTCTGCGCGCCCGTGGCGCAGGCGAAGGTGTAGCTCGAGGCGCCCATCGCCGCGACGAACACCTGGGCACGCCCGCCGCCGTGCAGCGCGACGGTGGGGCCGGCGAAGTCGATGAACAGCTTCTCGCCGGCGCGCCGGTGCTGGCGCATCGAACGCTTCAGGCGCCGTGCGAACGCCTTGTAGTGCTCACAGAACTGCGTGTAGCGCCACGTGCGCTCGTGCGGGTGGGCGGCAACATACTCCTCCCACAGCAGCATCAGCGTCACGCCCTTGCGGTCGAGTTCGCGGTGCACCCGACCCCAGTCGGGCTCGACGAAGGGCGAGGTGGCCGGCGCGCGCGGCAGAAGCCGCGCGGCAAGCTGGCGCTCGTCGCACTCGCGCACCGTCTCCCAGTCCAGCCCGGCGGCGCTGGCCAACCCCAGGTACTTGGTCACCGCGCCCTTCGAGACGCCCAGCGCGGCGGCAATGCTCTCGTGGGAGAGCTGCGCCTCCCACTTCAATCGAATCACGTCCTTGATCATGCGTAGAGCCATCCGTGGTTTCGGCACCGTCTCCCTCCTGCGGGCAAAACCGCCGAGGGTACGGGCCAGGATCCAGATCTCTACTCAATGCCGCACCGGCGCCGGAGCACCGGTCACGATCGCCGAAACGTTCGGTCACGTTGCCGAAACGGCCGGTCACGATGCGCCGAAACGCGCGGTCACATTCGGCCGAAATGCGCGGTCACGTTGCCGAAACGGGCGGTCACGATGGGCCGAAATACGCAGCCGCCCGCCGCCGAGGTTGAAGGTGAAGTCCACGATGGCTGCCAGCCGTCCGTCGCGCTCGGTGGCCAGCACCGGGCAGTGGCGCAGCGTGGCGACCAGCGCCGTTCGCAGGTCGCGGGCCAGATATGCTTCTGCTTCGGCCTCGGTGATCGGCGGGTGCTTGGGATCGCAGAGATGACCGTAACCAATCGTCCAGAAGCCTGCGGGGCAGATATAGGGAACGGCGGTGATCTCTATTCCGCGCTTAACCTTGCGCTCAAACCCCTCGAAGCGCTTGGCCAGTTCGATGGCCGCTTTGGGTACCTCGATCACGGCCGCACCCGGTCAAACACGCGCCCGAGGAACCAGAAGTTCAGCACCCCGGCCCACAGCGCCTGATCGGCCTCCGTCCAGGCATGCAGGATGGCCGTGCCCCAGCCAGCGCCAGCCGTCAAGGCTGCCGCGAAAGCGGCCGTCTTGGCGGCGCAGTACAGGGCCATGAACCAGTAGGTGATGACGGGGCGCACGCTGCAAGACAAGGCATCGGCCCAGCGAACCCCGGTTTTCTCGCCCTGAGTACGAACGGCTTCGCGCAGCGTTTCGATGGCTCCGACGTTCCACGCGGCATCGGCACCCGCGTCGATTTCCGACATTCGCTGCGCGCCACGCAGCTTCTCGAACTCCAGTGCCTTGTCCTGCATCGCCAGTTCATGGCCGCGCTCGCCTTTGCGGTCGAGCCACTTGAGGATTTCAGGTGCGAGGCGGAAGGCCCCACCGAGGAGGCCACCGAGCAAAGTCTCGATCATTGCGCGCCTCCCATCAGTTTCAACTTGATGGCGGCTCCGACCAGCAGTGCGGCCAGGATGCCGGTGGTGATGACCTTGACGGTGGTCTGCCAAGCCGTGCGGCGTGCATCCCGCCAGGCTTCCAGCAGGTCGCGCAATTCGCGGATGTCGCGTGCGGCGTGGCCGTTTTCCAGGCCAAGGTGGGTCAGGACACGTTCGGCTCCGCGTTCAGCGGCGCGGTCCAGCAGTTCGTCGAAGTCCTCGCGGCGCAAGAGCAGCATGTTCTCGACGAGCGCAGGATCTTGTTGTTCGGGGTCTGTCATTGCGGTCTCCAGAAATGCGAAACCCGCCTCGTGGGCGGGTTTCTGGTGGGTACGAAGAAGGGAAATTAGACCGAAGTTCCCGCCGGCAACACGCGGATTTTCCTTTTGCCTCAATGGGTTGAGGCGAGTGGCAGGATGCGCGTTCTGTCTACGGTCGGATGTTGGCGACGAGATCGAGCGCGCGCCGCTGTGCGAGGCTTGCGGTCGTGACGACCTCGAAGGTGGGCTCGCCCTCGGCTGCCTCGGGTGTGCGGCACGTGTTGCGCACGATGCTCGACAGGTCGCCGAGCATCGTCTGGAAACTGTGCACGGGCGAGCCGTCGTCGAGTTCACGCACGGCGATCTTGGTGAGCGCCGCGGCCGAGCGCCTGGCCGGCGCCACGGGGTCGCGCGTGGCCTTCGCGCGCAATTCGGTGTCGGCGAACATCAGTTCGCGCCAGGCCTCGCGCATGTGCCACTCGACGTAGTAGGCGAGCATGCACAGCAGGATGTGCGCGCGCACCCGATCGGCGGTGCGATGGTGGATCGGACGCACTTTCAGGTCGACCGTCTTCAGTGATCGGAACGCCCGCTCGACGCTGGCCAGCGACTTGTAGTTGCGAACGCAATCGGGCCCGTCCATACGATCGGCCGGGACCGAGGTGCGGATGATGTAGATCCCGTCGAGCGCGGCCTCAGCGCGGATGCTGCGCTCGTCGCGCCTCCAACGCAGCGAGCCGTCCTCGATGTCGAGCTCGAAGTGCTTGGCCACCTTGTACTGGTTGATCACGCGGCCCACCGCCACGCCGATCCGCTCGCGCCCCACGAGCTTACCCGCGGCCACCCGCTGCTGGACCTTCTCCAGGTTGCGTTGCGTGCACCCGAGCAGATCCTCGCGCTTGTGCGCACGCAGCTTGGCCAACTGCGGATTGCGGCACGCGATCAGGCGCTCGCCCGGATAGTCCGGCGAGTCGATCTCCACCAGGTTGCGCTCGTCGAACAGCCCCAGTTGCAGGTGCCCCTGCTCGAGCAGGCCGCGGATCGACGTGCTCTTGAGCGCCGTGATCCAGTCCAGGCCCGCGCTCTGGCGCAACTCCCCGATCGCCTTGGAACTGATCATGCCGCGGTCGCCCACCATCACCATCCGCTCGATGCCGAAACTCGAGCGCAGCCGCTCGACCTCGGGCACCAAGGTCTGGCTGTCGGAGACGTTGCCCTCGTAGACCGATACGGCCACGGGGCAACCCCGCGCATCGGTCAGCAGCCCATAGTTGACCTGCAGCATGCCGCGCCGGCCGTCGCGGCTGTAGCCCAGCTTGGCCAGAGGGCACGTCAGGCCCTCGAAGTAGCTCGAGGAGAGGTCGTAGAGCACCAGACCGCCCTGCTCGAGGTGACGCGTGGCGAGCTTCTTCTGGATCGAGTCCTGGTGGGCGAGCAGCCAGTCCATGGCGCCGTACAGATCGTCCTCGTCGGCATCGGCCACGCCGAAGTCCTCGGCCAGCGTCGTGCTGTGCCACTGGCGGGTGGTGGCCAGCTTGGTGTTGGGACTGACGATGCGTGCGGCGATCATGGCGAGCACGAGATCGCGTTCAGGCGAGGCGCGGGCGGCTAGCAGGCGCTCGATCTGGAGCCCGCGCATGGCTACGGTGACCGCCTGAACGTGCCCCGCCGGGCGCGAGGCGATCACCTCGAACAGACTGGCCGGCGCACACAGCGCTTCGCCGCGCAGCACGCGACGGATCGCGGCGATCTGTGCGTCCGAGAGCGACGAAAGGTTCGCCAGAGTCCGCTTGCGCACCGATGTGCCCTCTCGGAAGGACTCGCGCAGCAAGTACGTGGGTCGCGATTCGCGGTTCGGGACGACGTCGATATGCATGGGTGCATGTTACACGCCTGCACCGAGAATGCAAGGCGTATTACATGGCTACACAACGCACCCTGCGAAAGAGCCCCAACTCCTTGAACCGACTCAGGAAATCGGGGCTACTCAGCCAGTCTGGCCGGGGAACTTCGGATTAGATGGCGATGCCTGCGCTCCAGCCGGTGGACTTGAAGGCCGAGAGCTTGGCTTCGTCCTCGATGTAGCAAAGCCAGCCGATCTTCGGCGTGTGGTACTCCCATGCATCTGCGATGCGTGCGGCGATCTGGTTGGTCTTGCCTGCCCACACGCCGGTGGCAGCGGCAGGAATCAGGTAGCGGTCGCCGTTGGCCGGGCTGGCCGGTGGCGTCGTCAGGTCACGGTCTTTCACGGACAGACCGACCACAGCGCCGAGGCGCTTGAGATTGGCATCCATGCC
>CAUJHX010000161.1 GCA_963204795.1 Pseudomonadota bacterium | reverse complement strand
AGGTCTCGTGGCGCAGGGGCGGACTGACATCGAGCGCATCTACCACATCGATCGCGGCTACGAGACGATCGAGGAGAAGCTGTCGCAACTCGGGGCGCAGATCAGGCGCGTGCCGGGCTGAGGGCGCGGCGGGCTGCGGGCGGCGGGCCCGGGCGGGCGCGCGGCGCATGAGATGTGCGGGAGCAGAACCCTCGCGGTCGCCTCGCTCTGTCCGCCGCCCCTCGGCACTCTCCACGCTCGTTGGCGGATGAATCTCCACGCCTCTGGCACGTCGCTCGTAGCCTGACGCCCGAGAAGAGCAGCCGGCGCCGAGCCCGAGCGGGAGCGTGGCATCCGGTGCCGAGCGTGGAGGGCGCCGAGGAGCGGCGAGCTGCGCCCGGCGTCTACTGTATTCTCCGATTCTGATGCCCCCATGCGCCGGGCGCCGCCGCGACGAGGGAACGCCGTCGCAGACGGCGCGCCCGACCCGCGAGAAACCGGATGCCACGCTCCCGCCCGGGCCCGCCGCCCGCAGCTCATCGCCCGCCTCCCGTCGCCCGCCGTTCGGTCACTTTCACGGGCACCGCGAGTTCCGCGTTGCCGCGCAGGATCGTCAGCGTGAGCGTGTCCCCCGGCTTCGAGGCCGCGATTCGTGTCAGCGCTTCCTGCTGGTTGTGAATGGCGTTGCCCGCGACGCCCGTGACGATGTCGCCGGGCAGAAGGCCGGCCGCCACCGCGGGGCTGCCTGCGATCAGGTTGGTGATGACGACTCCGGAGCGCGCAAGGCCGAGTGCGCGCGCCTCCCGTTCATCGACTTCGGCCAGTGCCACGCCGATCGAGCCGCGGATCACGCGGCCGTGCTCGAGAATCTCCTGCATCACGCCGCGCACCAGGTTCACGGGGATTGCAAAGCCGATGCCCTCGACGCCGAGGTTCTTGGCGAGCACCGCCGTGTTGATGCCGATCAGTTCGCCATTCGAATTGACGAGCGCGCCGCCCGAATTGCCGAAATTGATCGGCGCGTCGGTCTGGATGAAGTTCTCGAAGGTTGCGACGCCGAGCTGACCACGACCCGTGGCACTCACGATGCCCTGGGTGACGGACTGCGTGAGCCCGACGGGGTTGCCGATCGCGAGCACGACGTCGCCGACGCGCAGCTGATCGGAGCGGCCGAGCGGCATGACCGGCATTCGACCCAGATCAACCCTCAGGACCGCGAGGTCGGTATCGGGGTCGCGCCCGACGATGCTTGCAACGGCCTGCCGCCCATCCGCGAGCTGCACGCTGACGCGTTCCGCGTTGTCGATGACATGGTGGTTGGTGACGATGTGCCCGGCCAGGTCGACGATGACGCCCGAGCCGAGCGTCTGCTCGATGCGCTGGCGGTAGCGTGGCATGACATCGCCGAAGAGTTCGCCGAGCGTGGCGGGCGGCAGGCGCTCCTTGACCAGCCGCTCCGAATAAATATTTGCGACGGCCGGTGCCGCGCGCGCTACCGCATCTGCGTAGCTGACCACGGCTGCAGGCATGGGCGGCGTCACTGCCGGTACAGTCGCCGGCACGGCAACGGCGGGTGACGGCGCGGCCGCGGCCGGCGGCGCGCGCAGCAGCTCGGGTCGCGCAAACACGATCAGGAAGGCCAGGGCCAGCCCACCGACGATCGATCCGGAGAGGAAGACAACTGCGCGGCCGAGTCTTTGCGGGGTCATGCGTGTGTATAATGCGCTGCTTCCCGGAGATCGTCACAAGCTTAACCCTGCGCAAGAGCGCGAAGGCCCGGGACGGAGCGTGGAGACCCTTCGATGACCGATATTGCGGTAACCGACGAACAGGAAATCGATCAGAGCCGGCGCCGGTTTCTGACGGCTGCCACGGTGGCAACCGGTGCGGTAGGCACCGTGTTCGCGATCACCCCGTTCATCAAGTCGTGGAATCCATCCGAGCGCGCACGCGCGCTCGGCGCGCCGACCGAGGTCGATGTGACGAAGATCGAACCCGGGCAGATGGTGATCGCCACCTGGCGCAAGCAGGCGATCTACATCGTGCACCGTACGCCCGAGATGGTTGCGTCCCTGCCAAAGAACGATGCGCAGCTGAAAGACCCGACCTCGGCCGATTCCGTGCAGCCGGTCTACGCTACGAACGAGATGCGCTCCGTCAAGCCCGATTACCTCGTGCTGATCGGCATCTGCACGCACCTCGGCTGCCTGCCCAAGCAGCATTTCGAGCGCGGTGACGCGTCGCTCGGCGCCGATTGGCCGGGGGGCTTCTTCTGCCCCTGCCACGGTTCCAAATTCGACATGGCGGGACGCGTCTTTGCAGGCTCACCGGCGTCGGTGAACCTGAGCATTCCTCCTTACGAGTTTCGCGGCGACACGGTCGTGATCGGCGTCGACCCGCAGAAGGGAGTTGCGTGATGGCGACTGCCGAACCCGCCACCGCCAAGGGTGGCTTTCGCGCCTGGCTCAACAAGCGCCTGCCGGTCGACGAGTTCATGGAGAGCCAGCTTCTCGGCTATTTCGCGCCGAAGAACTTCAACGTCTGGTATTTCTTCGGCTCGCTCGCGCTGCTCGTGTTCGTGATCCAGATCGTCACGGGCATCTTTCTCACGATGAACTACAAGCCGGGCGAGCTGACCGCGTTCGACTCGGTCGAGTACATCATGCGCGAGGTCGAGTGGGGCTGGCTGATCCGCTACATGCACGCGATCGGCGCGTCGATGTTCTTCATCGTCGTGTACCTGCACATGTATCGCGCGCTGCTGTACGGGTCCTACAAGGCGCCCCGCGAACTGCTGTGGCTCTTCGGCATGTGCATCTATCTTGCGCTGATGGCCGAGGCGTTCTTCGGCTACGTGCTGCCCTGGGGCAACATGTCCTTCTGGGGCGCGCAGGTGATCGTGAATCTCTTCGGCACGATTCCGGGTATCGGACCGGGGCTGGTCGAGTGGATCCGCGGCGATTACGGCATTGCCGACTCGACGCTGAACCGTTTCTTCGCGCTGCATGTGAGTGCGCTGCCGCTCGCGCTGCTGCTGCTGATCGCGCTGCATCTCGTGGCGCTGCGCCAGACGGGCTCGAACAATCCCGACGGCATCGAGATCAAGGCGAGGCTCGGCGCGAACGGCAAGCCACTCGACGGCATCCCGTTTCACCCCTACTACACGTTGAAGGACGTGGTCGGCGTCGGCGTGTTCCTGATCGCCTTCGCGATCGTGGTGTTCTTCGTGCCGGACTTCGGCGGCCTCTTCCTCGAGAAGCCCAATTTCGAACCGGCGAATCCGCTGTCGACGCCGACCCACATCGCGCCCGTGTGGTATTTCACGCCCTTCTACGCGATCCTGCGTGCGGTGCCGGACCAGCGACTCGGCGCCCTGCTGATGGGCCTCGCCGTGATCGCGTTCGTCTTCCTGCCATGGCTCGACCGGAGCCCGGTGAAGTCCACGCGCTATCGTGGCTGGATCTGGAAGCTCGCGCTCGCCGTGTTCACGGTGTCGTTCCTCGCGCTGATGTATCTCGGCCTGATGCCCGCCGAGGGCCGCTACGTGACGCTGGCGCGGATCTTCACCATCGCTTACTTCGCCTTCTTCGTGCTGATGCCGTTCTATACGCGCATCGATCCGGTGAAGGCCGTGCCCGAGAGAGTCACCTATCATGCGTAAGCTCGCGATCATCATGGCCGCGCTGGCGCTCGGCGCGCCGGCCGCGTTTGCCGCAGAAGGCGGCGGAGCCGCCGCCTGGCAGCAGTGGCATGCTGGCAACGAGCTCGGCGACCGTGCGTCGCTGCAGCGGGGTGCACGCAATTTCATGAACTATTGCGTCGGCTGCCACTCGCTGAAATACGTGCGTTACCAGCGCGTCGGCGAAGACCTCGGCATTGCCACCGACATCATGAAGGCGAATCTCGTTCCGTCGGGCGCGAAAATCACCGATTATGTCCTGACTGCGATGCCCGCCAGTCTCGCAAACGCCTCGTTCGGCATCGTTCCGCCCGATCTTTCGTTGATCACGCGCTCGAAGGGCAGTGACTATGTCTACCAGTTCCTGAAAACCTTCTACCTCGATCCGAAGGCGACGACGGGCACCAACAACCTTGCGCTGCCGGGTACCGCGATGCCGCACGTGCTGTCGGACCTGCAGGGCCTGCAGCGTGCGGTATTCGGGAAGGATGGCCGGTTCGAGAAGTTCGAGACGGACGTCGCGGGGCAGGAAAGCGCCGCGGAATATGATTCCTTCGTGCGTGATACCGTCAATTTTCTGGAGTATGCGGGCGAGCCCGCGAAGCTCCACCGTGCGACGATCGGAGTCTGGGTCGTGCTGTACCTGCTGCTGTTCACTGCGATCGCGTGGTTGCTGAAGCAGGAGTACTGGAAAGACGTGCACTAGCCGGGCCGGGCCGGGCGGCCAGGAGGACCACGTGTCGAGCCGGCGATCCGCGATGACACTGTTCTCGGCGCCCCACGATCCGTGGAGCCACCGGGTGCGGATCGTGCTCGCGGAAAAGGGTATCCCGAGCGACACGGTGAGCGTCGAGCCCGGGCGGTTTCCCGAGGACCTGCTCGACCTCAATCCCTATCACAGCGTTCCGACGCTGGTCGATCGTGACCTCGTGCTGTATGACGCACGGGTCGTCACCGAGTATCTCGATGAGCGCTATCCGCATCCGCCGCTGATGCCGATCGATCCGCTCGAGCGCGCGAAGCTTCGCCTTGCGATGTACCGTATCGAACGCGACTGGTACGGGCCCGCGTGCCGGATCGATGCCGACACGGGGAGCGAGGATGTGCCGAGGCTGCGCCGGGAGCTTCGCGAGACGGTACTCGCGAGTGCCGAGCTGTTCCGCGTGCGACCGTACTTCCTTTCCACCGAATTTTCGCTGCTCGATGCATGCGTTGCACCGATCCTGTGGCGCTTGCCCCACTACGGAATCGATCTGCCGAAGGAGGCACAGTCCATCGTGCGGTATGCCGCGAACATCTTTCCCCGGCCGGGCTTCTGCGCGAGCCTCACGGGTGCCGAGCAGCAGATGCGGGTAGCCTGATGAGCACCCCGCCGAAGCCGTCCCGCCGCCCCTACCTGCTGCGCGCGATGCACGAATGGGTGAGTGACAGCGGCGGCACACCCCACGTGATCGTCGACGCCGGGCGAGCGGGCGTGCAGGTGCCGCGCGCCTACGTGAAGGATGGCAAGATCGTGCTCAACATCAGCGCGTCGGCGACGCAACGCCTCGCGCTGGGCAACGAGTGGATCGAGTTCGACGCGCGCTTCGCCGGCGTCGTGCACCATGTCAAGGTGCCGCTGGGTGCCGTGCTCGGAATCTACGCGCGCGAGAGCGGCGAGGGCATGGTGTTCTCGGGCGAGGAGGAGGGCGGGCCGGAGCCACCGGCAAAGCCGCCCGCTCCGGATGAACCCACCCGAAGGCCACAGCTCAAGGTCGTGAAGTGACGCAGCGCCGCACGCTTTTCAGAGCGTAAAGGCATGCCGGATCCATTCCATCCTCGCCTGCGCCCCTGAGCCTTCCTCGACGATGACGTCGAATCGCGCCGGCATCCTGCGCCACTCCGGGTGCGCGGCGAGCAGCAGTTGAGCGGCACGGATCAGGCGCATCTGCTTGCGCGACCCGACGCTCGCGGCTGCACCGCCAAAGGCCCGCGATGCCCGCGCGCGTACTTCGACGATGACGAGGATCGCCCCGTCGCGCGCCACAATATCGATCTCGCCGGCGCGGCGGCGGAAATTGCGCGCCAGGATCGCAAGTCCCTGCGTCTCGAGAAAAAGCGCTGCGCGATCCTCGGCGCTGCGGCCGCGCTCCAGGCGGTCCATGCCCTCACGGTCCCGCCGCAGCCGCTGCTGCGGCATCGAGCAGTTGTGGCTGCCCGTTCACGATCCGCGCCCATTCGAGCTGGCGTCGCACGCGGCGATCAGCTTCGAAGCGCAGCCTGCCCGTGAGGCCGTCGATGTCGGCGGTCCCGGCCGCAGGCAGTGCGAGACTCAGCAGGTACGCGTCGTAGCCGAAGGCGAACAACTTGCCACGCACGACGCCATCCTCGCCCCAGGCTGCCCGCAGCGCCTCGCGTACCTGGATCGTGCGCGCACCGACCCCGAATACCCACGGCATGTCGGGGAAGATGAGGCCGTCGATGTCCTGGTTCGCCGTCGCGTGCGGCTCGTAGGCGTCGGAGGTCGAGTAGGTCGGCAGGTCCCCTGCATAGTGGAAACGCAGCTGCGGACGTAACTGACGGGTGGTCTGCGGCTGTCCGGGTGCGAAAATGAATTGCGCGTCGCCGCGGCGGCGCGGCTGGAACGCGAGCTTCGTGCCGAGTACCTGTTCGAGCCGGCGATGCCGCGCCTTGCTGGCATCGAGGCGCAGGACTTCAGTGATTGGCGCCGAATAGTCGTTCTCCGCGGGAAAGTAGCTGGCCGATCCGACGAGTTGGCCACCATCCGCCTCGAGTGCCTCGGTGAAGGCCGCGAGCACGCGCGCGCCCCAATCGCCCGCTGGCACGAGCGCGACACCGCGCACGAGTCCCTGACTCACGAGTCGATCGGCGATGGACTTCGCCTCGTTCTCGGGCGACAGGGCAAACTGATAGAAACGGTCGGGGGCCGTTTCTCCGGCGCCGAGGAAGTTGAGCGCGAGGACAGGCGGACGCACGCCGGCCCAGGTTGCGGCGGCGGCCACCTCTTCGCGCAACAGGGGGCCGACGATCACCGTGGCGCCTGCGTCGCCCGCGCGCGCGATCGCATCGGACACGCTCAGGCTTGCCGTATCGTAGACGCGCACACGGGGCCGCGCCCCGGCGGCTGACTGGTAATACGCGGTAAAGAAGCCGTCGCGGATCTGTGCTGCGGCGGCGGCCAAGCGCCCCGATACGGGCAGCAGCAGCGCGATGTGCGGCGCCCGCTCCACCTGCGCAGTCAGACCCGTCATTTCGATGTCGGTACGCACGACGTCGTTGGCGGGGTGGCCGGGATAGCGGCTGCGCCAGCGCTGGACGGCAGGTCCCGCGGCGGTCGGCATGGTGGCGGCCGCAGCGGCGATCGGGCCGAGCTCGAGCCAGCCGCGCACGATCGTGTCGCGTTCGGCGGCAGGCTCGAGTCTGGCGCCATGCTCCACCGCCGTGCGCAGCCGCGAGAGCAGCTCGCTGCGGCCCGCGCGGCGCGCCTCCGTCGTGGCGAGGAAAGGCTCGCGCGCCAGCGCAGCGCGCACGCCTTCGACATGGCGCCCCGTCGCAAAGGCGGCGCCTTCCCGCACCTCGAAATAGCGCGCGGCGGCCGGACCCGCGGCGGGTTGCGACAACGAGCCAAGCTCGGTCCAGGCGCGCTGTCCATCACCACGTGCGATCTTCAGCTCGACGTCGATCAGCCTCGATTCGAAAGCGGATGCTGTGCCCGCCGGGCTTCTCGCGGCCGCGAGCGCGCGTTCCGCTTCGTCCAGCCGTCGCGCCGCGAGCCATTCGCGCGCTGCGCGCAGTCGCAGCTCGCTCGCGGCAGCTGCGGAGGCTGTTGCAGCCAGCGCTTCGAAGCTGCGCGCGGCATCCTCGTGTCGCCCGCTCTGCGCATACTGCTCGGCGCGCTCCATGCTGGGTGCCGGCGCAGACTGCGGCCCGATGCTGGTGCAGGCGGCCAGCGTCGCCGCGGCCGCGATCGCAAGACATGCCGTGCGGCGCACGCTGTCAGTCTTCAGGGTGGCCCACATCAGTTGCTTCGCCTTTCATCGAACGGCACGATGCCGGGGGAGTGGCGTCCGGGAGAGTATAGTGGGTGCGAGCGCAGGCCGAATCGACGTGATTGCCACGCCCATCGGCAACCTCGGTGATCTGTCGCCGCGGGCGCGCGATGCGCTCGCGCAGGCTGATCTCGTGGCGGCCGAGGACACGCGCCGTACCGGCCAGCTGCTCGTTGCAATGGGGCTTTCGCGACCCGTCATTTCATTGCACGAGCACAACGAGTCGGCGCGCATCGGGGAGCTGATGGCGCGGCTCGAGGCCGGCGCGGTCATCGCGCTCGTCAGCGATGCCGGCACCCCGCTCCTGTCCGACCCGGGCTACGAGCTCGTGCGCGCGGCGCGCGCGGCAGGCCATGAGGTGCGCGCGGTGCCCGGCCCTTCCGCGATTACCGCTGCGCTCAGCATCGCCGGCATTCCGACGGCGCGCTTCAGCTTCGAGGGCTTCCTGCCGGCACGCGGCCGCGAACGCCGCGAGCGTCTCGCGCAACTCGCGCACGAGCCACGCACGCTCGTTTTTTTCGAAGCCCCGCATCGCATCGGGGAAAGCCTCGTCGACATCACCGCGGCCTTCGGTGCCGGGCGCGAAGCGGCGATCGGCCGGGAACTCACCAAGGCGTTCGAGACCGTGTACCGCGGCACGCTCGGCGAGTTGTCGCAGCGTGCGCGCGAGGATGCGAACGTCGCGCGCGGCGAGATCACGCTCGTCGTCGCGGGGGCGCCCGATGTGGCGGCGAGCGCCGTGACGCCAGTCGAACTCGGCCGCATCGTGGCGCTCCTGGCGAAGGAACTGCCACCGAGCAAGGCGGCGGCGCTCGCCGCGCAGATCACGGGCGCGCGGCGCAGCGATGCCTACGACATCGCCGTTCGGCTCGGCGGGGGTGTATCCTCGCGCGCGGAGTCGGCCGGGTAATCGCTGTATCTGCTCCGGCAGGTAGGGAGGAAAGTCCGGGCTCCTGCGGACGAGGTGCCAGGTAACGCCTGGGGGGCGCGAGCCCACGGAAAGTGCAACAGAAAGCAAACCGCCTACCCCTCCGAAAGGAGGGCGGCAAGGGTGAAAGGGTGCGGTAAGAGCGCACCGCGCCGGTGGCAACACGCGGCGGCACGGCAAACCCCACCTGGAGCAAGGCCAAATAGGGAAACAGCGGGTAACCGCAGCGCCTGTCCGCGCGCGTTTCCGGGTAGGCCGCTCGAGGTCCCTGGCGACAGGGATCCCAGAGGAATGATTACCCTCGACAGAACCCGGCTTACAGGCCGACTCCTTCTCAACTACTGTATAAGCTTCAGCGCCCAAGCCTCTGATAGCTAAGCAGTCGCGTCGTCACGACCTCGCCTGCGGACGGCTCATGCGAGCGTAAGTTCTTGTCGGCCCGCATTTTTTTCACCTGTTGCGCGTTGACAGTGCGCAGTCACATTCCTATAGTGGCGACAAGTGGGAGAAAGTGGGGAGAAATGGGCTCTCCGGGGTCCATTCTGGCATGTTCCGCGGTGCAACAAAGGTGACGCTCGACGACAAGGGCCGGATGGCATTGCCCACCCGGTACCGGGCGGCCATTGCCGAACGGTGCGGAGGGCACCTCGTCGTCACCGTGGACCGTGACCAGTGTCTCCTCGTCTACCCGCTGCCCGATTGGGAGCAGATCGAGCGCAAGTTGATGAGCCTGCCGAGCCTGCATGCACAGGCACGCAGGCTCCAGCGACTGATGGTGGGTCACGCCACGGATCTCGAGCTCGACGGTCACGGGCGCGTCTTGCTGCCGCCGGAGCTGCGCGAGTTCGCGGCGCTCACGCGGCACGCGATGTTGGTAGGGCAGGGCAATCGCTTCGAGTTGTGGGACGAAGCGCGGTGGAACGAGCGGCGCGATGCATGGCTCGCGCACGAAGAGGCAGTAACAGACCTGCCGGCGGAGCTCGATTCGCTGTCGCTCTGATGGGCGGGGTATTGGACGGGGAAGGAGGCGGACGCGGACCGCTTCAGGAGGCCTGGCGCGATGGATGAGCACAAGCCTGTGCTTGTCGATGAAGTGCTCGCAGGCCTCGCTCCGGAAGCGGACGGTCTTTACATCGATGCGACGTTCGGACGCGGCGGGCACACGGCACGGATACTTCAAACCCTGGGTCGAGAAGGGCGAGTGCTCGCGCTCGACCGCGACCCGCAGGCCGTTGCGGCGGGTCGCGTGCGCTTTGCGTCCGAAATGCGGCTTGCGCTCGTCCACGCGTCGTTTGCCGATCTTCGGCAGGTCGTGCTCGATCACGCGGGCGACACACCGGTTGCGGGTGTGCTGTTCGATCTCGGCGTGTCCTCGCCGCAGCTCGACGAAGCTGCGCGCGGCTTCAGCTTCACGAAGGACGGCCCACTCGACATGCGCATGGATCCATCACGCGGCGAGCCTGTCTCGGCGTGGCTCGCGTGCGCGCCAGTCGATGAAATGCGCGAAGTGATCGCGACCCTGGGCGAAGAGCGTTTTGCGCGGCGGGTCGCGGCGGCGATCGCGACCGCGCGCGCGCGCGCGCCGATCGAGCGTACGCACCAGCTCGCGCAGATCGTGGCCGGCGCCGTGCGCTCGCGCGACGGCAAGCACCCGGCGACCCGCACATTCCAGGCGCTGCGCATGCATGTGAACGACGAACTCGGCCAACTCGGACGTGGTCTCGCCGCGGCGGTGGATGTGCTCGCGCCGGGCGGTCGGCTCGCAGTCATATCCTTCCACTCGCTCGAGGATCGCGCGACGAAGGAGTTCATGCGGCGCGAATCGGGCATCGATCCGGTGCTCGCGAGACTGCCGGTCGTTCCGCCCCACACGCCGCCCCGCCTGCGCCTCGTCGGCAGCAAGCGCAAGGCCACCGACGCCGAAGTAGCTGCCAATCCCCGCGCGCGCAGTGCCGTGCTGCGCGTCGCCGAGCGCACCGCGTGATCGCGCTGTCGCGCAGGACCCTCGCCATCGCCGTGCCGCTCCTGTGGATGCTCGCGCTCGCCTCGGCTGCGGGCGCCATCTGGGCGAAGCACCGCTCGCGCGAACTGTTCATCGAACTCGAGCGGCTCAATGTGGCGCGCGACAACCTCGAGGTCGAATGGGGTCAGCTGCAGCTCGAACAGAGCGCCTGGTCGACGCACGCCTTCGTCGAGAATGTCGCGCGCGCGCGCCTGCACATGGCGACACCCGTGCCGCAGGACATCGAGATCGTGCGGCCATGAGGCGCGACCGGCGCGCGAAGGAGCGGGGACGCGGCGGCGGGCGCGACCGGGGAGGTGAGTCGACGCCGAAGTCGTTTCGCATTCGCGCGGCGGTCCTCCTCGGCGTGCTGGCGATCTCGGCCTGCGGCCTCCTGTGGCGCGCGGTCGATCTGCAATTGATGGATCACGGCTTTCTCGCGAGCCAGGGCGATGCCCGCTACTCGCGTGTCGCGACCATCGCGGCACACCGCGGCACGGTCACCGACCGTTATGGGGAGCCACTCGCCGTCAGTACTCCGGTCGACTCGGTGTGGGCAAACCCGAAGGAGCTGGCGCTCGCGACCGACCAGCTGCCGCGCCTCGCAAAGGCACTCAAGCTCGACAGGAACGAGCTCGCGCGCCGCGTCACCTCGAACCTCGACCGCGAGTTTCTCTATCTGCGCCGCCACATGCAGCCCGCCGAGGCGACCCGGATCAAGGCGCTCGGAATCCCGGGCGTCTATCTGGTGCGCGAGTACCGCCGCTATTACCCATCGGGCGAGGTTGTCGGCCACCTGCTCGGGTTCACGAGCATCGACGACACGGGACAGGAAGGTATCGAGCTCGCCTTCGACCACTGGCTCGCGGGCGAGGACGGTGCGAAACGCGTGATCCAGGACCGCTACGGTCGCGTCGTGCAGGATGTCGAGAGCATCCGGCCCGTGCGCCCCGGGCGCGATCTCGTGCTGTCGATCGATCTGCGCATCCAGTATCTCGCGTACCGGGAGTTGAAGGCGGCCATTCGCGAGCAGCGGGCCAAATCGGGCTCCGTGATCGTCCTCGACGTCGACACCGGCGAGGTGCTCGCGATGGTGAACCAGCCGGCGTACAACCCGAACGACCGCGACCAGATCAACGCGCGTACCTATCGCAACCGCGCTGCGACCGACATCCTCGAGCCGGGTTCCTCGATCAAGCCCTTCGTGGTCGCCGCCGCGCTCGCCTCGGGCAAGTACAGCGAGCAGAGCATCGTCGACACCTCGCCGGGCTACATCCGGGTTGGCGTCAAGCCGATCGAAGACAAGCACAATCTCGGCCGCATCGATCTTGCGACGATTCTCGCCAAGAGCTCCAACGTCGGCATGACGCGCGTTGCGCTCTCGCTCGATCCCGAGCAACTGTGGACGACGCTCACCCGTCTCGGATTCGGCCAGGTGACGACGAGCGGCTATCCGGGCGAGTCGGCGGGTCTCCTGCCGCACTGGTCGCACTGGCGTCCGATCGGCATCGCGACGATGTCGTACGGTTACGGTCTCTCGGTGACGCCGCTGCAGCTCGCGCACGCGTACGCGACGATCGGCGGCGCCGGCCAGTCGCGCCCCGTCTCGTTCCTGCGGGTCGATACGGTTCCGGTCGGCGATCGCGTGCTCGACGAGCGCGTGTCGCGCTCGCTCGTGCATATGCTGGAATCGGTGGTGACACCTGCCGGTACAGGTGTGCGCGCTGCGATTCCCGGTTACCGCGTCGCTGGCAAGACCGGTACGGCGTGGAAGTCGAACGCGGGCGGCTATTCGACCGATCGCTACATGGCGGTCTTCGGTGGCGTCGCGCCGGCCACGCATCCGCGACTGGCCGCGGTCGTGATCATCGACGAGCCCGGTGCGGGCCAGTACTACGGGGGCGACGTTGCGGCGCCGGTGTTCTCCCGCGTCGTCGGCGGCGCGCTGCGCCTGATGGCCGTCGCGCCGGATGCTGCAATCGGTGCGCCGGATGAGGTGCCTTCGATGCCTTCGCCGGCCCGTCAGCAGGTGGCGCTGCGATGATGCGCACGAACAGCCCACCGCCGCGTCGTCTTGCGCAGCTGCTCATCGATACCCCGGGAGTGCCTGCGCACCTCGTGGTCACGGACCTCACGGTATCGAGTGGCGAGGTGCGTCCTGGAGGCGCCTTTCTCGCCTGTGCGGGACGCACGACGCATGGCCTCGCGCACGTTCCGGAGGCGATCGAGCGGGGCGCGTGCGCCATCCTGTGGGAGCCCGTGCCGGGCCTGCACGTGCCGGATTTCCCGTCGCAGATCTTTGCGCTGCCGGTGCCGCGGTTGCGGGCGCAGCTCGGGGTGATCGCCGACCGGTTCTTCGCTGCGCCCTCGGCATCGTTGACGCTCGCCGGGATCACGGGCACGAACGGCAAGACCACGACGGCCTGGCTCACGGCGCAGGCGCTTGGCGCCTGCGGCCGGCGCGCAAGCTACAGCGGCACCCTCGGATTCGGGTTTCCCGGCGACCTGCACCGGACTTCGCACACGACGCCGGATGCCGTATCAGTGCACCGGCAGCTCGCGGCATTGCGAGACGCGGGCACGGACAGTGTTGCGATGGAAGTGTCCTCCCATGCGCTCGACCAGGGGCGCGTGAGCGGCGTGCGTTTCCACACGGCCGTATTCACGAATCTCACGCGCGATCACCTCGATTACCACGGCACCATGGCGGCCTATGGGGCTGCGAAAGCCGCGCTCCTCGACTGGCCGACGCTTGCGGTGCGCGTCATCAACATCGACGACCCGTTCGGCGCCGGACTTGCGCAGCGACATGGCGGGACCGCCGCCCGCCTCGCGACAGTCTCCCGGCACGGCCAGGCAAGCGTGCGCGCGACGGCCACCCGCGCCGCGCCGCGCGGCATCGAAATCGATGTCGAGTCCGCATGGGGCGCCGGCACGCTTGCGACACGGCTCGTCGGGGATTTCAACGCGGACAACGCCCTCGCCGTGCTCGCGGTCCTGCTCACCCGGGACATTCCCCTCGCCGCTGCACTGCGCGCGCTCGGCGAATGCACGGCACCGCCCGGGCGCATGGAAGCCTTCGGCGGTGAGCAAGGCGCGCCGCTCGCCATCGTCGACTACGCGCACACGCCCGATGCCCTCGAGAAGGCGCTCGCCGCCGCGCGCGCCCATTGCGGTGGGCGGCTCTCGGTCGTGTTCGGCTGCGGCGGTGATCGTGATCCGGGCAAGCGGCCGCTCATGGGGGCGATCGCCAGCCGCGGCGCGGATCGCATCTGGATCACGGACGACAATCCGCGCACCGAGTCTGCGGCGCTGATCACGTCCGCGATCGCCGACGGCGTCGCGCCGGGCAGCGACTTTCACATCGAGCACGATCGCGCAGCGGCCATCCGCGGCGCGCTCGATGAGGCGCGGGCGGGGGATGCCGTGCTGATTGCCGGCAAGGGTCACGAGGACTACCAGGTCATCGGCCACGAGCGCCGTCCCTTCAGTGATCAGGCAATGGTGCGCGCGGCGCTCGGGAGTCGTGCGGTGCCGGAGGCTCACCTGTGAGCGCGGCACGTACGCTCGCGGGGTTGGCGGCTGATTGCGGTGGCACGCTGATCGGCGCGGATCGGCCCTATGCGGGAATTTCGACCGATACGCGCACGCTCGGCGCGGGCGAGGTGTTCGTCGCGCTTACCGGCCCGCGTTTCAATGCGAGCGAGTTTGCCGGTGCGGCCGCGGCCGCGGGTGCCGCTGCGGTCGTCCTGCCTGCGCAGCAGGACGTCGCCATTGCACAGATCATCGTTGCCGACACGCTCGCGGCATTGACGCGCGCCGCCGCCGCGTGGCGCCGCCGGCATTCGCTGCCACTGGTCGGGGTTGCCGGCAGCAACGGCAAGACGACCGCGAAAGAGATGACCGCGGCGATCCTGGCCGAGGCCGGCAGCTGTCTCGCGACGCAGGGCAATCTCAACAATCACATCGGCGTGCCGGTGACGCTGCTGCGCCTCGATGCGTCGCACGACTATGCAGTCATCGAGATCGGCGCGAATCGCCCGGGCGAAGTCGCCGCGCTCGCCGCGCTCGCCCGCCCTGGTGTCGGTCTCGTGACGAACGCCGGTGCCGAGCATCTCGAGGGCTTCGGCTCGCTCGAGGGCGTCGCGCGCGCCGAGGGCGAGCTGTTTGCCGCGCTCGACTCCGACGGAGTCGCCGTCGTGAATGCGGACGATGCGTACTGCGGACTCTGGCGCAGCATGACGCGCGCGCGGGTCGTGACCTTCGGTCTCGCGTCCGGCGCCGATTTCCACGCGCGCGATGTCGTGACCGACGTGGGCCCCGCGGGCTTCGCGACGCGCTTCACGCTGCAGACGCCGGCGGGCGCGATCGGCATCGGCTTGCAGCTGGCGGGCCGCCACAACGTCGCCAACGCACTCGCCGCCGCCGCCGCCGCGATGGCAGCAGGCGCGCGGCTCGAACACGTCGCGGCAGGTCTCGCCACGATGCGTGCGGTCAAGGGACGCCTCAACTTCCGCACGACGCGTGCCGGCGCCTGGCTGATCGACGATTCGTACAACGCGAACCCGAGCTCGATGCGCGCCGGTATCGACGTGCTCGCCGGCCTCGCGGGCCGCCGCTGGCTCGCGATCGGCGACATGGGCGAACTCGGTGAGCACGCACAGGCCGCGCACGTCGACATCGGCCGCTATGCGCGCGAGCAGGGTGTCGAGCGCCTCTTTGCGACGGGACCGCTGTCGGCGCTCGCAGTCGAGGCGTTCGGCGCAGGGGCCCGCTGGTTTCCGGACACGGAGACGCTCACGCGCGAGCTCGATGCGACGCTCGCCGGGGATGTTCGCCTGCTGGTGAAGGGTTCGCGTTCCAACCGGCTCGAGCGCGTCGTCGATGCGCTCGTCGGCGCGCGCGGCTAGGGGGGTCGATGCTGTACTGGCTCGCGAAGGAACTGACGGCGGACTACTCGGGTTTCAACGTCTTCTCGTACCTGACACTGCGCGCAATTCTCGCCACCATGTCCGGGCTCGCGATTTCACTGCTCGTGGGCCCGGGCATGATCGCGCGCCTCTCGCGTTACCAGGTCGGACAGGTCGTGCGCCCGGACGGGCCGCAAACTCATTTGCCCAAGGCGGGTACGCCGACGATGGGGGGCGCGCTGATCATCGTGGCCATCTGCGTCGCGACGCTCCTGTGGGCGGACCTTTCGAACCGCTTCGTCTGGGTGGTGCTCGCCGTCACGTTCGCATTCGGCGCGATCGGCTTCTACGACGATTACCTGAAGCTCGTCGTCGGCAATTCGCGGGGACTGTCCGCGCGGTGGAAGTATTTCTGGCAGTCCGTGGCGGGACTTGTGGCCGCCTCTGTCCTCTACTACACCGCGAAGACGCCGACCGAGACCACGCTCTATCTGCCGATCCTGAAGAGCGTGGCGCTGCCACTGTCGGCGTTCGGCTTCATCGGTCTCGCCTATCTCATGATTGTCGGCATGAGCAATGCGGTGAACCTCACCGATGGGCTCGACGGTCTGGCGATCATGCCTGCGGCAATGGTGGCGGCCGCGCTCGGGGTATTTGCCTATGCGAGCGGCAATGCCGTCTTCGCGAGCTACCTCGGTATACCTGCCGTGCAGCAGGCGGGTGAAGTGCTGATCTTCTGCGCGGCCATGGTCGGTGCCGGCCTCGGCTTTCTCTGGTTCAACTCCTATCCGGCGCAGGTGTTCATGGGCGACATCGGTGCGCTCGCGCTCGGCGCTGCGCTCGGCGTGATCGCGGTGATCGTGCGTCAGGAGGTCGTCGTGCTCGTGATGGGCGGCGTGTTCGTGCTCGAGACCGCCTCCGTGATCCTGCAGGTGGCCTCCTTCAAGCTCACCGGCAAGCGGATTTTCCGCATGGCGCCGATCCACCATCACTTCGAGCTCAAGGGCTGGGCCGAGCCGAAGGTCATCGTGCGCTTCTGGATTCTCTCCCTGCTGCTCGTGCTCGCGGGCCTCGCGACGCTGAAACTGCGATGAGCACGGCCACCTCCAGCTCCCGTTATGCAGTGATCGCCGGCCTCGGACGCACGGGGCTTTCCTGCGCGCGGCACCTGCACGCCAGGGGCTGGCGGCTCGCCGTGACTGACACGCGCCCACAGCCACCCGAACTTGGTGCCCTGCACGCGCTCGCCGGCGATATCGTGGTGCGGACGGGCGGCCTCGACCCGGCGCTGCTCGAAGGCGCCGCCATGGTGGTGGCCTCTCCCGGACTGTCACTGTCCGACCCCTTCTTCGTGGCAGCGCGCGCGCGCGGTCTCGAGGTGGTCGGTGACATCGAGCTCTTCGCACGCGCCGTGCATGCGCCGGTGGCCGGCATCACCGGTACGAACGGCAAGAGCACGGTGACCACGCTGCTCGGCCGCATGGCGCGCCGCGCCGGCCTCGCCGTGCGCGTCGGCGGCAACCTAGGCGAGCCTGCGCTCGATCTGCTCGGGGACGCTGCAACCGTGCTCTACGTGCTCGAACTCTCAAGTTTTCAGCTCGAGTCGACCTCGTCGCTCGAGCTGGCCGCAGCGACGGTTCTCAACGTGACGGCCGACCACATGGACCGCTATGCGGCGATCGAGGCTTACGCGGCGGCCAAGGCGCGCATCTTCGCGCGCTGCCGTACTGCCGTGATCAATCTCGATGATCCGCTCGTTGCGGCGATGCGTGCACCGACCGGCGCATCGTCCGCGGCACTCACGTTTTCATTGCACGCCTCGACTGGCGCCGACTACAGCCTCGCCGATCGCGGTGCTGCGGAAGGCCTCTGGCTCCTGCGGCGCGGTACGCCACTCCTGCCGCTTGCACAGCTGCGCATCGCGGGGCTGCACAATGTCGCGAACGCGCTCGCGGCTCTAGCGCTCGGTGAGGCGCTCGGCCTGCCGCTCGCCGCCATGCTCGCGGAACTGCGCGAGTTC
Organism: Pseudomonadota bacterium; assembly: GCA_963204795.1. Classification (GTDB taxonomy): domain Bacteria; phylum Pseudomonadota; class Gammaproteobacteria; order Steroidobacterales; family Steroidobacteraceae; genus CADEFQ01. The sequence continues at coordinate 5,916 of CAUJHX010000161.1, read as the reverse complement.
CCGGGCCTCGAGCACCGTACGCAGTGGGTCGCGGACGTCGCCGGCGTGCGTTACATCGATGATTCGAAGGGCACGAATGTCGGTGCGACTCTCGCCGCAGTGTCCGGCTTCTCCGGTACGCTCGTGATCATTGCGGGCGGCGATGGCAAGGGACAGGACTTCGCGCCGCTTGCGGCAGCCTTTCGCGACAAGGTGCGGCACGTGGTGCTGATCGGTCGTGACGCGCCCGCCCTCGCCGCGGTGCTCGAAGGTGTCTGCCCGCTCACGCGCGAGGCGACACTCGAAGCGGCCGTGCAAACCGCGGCGCGCGTCGCGGCGCGGGGCGACACGGTGCTGCTCTCGCCGGCGTGCGCGAGCCTCGACATGTTCCGTGACTATGCGCAGCGCGGCCGGGTGTTCGCCGAGGCCGTGCGGAGTCTCGCCGCATGAGTGAAGCGAACGGCGTGGCGACGACGCTGACCTGGGCCCGCTCCGGCTCGCGCGGCGGCGCGTTCCGCACCGACTGGACGACCGTCACGCTGGTGCTGGCGATCTCCCTGCTGGGCCTCATCATGGTGACGTCCGCCTCGGTGTCGATCGCGAACAAGGAGTCGGGCGAGCCATTCATGTATCTCGAGCGCCAGCTGCTGCTGCTGTGCATCGGTGGCGCCGCAGCGTTCGTGCTGACGAGAGTGCGCACCGAACTGCTCGAAAAACTGGCGCTGCCGCTGCTGGTCGCGGCCCTCGCGTTGCTCGTTGCCGTGCTGATCCCTGGTCTCGGGCACGTGGTCAATGGCAGTCGACGATGGATCCGTCTCGCCGGCTTCAATTTCCAGGCTTCGGAACTCGCGCGTCTCCTGGTGCTGATCTTCATCGCAAGTTACGCGGCGCGGCGCGAAGCCGAACTGCGCACCCGGCTCGCTGGCCTCGCCAAGCCGCTCGGGCTGCTCGCGCTCGTGGCTGTGCTGCTGCTCGCCGAGCCTGACTTCGGCGCCGCCACGGTGCTCTTCGCGACGGGCTTCGGCGTGCTGTTCGTGGCAGGCGCGCGCCTGCGCTACGTCATCGCGATGATGCTCACGGCCCTGGCGATCTTCGGCGCACTGGTCGCGCTGTCGGGTTATCGCATGCGTCGGCTCGGGGCGTTTCTCGACCCGTGGGCAGACCCCTTCAACAGCGGCTTTCAGTTGACGCAATCGCTGATCGCGATCGGCCGCGGGGAATGGTTCGGGGTGGGGCTCGGTGAGAGCGTGCAGAAGCTCTTCTACCTGCCCGAAGCGCATACGGATTTTCTCTTCGCCGTACTCGCCGAGGAACTCGGGCTCGCCGGTGTCGTGATCACGGTGGGCCTCTTTCTCGCGCTCGCCTGGCGCGCGCTCGCGGTCGCGCGGCTCGCCGCTGACGCGGGCCTCAAGTTCCAGGCCTATCTCGCCGCCGGCTTCGGCATCTGGATCGGCATCCAGGCATTCATCAATATCGGCGTCAACATGGGCGTGCTGCCGACCAAGGGTCTCACGCTGCCGCTCATGAGCTACGGCCGCTCGAGCCTGGTCGTGACGGTCGCCTGGGTCGGTATCCTGCTGCGCGTCCATCACGAGGCGGCCTCGCGCGCGCGCGGTCCGGCGACGGTGACGACATGAACGCCGCAATGGGTACCGTGATCGTCATGGCGGGCGGCACGGGCGGACACGTGTTTCCGGCGCTTGCCCTCGCGCGCGTGCTGCGCGCGCGCGGCTGCGAAGTCGTGTGGCTCGGCACGCGTCAAGGCATAGAGGCACGGCTCGTACCGGCCGAAGGGCTGCCCATCGAGTGGATTTCGATCGGCGGGTTGCGCGGCAAGGGTCTGGGCACGCTGCTCGCCGCTCCCTTCCAGCTCGCACGTGCGCTGCTGCAGAGCCTGCGTGCCATGCGTCGCCACCGGCCGATCGTCGTGGTCGGGCTCGGAGGTTTCGTGACCGGGCCCGGTGGCCTCGCGGCCTGGCTGACTCGCCGGCCACTTGTCGTGCACGAACAGAACGCCATCGCGGGCTTCACGAACCGTACCCTCGCGCGCTTTGCGCGCGAAGTGCTGACCGCCTTTCCGGGCGCGTTCGACGCTTCACAGGCCGCACACCTGATCGGCAACCCGGTGCGCGCGGAATTCTTCGCGCTCGCCGCGCCCGCGGTGCGTGCGGCAGGGCGCGGCGCGACCTTGCGCCTGCTCGTCCTGGGCGGCAGCCAGGGCGCGATCAAGTTGAATGCGGTCGTGCCGTTTGCAATCGCACGGCTCACTGGCAGTGCGCGCTTCGACATCCGCCACCAGGCGGGGCCCCGCTGGCTCGATGCGGCGCGCAAGAGCTATCTCGAAGCGGGCATCGCCGCGGATATCACGTCCTTCATCGAGGACATCGCGGATGCCTTCGCATGGGCCGATCTCGTGATCTGCCGTTCGGGCGCGCTCACGGTCTCGGAGCTCGCCGCCGCCGGAGTGGCATCGATTCTCGTGCCGTTCCCGGCTGCGGTCGACGATCACCAGACCGCCAACGCACGTTACCTCGTGCGGGAGGAGGCGGCTCTGCTGTTGCCCGATCGCGAACTCACGGCGGAGCGGCTCGCACGGGAGCTGCTCGAGCTGTGTCGTGGAGGCCGTGCGCGGCTCCTCGCCATGGCAGAGCGTGCGCGCGGGCTCGCGCGTCCGCGCGCTGCCGAAGATCTTGCCGATGCCTGCCTCGCGGCGGCGCGCTGCCAGGGGACCGCGACATGAGCGTACCGATGCGCGACCGGATGCGGCGGATCCATACGATTCATTTTGTCGGGATCGGCGGCAGTGGCATGGGCGGTATCGCCGAAGTGCTGCTGAACCTCGGCTATCAGGTCCAGGGATCCGATCTGAAGGCGAATGACGTCACGCGACGGCTCGCGCAGCTCGGGGCGCGAATTGCGATCGGCCATCGCGCGGAGAACGCGCAGCAGGCAGATGTCGTCGTCGTTTCGAGCGCGGTCGCACGCGAGAACCCCGAAGTGGCGTATGCGCTCGAGCGCCGCGTGCCGGTGGTGCCGCGCGCGGAGATGCTCGGCGAGCTGATGCGCTTCCGCTACAGCATTGCCGTGGCCGGTACGCACGGCAAGACGACGACCACGAGCCTCGTCGCGAGCATCCTCGCCGAGGGCAACGAAGACCCGACGTTCGTGATCGGCGGGCGCCTCAAGAGTGCCGACAGCAATGCGCGGCTCGGCGCCGGGCGCTATCTCGTCGCCGAGGCCGATGAGAGCGACGCGTCGTTCATCCATCTTCAGCCGATGATCGCGATCGTCACGAACATCGACAACGATCATCTCGCGACGCACGGCGGCAACTTCGAAAGCCTGAAGCAGAGCTTCGTCGACTTCCTGCACAACCTGCCGTTCTACGGGCTCGCCGTGCTCTGCGCGGACGATTCGAACGTGCGCTCGATCCTGCCGAAGCTGTCGCGGCCGGTCATCGGCTACGGCCTCGGAGAGGGGGTCGACCTGCGGGCGGTGAATGTCCGACGCGACCGGCTGCGCACGCACTACACCGCGGTGAAGCGCGGTGCGGACGCCGGCCTCGATGTCACCGTGAACCTTGCGGGCCTGCACAACGTGCAGAACTCGCTCGCCGCCATCGCCGTCGCGCAGGAGCTCGGCGTCGAGGGTGGGGTGATCCAGCGCGCGCTCGCGAACTTCCAGGGTATCGACCGGCGCTTGCAGCACATCGGCGACGTGGCGCTGCACGGCGGAGCGGTGACGGTGATCGACGACTACGGTCACCACCCGGCCGAAATCGCCGCGACCCTCGATGCCGTGCGCCAGGGGTACGGCGGACGCCGCATCGTGCTCGCCTTCCAGCCGCACCGCTATTCGCGCACCCGGGACCTGCTCGATGATTTCGCGAGCGTGCTGTCGACGGCCGACGCATTGCTCGTGACGGAAGTGTACGCGGCAGGCGAGGCCGCCATCGCTGGCGCCGACGGCCGTGCGATCTGCCGCGCCGTGCGCTCCCGCGGGCAGGTGGAGCCCGTGTTCGTCGAGAAGGCGGAAGAGTTGCCGCAGGCGCTCGCCGCCGTGATCGCGCCGGGCGACGTCGTCGTGATGATGGGGGCGGGCAGTATCAGCGCGGTGGCCCATGAGCTGCCGGCGCGCCTCACCAGGGAGACGGCACTGTGAAGCTCAAGTACCACACCGGACGCATCACCGAAGTCACCGATGCCGTCGCCTTCGGGCGCGTGGCCGTCCTGCTCGGTGGCAGCTCATCGGAGCGCGAGATCTCGCTCCTCACCGGCAATGCCGTGCTGGCAGCGCTCAAGCGGCGCGCCGTCGATGCGCATGCCTTCGATCCGCGCGAGCGGTCGCTCACGGATCTCGTGGGTGAAAAATTCGATCGTGTGTGGATTGCATTGCATGGGCCCGGTGGTGAAGACGGCACCGTGCAGGGCGCGCTCGAATGCCTCGGCATTCCCTATACGGGCAGCGGCGTGCTCGGCTCGGCCGTGTGCATGGACAAATTGCGTACCAAGCGCCTCGCTGCCGCCGTCGGAGTCGCCACGGCCGACTACGCGGTGCTGCACGGTCCGGAGGATTTTGCCGCCGTGATCGCGCGGCTCGGGCTGCCCTTGATCGTCAAGCCCGCGACGCAGGGCTCGTCGGTCGGCATGACGAAAGTCGAGCGGGCCGAAGACCTGCGCGCCGCCTGGGAGGCCGCCGCGATCCTCGAACCCGTGGTGTTTGCGGAACCCTGGATCACGGGTGCGGAGTACACCGTTGCGATCCTCAAGGGACGGGCGCTGCCCTCGATCCGCATCGAGACGCCGAAAGTCTTCTACGACTACGAAGCGAAATACTTCCGCAGCGACACCCTTTATTACTGCCCGTCCGGTCTCACGGCGGGTGTCGAGGCAGAACTCGGCGCGCTCGCGGCTACGGCCTTTGAGGCCTGTGGTGCGGGTGGCTGGGGTCGCGCCGATTTCATGATGGATGGCGCCGGACGACCACTGCTGCTCGAGATCAACACCGTGCCCGGCATGACCGACCACAGCCTCGTGCCGATGGCCGCGCGCGCCATCGGCATGGAATTCGATGAGCTCGTCTGGCGCGTGCTCGAGACGAGTTTCGCGAGGACGCGCCTCTGATGCGACTCAAGCCCCGAAACCGGCGCAAACAGGTCGAGCGTCGCTGGCGTCTGCCCGCGATCGACTGGCGTCGCCTCGCGACGACCGTCGTGAGTCTCGGAGCGCTCGCTGCGGCAGCAGGTGGCGTGGCGTGGGCGCTCGACCAGCCGATCGAGACGATCATCGTGGAGGGCCGCTTCCAGCGGGTCTCGCCGCTCGACGTCGAGCAGGCGGTGAAGCGGCGCGTGCGCGGCACGGGGCTCGTGAGTGTCGATCTCGAATCGGTCGGGCGCAGCCTGCGCAGCATTCCATGGGTCGAAACCGCCAGCGTGCAGCGCGCATGGCCGCGTGGCCTGCGGGTACTCGTGACGGAACAGGTCGCGGCGGCGCGCTGGGGCGCCAATGGCCTCCTCAATGCGCACGGCGAGCTCTTCATTTCCGAGACCCGACACATTCCGCCCGAATTGCCCCAGCTCTCCGGGCCGCCCGGCGCCGAACATGACGTCGCTGCGCGCTATCTCGCCGTGCGCGGCCGGCTGACGGAGGCTGGCATGCGCATCACGGCCATGCGGCTCGATGCGCGCGGCGCGTGGGAGTTCGACCTCGACAACGGCGTGACCGTGCGACTCGGCCGGCGCGACGTCGACGCGCGCTTCGAGCGCTTCGTTGGCGCCGGCCTGCCCCTCGTCGGCGAGCGCAGCGGCGACATCGACTATGTGGACATGCGGTATTCGAACGGCTTTGCGATCGGCTGGCACTGAGGAGATATGGCGAAACGCGCAGACAGAACCCTGATCGTCGGCCTCGACATCGGCACTTCGAAAGTGGTGGCGCT
>CAUJHX010000160.1 GCA_963204795.1 Pseudomonadota bacterium | reverse complement strand
TCATCAGGACCTGCCAAGTACTGTTGTCACTGCAACAGATTTTCCTGCGTTGCATGCATACAGTGCGCGCCAAGTCTAGGTTTGGCAGCGTCACCCCACAATCACAGTCAATGCATTACTGCATCGCAGTTGTGCAACAATAAACTGCGGTGGGTACCGTCCGGAGATCACACAATCGAACCGTTGATCGCGATTGGCCCAAGGTAGAGTTCGGCTGTCGGGTGCGCGAACGCGGCATTCCGGCGCCGCTGAGCACGTGCTGCCAATGACAACGCCGACTTATCGGTCGCTGAACCCCTCGGCCTTGAGCCGCAATACCGCGCTTATCTTGCACACGGGTAACCCCGCTTGCCCCACCGTCGCTCTCCTTGTCCCAAGACAAGAGAACACGGTGGCGCTGGCCTGCCCCCTGCCCGATCAGCAAGAGGTGCTGCCGGCCGCGGAATCCCGAGGACGGCAGCGACCGACCCAGTTGAAGCCGCCTACCAGCGATAGTTGAAGGTGGCGCCGTAGGTACGCGGCTCGGGATAGTAAGCCGTCATCAGGTTGGCGAAGAAACCAGGCGCGAAGTCGATGAAATTCACCGGTCGATCCGCATTCGCCGCATTGCGCACCCAGAAGGAGAGATCCGCCCGGCTCGAGCTATTCAACGGAATCTCCTTGAGCCCCAGACGGATGTTCAGCAAGCCGTAGCCTTCGACCTTTGTGTTGCCGGCCGTCGGGCGCGCAGGATCCACTGTCACCTTCTGGTACGAATAGGCATAGAAGGACGCGGTGTAACTGTAGTCCGCCATTGCATGCACCTGGCCCCAAGCGGTCTGAGCAACACGTGCATCGACTACCAGGCTGAGCGTACTTTCGGGAGCGTGCGGGAAGGAGCGGTTACTCCCCACGTTCGTGATGGGCTGGCCCGGCGCAGCGGCCTCCATGAACTTGTCGTACTCGCCGTCGAGATAACCGTAGCTACCCTGCAGACGAAGCGTGTCGATCGGCGCCCAAATAGCCTCGAGTTCGAAGCCTTTGGTCGTCGCCTCGCCAGCGTTGCGAATCATCGACACCCCCGGCAAGCCAGAAAACTGGTTTACCTGCATGTCCTCGATGTTATTGTGGAAGACCGCACCGTTCAGCTGCACGCGCCCGTCCTCCGAAGTGAACTTCGCGCCGATTTCGAAGGTCTTCTGCTGCTCTGGCTTGAATGGTATCACGGCTTCCACCGCGTTGGCCGCTTCGCCCTGGAAGCCGCCACTCTTGAAACCTTCCGAGTACTTGGCGTACACGTTAAAGCGATCGTTGAACTTGTACGCGGCGGTCGCGAGCGGCGTGGTCGCCGCGAATGAACCCTCTGCGCTCACGAACGGAATGAGCCCGATAAACGCCGGCGATGCCGACTTGAAGCGCCAAGTAGTCTTGTCTTCCTCCGTTCGCCGGAGCCCGGCCGTCAGAGTCAGCGCATCGGTCGCGTGCCAGTCGAGCTGGGCATAGGCTGACTTCGCCTCCGCGCCGAAACCGTATCGCGAATCGTCACTGCCAAAGAAGAACACGTGCGGATTCTGCGTGCTCCCCTCGTCCTTGTAGTAGTAGAGGCCCGCCACGTAGCCCAAGCGATCGGTGCGTCCCACCCACTGTAGCTCCTGCGACTTCTGTTCGAAATCAGAGATACGGTTGGCGGTAATGATCGTGAGCGGCGTGCCATCGACATCGACCGAGTCGTCATTGCGCAGCGTGCGGCGCGAACTGATCGACTTCAGCTGGTTTCGCTCATTGAGGTCCAAAGTGAGTGTCAATGCATGCCCGTGCAGATCGAGTTGCTCGTAGCCAGGCCAGTTGGTTTCGACCTTCTCGAGACGATTCGTCGAGGCATAGGCCGCCGCCGCCGTGAACAGCGGGTTGCTCGGCGTGACCTTGTAGATCTGATTGTTGGGCGGCGCCTGATCGATTTTCGTGTAATCGAAGTTGTACTCGGCTACGAACTTGTCCGTGAAATCGAGAGCGAGCGCCACGCGTGCACCAATTTGATCGCGGCTGTCGAGCTCGCCACCGCCGATGAGCTTCACCAGTCCGTCACGATCTTCCTTGCGCGCAGCAATCGACATCCGCGCAATCCCCCATCTCGGCAGGTCCAGCGAGACCTTCTCGACGTGCGCGCCATAGTTGCCGACCTCGAGGCTCGCCGAGCCGCCGAACTCTCCAGTCGGCTTGCGGGTAATGAGATTCACCGCGCCGGCCATGGTATTGCGTCCATAGAGCGTGCCCTGCGGTCCGCGAAGCACCTCAATGCGCTCGAGATCCACGACGTCGAATACCGAGCCGACCGCCTTGCCAAGGTACACGCCATCGAGATACATCCCGACGCTCGGCTCCCAGTACATCGCCGCATTGACGGTGACGCCACCGCGGATCGCCACCTGCGAGACGACGTTGCTGTTCGGATACTTGCTGACCGTCAGGTTCGGTGCGACGGACTTTAGGTCAAGTATATTGTCGATACCGCGCAACGTGAGTTGCTCGCTAGTGATCGCGCTGATGGCGATCGGCACATCCTGCAGCCGCTCCTCTCTCTTCTGGGCGGTGACGATGACCTCTTCCAGGACTCCGGTGGCCGAAGTGTCAGATCCTTGGCTGCGAGCTGACTCCGCAAACGCGGTAAGCATTAACGCCACGGACGGAACCAAAAACTTCAGTGCTGTGCTCGGTGTACCCATGATCACTTCCCCGTCTCTTATTTCGATAATGGTATCGTTTCCAAAATCACCCGTCGCAGCCCGTGTCAATGCGTTGCTTCGAATCCTGAGCCTCCCGAGCCGCCCGGATATCCCACAAACCGCAAAGCACGCCATCTGACTCTCACAGTCAAATGACACATCGCTGCCTAAGCATGAGAACCAAGCGACCGAAGAGCGAGTGATGCGGGTTCTCGCACCCCTCACAATAATCTGGCTGCATGGACGCACGCGAGCCTAGGGCGCGGGGTAACACTTCACAATAGTGGCTAATGCAACACTGAGTCACGCCTCCACAACAATCCTTCGTCAAAGTGTCCGGTCAGCCGATCGATCAATCCAGCGTTGCCTCCTTGGCAGGGTGCTCGAAGCGCTGCTACCGATCGGAGGCCATCCGCTCAGCGCCTGTGCAGACTTCCCCTTTTTGCCCACGAATCCTCTTTTGTACGTGCCGCCATCACTACCCCGGCAGAACGGTCAAGGGGCGTTGCTCGTTCGCTTGCCCAACCGCAGCGACCGTCCTCGTTATTGTGGCGAGTCGGCTTCCGCGACGGCGTTTCGAGGCCTGCACGATGTTGACTTTCGTTGCGGCCCGCACGCTCACTGCACTCCTTGCAGAGCGCTTTTCTTGAAGTGCTTCAGACCATTCGTCGCCTCTTGGTCCGCCCCAAGTGTTTCCGGCCGAAGCGAGAGTAGCCGAGTGGGTATCTCACCCACGAAGCTCGTGCACCTTTCACAAGGCACACACAATGCCTTTGCCGAAAGCCTGTTCCGCACCGCCAAGTATCGACCCGAGTTCCCGCACAACGGCTTTGCGGATCTGGAGTCGGCCCGCGAATGGGTGGTCGCGTTCGTGCGCTGGGACAACCACGAGCATCGGCAAAGCGGGATCGCTTACGTCACGCCCGCGCAGCGTCATGCGGGTGAGGATCACTCGATCCTGGCTGCGCGTCATGTACTGTACACGCAGGCACGTGCGGTCAATCCGACTCGCTCGCCACGCCATACTCGCGGCTGGTCGGTGCCGGGGCCTATCACGCGCAACCCCGATCGCGACAGCATCGTCACCGCGTGGGCAAACCCGAGCGACAATCAAGCAAGCGCCGTATCGCACTTGCGCAACAATCGGCTGCGGCCGACTTGGAAGAAAACAGGGGATTGTACGGGGAGGTACACCGTGAGTGCTTTCAGTCGCCAGATTGACGCCTGCGCGTCATTCCGCCACCAGTACGCCACATGTAGCAGGAATCCGGAATGCCGCCGATACCCGCCTGATCCATGGCGCCAAGGCCGCCGCCTTCGCGCGCACCCTCCTCGATCATGCGCGTCACGCGCGTGGCCAGGCTCTGCACGAAAGCCGGAGCAAAGTTGATCAGGGTCGCCAGCAATGGCTCGCGCGCGGCATCGGCACCGAAGCGCCGCAGGAGCTCGGGCGCGAGTCCATGCATCACGGAGCGGTGCTCGAGCCAACCGAGTTCCTCACGCCGGCTCTGCCAGGTCGCGATGCCGAGCTCTGCGCGCCCTCGCGTACGCTCAGCCACATCGAAAGCGCTGATGGTGGTCGTGGCGGCATCGACCCGGATGATCGCGCGCACTTCATGCTGGGCGCCGAATCTGTCGAGCGTCTTGACCACCGTCGCAAACGGCGACGTATGCACGTCCGTGAGCTGGATCGCAATTTCCTGGTTACCGTCACGGCGCTCGAACGCGTCGATGACGAGGTTGCGCTTGGTGATGCGCTCGCCTGGCTCCCTGCCGGCCTGCCCTGCACGCAGGTTCCTCGCTTCACGCGCGATCGCCTCCGGCAGGAACGACACCACGAGCTGCGCCAGCGTGAGCAGATGACTGCATCCCAGAGGCCCCCCGAACAGTTCGCGCAGCCGGCGTGCATTGTCCACAGCGAGCGTCTCGCCGACCATGCCCCGCAGAAGGTGGATGGGATCGCGGCAGCTCTCTCCGGCGGTGCGCTCACTCGCCTCGAAGGCGACCACCTGCTGGCTGGGCTCGAAGCGCTCGATGCGCCCGCTCTCCACGTCCACCAGCGCGTCGAGGGACATGTGGTGGACGATACCCGCCGTCTGCAGTTCGCCTCCCGTCGGCACCCAGCCCTGCTTGCGCAGATCGAGAATCGTCGCCAGCGCACGCACCCGACCGTGCTCGTCCTCGAGTACTTCGACGATGAGCGTGCGACAGTGGACGGGATAACCCCCCGTATCGAAGGGATCGAGGCAAATGGGTTCTGCAGACATGCCGAAGCGTTACGCTTTCACCACGGGCAGCGTCAGGCGCGAGGGGTATCGCGCGTCGTGGAAAACCTGCTGCACGGCCTTCTGCGCATCGGCGGCGCTGCCGAGCGCAGGCGTCACCTTCGAGTTCAGGTTGCGGTCGAAGCGTGGAAAGTTGCTGCTCGAGATCTCGAGCCGCACGCAGTGGTTGGCCTGGAAGGTATGCGCCACATCCCACAGGTCGATCGTGAACTCCGTGACCCTGCCCGGCTCGAGGAACTCCGCGTGTTCCCGGTTGTTGCGATAGCGCGCCCGCACGATGCCTTCCGCGATGTTGGCGCAGTAGCCGCCTGGCTCGACGTCCACGAGCTTGGCCGTGAAATCCGTGTCCACGGCGCTGCTGCTCGCATGGAGCGTCACCGTGATCGGACCGGCCAGCGCGAGCGGCTCGGCGAGCCGGGCCGTGGTATAGACCAGGATGTCCTGGCGCTTCTCGACCTCGGCCTGGTTCTCGACGCCCGTGGGAACCCCAACCATGCTGCGCCCACCGCAGGTCGGCACGGGATCGAGCGGATCGTAGACGAAGCTGTCGCGGGGCTCGCTCTGCGGCGGCTGCGTGTCGAGCGTGCCGTCGCCCATGCGGCTGTTCGCCTGTCCGGCGCTGTGCAGGTAGTAGTGCACAGGCTCGTGCGCGGGTGGCCAGGACCTGGCCTCCTTCCACACGTTCTCGCCCATCTGGTAATAGCGAACGCCGTTCTCGGGCAGGACCTTCAGCGGCTCCCCGCACAGCCAATGGTCGAACCAGCCGAGCGCCAGGCTGCCGAGCAACTCCGGGCCCGTGAACACATCGGGGCCGAAATCGCGCTGGCCCGCGCAGGTCGGCCGTTTGTTGTAGTAGGCGCTGTGATCCCAGGGCCCGAGGATCAACCGGTGCTTGTCGCGCACGCCCGGGTCGCTGCGTTCTGCGAGCGCCTTCGCGAAATCGAGATGTCCGCGCAGACAGGTGTCGTACCAGGAGGTCATGTGCAACACGGGCACTTTCACATTGCCGGCACGTGCGACCGCGTCGGCTGCACGCCAGAACTCGTCATGGCCCGGGTGCGACAGCCACTCCCGCCAATAGGGTGCCGCGCCGTTCTGGAACGGCGGGAAATCGATGAGCGGCAGGAAGCTCGCCGAACCATTCATGTCGCGCGAGGCCTCAGCAAGATTGCGCAACGCCTCCTGCTCGGCTGCCGGCGCGAGGCCGAGGCGCGGAATCGTATCGGTGGCGAGCGCTGTCCAGATCCAGGACATCTGGAAACCGAGTTCCAGCGCGCCGTTCGAGTAGGTCCAGCCCGACAGGTAGTCGGTCGCGGTCTCGTACGCGAAGACCGCCTTCAGGTGCGGCGGTGATGCGACGGCGCCCTGCACTGCCATCGTACCGAGTGCGCAGGCGCCATAGAGTCCCACGTCCCCGTTCGACCAAGGCTGCGCCGCGGCCCACTCGACCGTGTCGTACGCATCCTCGCGGATCTGCGTGTAAGGGCGCCACGTGCCTTCGGAGCCCGCCCGCCCGCGAACCTCCTGCACCACCACGGCATAACCGCGCTGGACGGCAACCAGCGGGCTGAAGATGAGCTCGTGCACGACCAGGAACTGGTCGTTGTTGTAGACGTGGCCGTTCACGAGCACCGGATGGCGCTGGCCGTCGTCCGGTCGGTAGATGTCGGTGGCGAGGCGCACACCATCGCGCATCGTCACCATGACGTCGCGCTCGATCAGGATGTTGGTAGCCATGGGTCCTCCCTTTCAGCGTCCACGGAATACGGGTGTGCGCTTCTCCCGCAGCGCCGCGACGGCTTCGCGATGGTCCTCGGTCCTCACCGAGAGCGACTCGTAGGCCATCGAGGCTTCCATCACCGGATGCACGATTGCCTTGAGGCCCACGTTGACGGAGAGCTTGGTCCACTGGATGGCCTTGGCCGCGCCGGCTGCCAGGCGCTCGGCGAATTCCCGGACTGCGCCCTCAAGGTCTTCGGCTGGAAGCGCGTAGTTGATCAACCCGATCTTCTCGGCCTCCGTCGCCGTCAGGAGCTTGCCGGTGAACAGGAACTCCTTCGCTTTCGCAAAGCCGATCAGCTGCGGCCAGATCGCAGCACCGCCATCGCCTGCCACGTAGCCGACGAGAACATGCGGGTCGCCGATCTTCGCGTGGCTCGCCGCGAAGACGATGTCGCTGAAGAGGGCGAGCGTGGCACCGAAACCGACGGCATGCCCGTTGACCTTGGCAATGATCGGCTTCGGACAGTCGAGCATCGAGAAGACAATGCGCTTCGCCTCGACGGCGAGCCGATCGAAGCGCGCCGGATCGTCGATCGACAGTTGCATGGCGCCGTAGTCACCACCTGCCGAAAACACCTTGCCCGCTCCGGTCAGTATGACGACGTCGGTCTCGCGATCATCGGCGCAGTCGCTGAAGACTCGCGCGAGCGAGGCATGCATCGCTTCGTTGGCGGCATTCATCTGTTCGGGGCGATCGAGCATCACCGTGAGGATGCGGCCGGCGCGTGTCAGGCTGAGCCCGGGGTAGGAGGAGATATCCATGGGATTCCTCAGGTGAAGAGTGACAGCACGCCCGGGCGGCTGACTTTCATCGAGACCGTCCGCGGCAGTGCGGGAACGAGTTTGAACCGGGCCGGAACCTGGTAGGGGCTGAGATGCTGCTGTGCATGCGCGCGCAGCTCCGCCTCGCTCGGCGCGGGCACGCCTTCGCGCAACTCCACGGCCGCCACCGGAATCTGTCCGAGCCGCTCGTCGGGCAGGCCGATTACAGCGGCTTCCTTCACGGCGGGATGCTGCATCAGCACGGCGGCGACGGCCGCGGTATCGACCTTGAAGCCGCCGCGGATGATGGCGTCATCGACGCGGCCGTGAATGTACAGAAAGCCGTCGGCATCGAGCGAAGCAAGGTCGCTCGTACGAGTCCACGGCACATCGGCACCGAGGCGCTGCCGCGGCAGTACTTCGAGAACGCCGATCTGCCCGCGCGGCAGCTCGCGACCACTGTCGGCGTCCACCACCCGCAGCAGCACATCACCACGGGCCCGGCCCACACTGCCGAGCTTCGTCGCGATGTGCTTGCGGTGATCTTCGATCGTCCAGCCGGCGAGACCGCCCATCCATTCCGTCGCACCATATTGCACGAGCACCGGGATACCGTAGGTCGCCTCGAAACGCCGCTGGGTTTCCGGCGGCAACGGCGCAGTACCCGCCCGCACGGCAATCAGGCTTGCGAGGTCCTCACGCGGCACGCCGGCCTCGAGCACCATGCGCATCGGCGTCGGGGGCAGGCTCGAGAAGCGCACCCGGTGGCGCTTGATGGCCGCGACCCACTGCTCGACCGAGAATTTCTCCATGAGCACGAGCGGCCGGCCTTCGTAGATCGAGAGCAGCGCGCCGAACATGCCGCTGACGTGCAGCAGCGGCGCGAACATCACGGTGGGCGTCGCCTTGAGAGCCGGCGCGCCGCTGCTTTTCGTTCCGTCGAGAATGGCGTCAGCCATCGTCGCGCGACCGATGCGAATGCGCTTGGGTTTGCCGGTCGTGCCGCTGGTAAGGATCTCGAGCGCGACGCCGGCAAGCTCATCGCCCCGCTTGCCTGCAGATCGCCCGGGACAGCCTACGCGCTGCACGGGCCCGAGCCGCCCATCGGGCAGGCACAGGCCGACGATGCCTGCTTCCACGGCGGCTTGTTTCGTGCCCGCCGCCCAGTCCTGTGATTCCCCGATGACCGCATCGAGATCGAGATCCCGCAACTCCCTCTGCAGTTCGTCATCGGGTTGAAAGGGACTGAGGCTGACGATGCAGCGACGTGACAGCAACAATGCCAGCAGCGCGGCGAGCATACCGGGCCGGTTTCGCAGCAACACGCCCACGGCCGCGGCAGGCCCCACGCCCGCACTGGTGAGCGCTGCATCGATGGCCGACACGGCCGAGTGCAGTTCTCCCCAGCTGATCGAGGCATCCGCGGACTCGATCGCCCTTGCACCGGGATCCAGGGCCCAGATCGTCTCGATGTGGTGAAAGAAGGCTTCGGGTTCCCGCTCTGCGCGACTCATGCTCGTCCGATGGCTGACCCCGGATTGCTGTCCCGACCACAGTACTGCCACGAAAGCATCGCGGTCGTAGTCCGGTCGGACGATGTTGCCCCCGGTGGCGCTTCCCAGACTCCGGTGCATTCGCGCAACCTGGGGAGAATGCACGATGCGAATGATGAATCCGGCTTCCATTGCGAAGCTCGCGCTCGTTCCAGTCATGATGAGCCTGGCAACACCGGTTGCGGCGCAGGGGCAGCAGGCGGCCGGAGCGCTCGAAGAGGTCATCGTCACCGCCCAGAAGCGCGAGGAATCGATCCAGGACACGCCGATCTCGATCGTCGCGCTCTCCCACGCGACACTCGAGAACCGCGGCATCGACGGGCTGACCGATCTGCACGCCGATATCCCCTCCCTCACCATGACTCCGCACCCGAACAGCGGCGCGACCGTGCGCGTGACCGTGCGCGGGATCGGCCAGGCCAATGACCAGATCACCTATGACCCGAAAGTGGCGCTGTACGTCGACGGCGTCTACATGGCCCGCTTCCAGGGCCTGGCGGCCGAGGTGGCCGAACTGGATCGCATCGAGGTGCTGCGTGGCCCGCAGGGCGCACTCTACGGGCGCAACACGACGGGCGGGGCGATCAACTTCATCACCAAAGCCCCGCAACTCGGCGAATTCGGCTTCCGGCAGGATCTCACGACCGGCAATCGCAACCGGATCCATTCGCGCACGCGCGTCAACATCCCGATGGGTGACGAGGTCGCCGCGGAGCTCACGTTCATGCGGCTGCGCGAGGACGGGTTCATCCGCAATGCAGGCACCGGCGTCAGTCGTTTCGGCGACCAGGATCGCCAGGCCTGGCGAGCGGCGCTGCTGTGGCAGCCGAACGAACGCTTCGACCTGCGCTACACTTTCGATCGCTCCGTTCTGGAGGACACGCCGGTCTGGATGGGGAGAGTACCGCTCTATCCGGCGCAGGGCGATCGACCTCGCGCGAGCTCATCGACCGTCACGGGCCTTGCCCCGAACGACATCAAGGGCCAGGGCCACAACCTCACGGCTACCGTCGAGCTGAGCGATGCACTCACGCTCAAGTCGATCACCGGTTACCGGGAACTCGACAACATCACCAGCATGCCGTATCACCCCGGCGTGCTCGCGCCACAGCCGTTCCTCATCAACCTCGTCGACATGAGCCAGGAGCAGCTGACGCAGGAGCTCCAGCTGATCGGTACGACCCTCGACTCACGGCTGCAGTACATCGGCGGCCTCTACTACTTCGACGAAAGCGCCTCCAGCAACGATGCCAACCTCGTGCCACTCAGCAACCTGCGCATCGACCGGGACGTCAGTGCCGACAACGTCGCCTACGCGGTGTTCGGGCAGGCGACCTACACGCCGGCGATACTCTCCGGGCGGCTGCACCTGACGGCCGGGGCACGCTGGTCGCAGGACGAGCGCAAGGCCACCAAGCAGGACACGACGACGCTCGGCAACGGCACCGTGATACCCGCGCCCTTCGGCCGGGCCAGCCGTACTTACAGCGATTTCAGCCCCAGCGGTGTCATCGCCTTCGACATCACCGACGACATGAACGTCTACGCGAAAGTGGCCACCGGCTACCAGACCGGTGGCTTCAATCTGACCGCCAGTACGCTGGCACGCTTCTCCCAGGGTTTCGCCCCGGAATATGCCGACAGCTACGAACTCGGCCTCAAGTCCACCTGGCTGGACAACCGCTTGCGGGTCAATGCGGCGCTGTTTACCACCGAGCGCAAGGACATGCAGGTCTCGGTGCCGGATCCGAACAACCTCAGCGTGACGGACATGTTCAACGCCGGCAAGGCGACGGTCAACGGCTTCGAGCTCGACGTGGCTGCCCGCCCCGTTCCGGCGCTGAACCTGTCGCTTGCCTACGCCTGGCTCGACGCCAAGTTCGACCGCATCACCAACAGCCTGGGCCAGGACATAAAACACAATTACAACTACGACCAGGCCCCGCCGCACAAGGTTTCGGCCACCGCCGAGTACGACTGGGCGCCGACGAAGTTCGGGCAACCCAGGGCTTCGGTCACCTACGACTATCAGAGCAAGATGGACGCCTCGACCACGCTCGGGGCCGTCATCGGCGACTACGGCCTGCTGGATGCGCGCGTGAGCCTCGCCGACATTCCCGTTGCGAGCGGCAAGCTGCGCGTCTCGCTCTGGGGTCGCAACCTCACCGACGAGAACTACTACACCTTCCACTTCATCTACGTGGTGCCGACGGCGATGTTCGGCACGCCGCGCAGCTATGGTGCGGATTTCACCCTGGAGTTCTGACGACGCGAAAGCGCAGCAAGGTCACCTCCGCGTTGATGTCCTCAAAGCCGGCCTCGACGCGCAGCCCTTCGCGCAGGACCTCGGGTGCGCAGTCGATGCTGCCGATGAAACGGAAGCCTTCGTCCATTTCCACCAGCACGACAGGGTACGGAACCTTGTCCGCAAACCAGGGATGTGACGGGCGGCGCACGGTGACCCAGCTGTAGACCTTGCCGCCGCCCGCAAGCCGGTGCCAGCCGTGCTCGGGCGAGTGGCAATACGGGCACAAGGACTGCGGCGGAAAAATCCGCTGCGTGCACCGCCGGCACTCCTGCGCCAGCAGTTCGTGGCGGCGCAGCCCTGCCCACCATTCCTCGTGGTCGCGGTCGATCTGCGGCAACGGGCGCGGCAGCGCGGTCATCTGCTGTGTCATGTCAGCTCACCTCGACAGGATAACGGCGCTCGTGGGTGCGCCCCAGCAACTCGTGACGAGCGAGAACTCCACGTCCTTCACCTGCGACGTGGAAGTCCCGCGGACCTGGCGCACGCCCTCGAGGATGAGGTTCCAGCCGTGGATGTAGCCTTCCGAGAGCAACCCGCCGGCCGTATTGAGCGGCAGCTCGCCACTGCTGCTGATGCGACCCTCCCCCACGAACGCGCCCGCCTCGCCCTTCCTGCAGAAGCCGAGGTCCTCGAGCGAGGTGAGCACGAGCGGCGCGAAGTGATCGTAGATCTGCGCGACGTCGATGTTCCCGGGGCGCAGTCCACTCTTCTTCCACAACGCCTCGCCCAGCGCCACCATCTCGCTACCCGTCGTCAGCGAATCGCGATACCAGTTGGTCTGGTACCAGATGGGGAAGGCGGCCGACTGCACGGCCGTATGGATGTAGACCGGGACGGATCGCAGTGCGCCCGCCCGCTCGGCCGCGGTCACGACGTAGGCCACGGCCCCGTCGGTCTCGAGGCAATAATCGTAGCGGCACAGCGGTTCGGCGAGAATCGGCGCGTCGAGGTAGTCCTGTCGCGAGAGCGCCTTCTTGTGCATCATCGCGCGTGGATTGCGATTCGCATTGGCGCGGAAAGTCACCGGAATCTCCGCCCATTGCTCCCGCGTGTCCCCGAACTCGATCATGCGCCGGCGCGCATGCATCGCCGTCCACTCCGCCGGCACGATCAGGCCATATGGCGCATGCAGGCCGTATACCCAGGGAAAGGTCGGGACCGCCTCCGAGCTTCCGTACCGATGACCGGAACGCTCGTTGAGCGAGCGGTACGCCACCACGCTGCGGCACGCGCCCGAGGCCACCATCATGGCGGCCTGCGCCACGGTGCCGCACGGCGAGCCGCCGCCATGCGGGATCGTGGCGTAGGCGCCGATGTTGCGCAGCCCCACGGTGTTGATGACGTCAATCTGGTTGGTGGCATCGAAATCTGAATTGATGATGCCGTCGACGTCATCCGGCGTGAGGCCTGCGTCCTCGAGCGCTGCCAGCACGGCCTCCGCCGCCAGGCGCTGCTCGCTGCGCCCGGAGTTGGCGGAGAACTCGGTCGCACCGATGCCGACGATGGCTGCCTTGCGTCTGAGTGCTTCGTTCATGGCTGTGCTCCACTCAGCCCGCTGACTGGTAGCCGGCGCCAGTACCGAACTTGTATCGGAACACAGTCCGGCTGTCGGTGATGCACAGTTCGCCCTTGTGGTTGCGGAAGTAGGCCTTGACGGTCACCTGGTGACCGACACCGACGCGAAAAGTCTTCGGCACGATCGCGACGAGCTTCTCGCTCTTGAATACCCGGTCCCCGGGGCGCAGCGGCGCAAAGCACTCGATCTCGTAATCGGTCGCGAGCAGGCGGTTGCCCGGCAGTGGCACGGTCATGAAGAAGGTCGTGGTTTCGGCGGGCTTGACCAGCCACTCGGGTCGCCACACCCGATGCTCGCCCGTCAGCACGATGACCCCCCATGGCGCGATGCGCCCGCCCCACCGCGTCTGCCGGCCGAACTCCTCGCTCCAGTAAAGAGGGTTGGGATCCTGGATCCCCTCCGCGAAGTGCTCGATGTGTTCGACGTCGACCGGATAAGGTTGCTCGACCGGCTCCGATTCGCGTCCGACCCATTGCAGGCCCTCTGCTTCGGTGCCGATGCTGTAGACATACCCGGCCGGATCGGTCTCAAGGACTGGCTCGCTCACTTTGCACCTCCGTGCGGGGCAAGGACGACCGTGGCACTGCCGCTCGAGACCTTCTCCGCATCCTGCTTGTCGAGCCAGATGTCGAGATCCACGAGATGCTCGCCGCCCTCGATGCGCTTGCCGGTCACTACTCCCCGGGCCGTGACGGTGTCGTAGCGTACGACGGGCCGCCCCATCCGGTACTTGATACGCCGTGGAATCGCGTTCGCACCCGCCCACGCACAGAGCACGCGCTGGAAAAGTCCGTGCTGCCAGGTTGCATTCATGAAGATGTCCGGCAACCCCTGGGCACGCGCGTATTCCACGTCGTGGTGGCCCGGGTACCAGTCGTGATGCGACGAGGCAATGAACAGGAACTGCGTATGGCTCAGCGGTCCGATGCTGATCGATGGGATCTCTTCACCCACCTTCACGTCTTCGTACCTGGTATCCCTTACAGCCGGCAACGGCATCGCAACCTCCTACGTGAGCGCGATCGAATGAGTCTCATCGAGTCGCAGCGGATCCTTGTCGAGGATCTCCGCCGCGACGATTTTTTCGTGATACTGGCAATTACCGAGCGTCTGCTGCAGCTGCTTCGCCCAGCGCAGGAACGGCGTCGTGCGTGCGTCGGCTGTCGCGCCGAGCCCGCCGTGCAACTGCGTTGCGAGCTGCGTCGACTCCACGGCCGAATAGCCGACGAAGGCCTTGGCGGTCGACACGGCCTCGCGGGCGGCAATGCCCTGGTCGATGAGCCAGGCGGCGTAGTAGCCGAGGTACTCACCCATGGTGTTCTTCGCCCAGGCCGTCGCCAGATAGTTCTGGATCGCCTGGAAGGCGCCGATCGGCTGGCCGTACTGCACCCGCTCCTTCGAATAGCTCACGGCCAGCTCGTGCGCCCCCTCGGCGATCCCCGTCATGTAACTGCAGACGATGGTGGTCGCCGCCTGGATGACCGGATCGAGCACGGCCCAGGCGTGATCCACCTGACCGACGACATCGGCCTGCGAAACCTTCACATCCTTCAACAGGACTTTCGCCTGTGGCTGCAGCGCGAGCGTCTGCAATGAAACGTATTCGATGCCGGGCGCGCGCGCGTCCACCAGGAACATCGTCAGACCCTGCTCAGGATGGGCACTTTCGCGGGTGCGTGCCACCACGAGCATCCGCCCCGCCTGTTCGGCGAACTCGACGAAATGCTTGGTGCCGTTCAGCACGTAGCCGCCGTCCACGGCCCGCGCGCTCGTCTTCACCGTGGCGGCATCCGGCTGAGCGCTCGCCTCGGTCAGCGCGAACGACAGCAGCAGCTCGCCAGCGGCAATCTTCGGCAGCAGGCTCTGCTTCTGCTCCTCGTTGCCGCCTTCGAGCACCGCGCGACCGGCGAGCAGGACCGTGGAGAGAATCGGGCTCGGCAGGGCCACCCGCCCCATCTCCCGCATGAGCAGCGCCATATCGAGATTCGTCAGGCCCATGCCGCCATGGGTTTCCGGATAAATGGCGCCCGTCCAGCCCATCTCGGCCATCCGGGCCCAGATCTCCCGGGGATAGCGATCGGGCAGCTTTTCCCAATCCCGCACCGTGGCGAGCGGACACGCGTCCCGCAGGAACTCCCGCGCGCTGTCCACCATCATCTGCTGTTCGTCGCTCAGATTGACATCCATGCTCGCCGCCTCGCCCGCTCAGTTGGACCAGCGCGGCAGGCCAAGGCCCTGCTGCGCGATGATCTTGCGATTCAAGTCCATGCCGCCGGCACCGGACAGCTCGTGCCCGGCCCAGCCGTACTCGGCGGCCCACCATCCCGCCAGCGGCGCATCGGGACTGCCTGCCGTCAGCAGCCCATTGGAGCGCATGATGTCGAGCGCGAGATTCGCCTTCTCCCAGCTCAGCATGGCGCGGTACATCTTGCAGGCCGAAGCCTCGAGCGTCGGAATGTAGTTCTTGTTCGCGGTGCGCGCCCCGGCGATGAGCTGCATCATCTTGCCGCCGGCGATCTTCACGTGCATGTTGGCGAGTGACTGCCGCACGACCGGATCCGCGGCCAGGCGCTCGCCATCGACCTCGGCACTGCGCGCCCACTGGACGAGCCGCTCGAAGGGTTCGCTCACGGCCTTGAAATTGATCATGGTCATGCGCTCGCGGGCGAGCGCTTCCATCAGGTGTTCCCAGCCGCGCCCGCGCTCGCCGACCAGATAGCGCTTCGGCACCCGCACCTCGTCCATGTAGACCTCGCAGGTCTGGATGCCGTTCATCATCTCGAACACCTGGATCGTGATGCCCGGCAGGTTCGAGCGCATCAGGAGGATGCTGAGGCCCTTGTGCCGCACCGAGCCGGCCTCCGAGCGCACCAGTGTCCACAGATAATCTGAAGTGTCGGCACAGGTGATGAAGCGTTTCTGGCCGCTCACGACGAAGCAGTCCCCGTCATCGACGGCTCGCGTGCGGATGCTGGCGATGTCATTGCCCGAGTCGGGTTCGCTGTAGCTGATCGCAAAGCGCAGCTGCGCCGCGAGCATGCGCGGCAACAGCTCCTTCTTGAGCTCCTCCGAGCCCACCTGCAGCAGCGTATTGCCGATGATCCCCACGATGTAGGTGAGCGTGACCGCCACGCCTTCGAGATCCGCGTGGTGCAGTTCGTCGATCAGGATGTACTCGACCATCGGCATGCGCTCGCCACCAAGGCCGCCGTACTCCGTCGGGAAGGCCGCGCCCAGCCAGCCCCGGTCCGCCATCTTCTTCAGGAAGGCCATCTCGAGTGGCACGTGCTCGGCGTGGATCTCGTGAAAGCCCACCAGTTCACGTGGACAGTGTTCCGCGATGAACCGGCGCACTTCCAGTCGGAACTGCTGCTCCTGCGGCGTGTAGCGGAAATCCATGGTTCGCTTCTCCACGTGTTGCGCCCCGGGGAGCCTAGCGACCGGTATCTCAATCGTCAAGATGCTTGACGGTTACTCCGGTTGCATGGGCGCTGCGTGGTAGCGCGCCCCGGTGCCTGCACTCGACCTTGCGAGTCTCCCGATGGCGCATGACCCCGGACATCGTCTTCTTGGACGACGCAGGTACCCGCAGTCCGGTCTACTCATAGCAGCCGTGCCGCACCAGAATTTCGCCTGCGTGAGGGGAGTCGAGCCTTGAAAATGGGGACCGAGAGTTACCGGGACATCCGCGATGCCGTGCGGGACCTGTGCAAGGCCTTCCCGGACGAATACTTTCGCCGGATGGAAGCCGGGCAGGCCTACCCCGAGGAATTCGTCCAGGCCCTGACCCGGGCCGGCTGGCTCGCCGCCCTGATTCCCCAGCAGTACGGGGGTTCAGGTCTCGGCCTTGCCGAAGCCTCGGTGATCATGGAGGAAATCAACCGCTGCGGCGGCAATTCGGCCGCCTGCCACGGGCAGATGTACAACATGGGTACGCTGCTGCGCCATGGCTCGGAGGAGCAGAAGCAGCAGTACTTGCCGAAGATCGCCTCGGGCGAATTGCGCTTGCAGGCGATGGGCGTGACCGAGCCGACGACCGGCACCGATACCACCCGCATCCGCACCACGGCCGTGAAGAAGGGAGACCGGTATGTCGTCAACGGCCAGAAGGTCTTCATTTCGCGTGTACGGCATTCGGATCTGATGATCCTGCTCGCGCGCACCACGCCGCTCGCCGAAGTGGGCAGGAAATCGGAAGGCATGTCGATCTTCCTCGTGGATCTGCGCGAGGCAATGCAGCGCGGCCTCGCCGTGAAGCCCATCCCGAACATGCTCAATCAGGACACCAACGAGCTGTTCTTCGACGATCTCGAGATCCCCGCCGGGAACCTGATCGGCCGGGAGGGCCAGGGCTTCAAGTACATCCTCGACGGGCTGAACGCGGAGCGCACGCTGATCGCCGCCGAATGCATCGGTGATGGTTACTGGTTCGTCGATCGGGCCGCTGCCTACGCCAGCCGGCGTGTCGTGTTCGGCCGCCCGATCGGCCAGAATCAGGGCGTGCAGTTCCCGATTGCCGAGGCCTACATCGAGATCGAGGCCGCGAACCTGATGCGCTTCGAAGCCTGCCGTCTCTTCGATGCGGGCCAGCCCTGCGGCACGCAGGCGAACATGGCCAAACACCTCGCCGCCAAGGCCTCCTGGGAGGCCGCCAACGCCTGCCTGCAGATCCACGGCGGCTACGGTTTCGCCAGCGAGTACGACGTGGAACGCAAGTTTCGCGAGACGCGGCTCTACCAGGTGGCGCCGATCTCGACCAACCTGATTCTCGCCTACATTGCCGAGCACGTGCTCGGGCTGCCGCGCTCGTATTGAGCGCCCGGAGCCGCAACGATGATCCGGGATCAGGATGCACTGGACGCGCTGCTCGACACGGTCTCCCGCTTCGTGCGTGAGCACCTGGTGCCCGCGGAGCGCCTTGTCGATGAGACTGATGAGATCCCCGCCGATCTCGTCGCCGCGATGAAGTCGATGGGATTGTTCGGCCTCACGATCCCGGAGGAATACGGCGGTCTCGGCCTCACCATGGAGGAAGAGGTCCTCACCATGTTCGAGATGGGCCAGACCTCGCCCGCCTTCCGCTCGCTGTTCGGCACGACGGTCGGCATCGGTTCGCAGGGCATCCTGTTGGACGGCACGCCTGCGCAGAAGGCGTACTACCTGCCCCGTCTCGCCACCGGCGAGCTCATTGCTTCTTTCGCGCTCACCGAGCCGGAAGCAGGCTCCGATGCCGCCTCCTTGCGCACCTCGGCGACACCGAGCGGCGACAGTTACCTGTTGAACGGCACCAAGCGCTTCATCACCAACGCCCCGCTCGCCGGGATCTTCACGGTGATGGCCCGCACGGATCCCGGGAACAAGGGCGCCGGGGGAGTGTCGGCCTTCATCGTCGAGGCCGGCACACCGGGGCTGCAGCTCGGCAAGCGTGACCGCAAGATGGGCCAACGCGGCGCCTGGACCTGCGATGTGATCTTCGAGGACTGCCGCGTGCCGGCCAC
>CAUJHX010000159.1 GCA_963204795.1 Pseudomonadota bacterium | reverse complement strand
GCCGACCAGAAGATCCTGCACGTGCTGCCGCAGGAATTCATCATCGACGGCCAGGAAGGCATCCGCGACCCGATCGGCATGTCGGGCGTGCGCCTCGAGGCGAAGGTGCACATCGTGACCGGCGCCGACAGCGCCGCGCAGAACATCGAGAAGTGCATCCAGCGCTGCGGCCTTGCGGTCGACGACGTGGTGCTCGAGCAGCTGGCCTCGAGCTTTGCCACGCTCACCGAAGACGAGAAGGAACTCGGCGTGTGCCTCGTCGACATCGGCGGCGGCACGACCGACCTGGCCGTGTTCTCGAGCGGCGCGATCCGCCACACCGCCGTGATTCCGATCGCGGGTGATCAGGTGACGAACGACATCGCCGTGTCGATGCGCACTCCGACGCACTACGCCGAGGACATCAAGGTGCGCTACGCCTGCGCGCTCTCGCAGCTCGCAAACCCCGACGAGAGCATCGAAGTGCCGAGCGTGGGCGACCGCCCGGCGCGGCGCCTCGCGCGCCAGACGCTCGCCGAGGTCGTCGAGCCGCGCTACGAGGAACTCTTCGGTCTCGTGCGCGACGAGCTGCGCCGCAGCGGCTTCGAGGAGGCGATCGCCGCGGGCATCGTGCTGACGGGTGGCAGCGCGAAGATGGAAGGCGCGATCGAGCTCGCGGAGGAAGTCTTCCACGTGCCGGTGCGCCTCGGCCTGCCGCAGCAGGTGCAGGGCCTCACCGACGTGGTGCGCAATCCGATCTATTCGACCGCCGTGGGCCTCTTGCTCTACGCGCGGGACAACTCGATGGCAAGCGTGCGCGGCCGTTCGATCGGCGGCAGTGCGAAGACGATGTTCGACCGGATGAAGTCATGGTTTGCGGGAAATTTCTGAGGGCGGCGAGCAATGGGCCATGGGCGACGGGCAATGGGCAACGAGCCAGAGCGCGCGCAGCGCGCCTCTTGCCCGCAGCTCGCAGCCCGTAGCCCTGAGCCCGATGCCATTTTCAACAAAGGAGCGATGAGATGTTTGAACTGATGGACGCATACAGCCAGAGCGCTGTCATCAAGGTCCTCGGCGTCGGTGGCGGCGGCGGCAACGCCGTCGCGCACATGGTCGCCGCGGGGATCGAGGGCGTGGAGTTCCTGTGCATCAACACCGATGCCCAGGCGCTGAAGCACTCGAAGGTCAAGACGGCGCTGCAGATCGGCGCCAACATGACCAAGGGTCTCGGCGCGGGCGCGGATCCGGAAGTGGGCCGTCAGGCCGCGATGGAGGACCGGGACCGCATCATCGAGATGATCGAGGGCTGCGACATGCTCTTCATCACTGCCGGAATGGGTGGTGGCACGGGCACGGGCGCCGCGCCGGTCGTTGCGCAGGTGGCAAAGGAACTCGGCATCCTGACCGTCGCGGTCGTGACGAAGCCGTTCGAGATGGAAGGCGGCAAGCGCATGCTGGTCGCCGAACATGGCATGGCCGAACTCGGCAAGTACGTCGACTCGCTGATCACCATCCCGAACCAGAAATTGCTGACCGTGCTCGGGCCGCAGATCACGTTGCTCGACGCGTTCAAGTCGGCGAACCAGGTGCTGCAGGGCGCCGTGCAGGGCATCGCCGAGCTGATCACGCGACCGGGCCTGATCAACGTCGACTTCGCCGACGTGCGCACCGTGATGTCGGAGACCGGCATGGCGATGATGGGCTCGGGTTCGGCGAGCGGCGAGAATCGCGCGCGCGAAGCGGCGGAAGCGGCGGTGTCGTCGCCGCTGCTCGAGGACATCAACCTCTCGGGTGCCCATGGCGTGCTCGTGAACGTGACGGCGGGGATGGACCTCTCGATCGGCGAGTTCCAGGAAGTCGGCTCGATCGTCAAGCAGTACGCCTCGGAGGACGCGACCGTAGTCGTCGGCACCGTGATCGATCCGGAGCTGTCGAACCAGATCCGGGTCACCGTGGTGGCGACCGGCCTCGGCCGTATCGCTGCCGCCCCGGCCGCGCGCCCGCGCGATATGGGACGTGAGGCAGTTGCCAGAACGGAGCCCCCGATGCGGGTCGTGCGCCGCTCGCCGCTCAACAGCTCGGATTATGCCGCGCTCGACCGGCCGACGGTGCAGCGCCAGCGGGCGGTGGGCGACGGGTTGCGTGCGGATGTCGATGTCGAGGACGTGCTCGACATTCCGGCTTTCCTGCGCCGCCAGGCCGACTGACGCGACAGGCGAGCTTGTGGTACGGTAGCGCCCCGAACCTGTCGGGGCCGGTGCGCCTCGTCGGCGCCTCGCTCCAGCCGGTTTCCTGAACGGGACCGGGCGCTACCGCTTCACTCCTTTATGGTTGGTCAACGAACTCTCAAGAACGCGATCCGCGCGTCGGGCGTGGGACTGCACACCGGCACCAAAGTGCTGATGACGGTGCGTCCCGCACCGCCCGATCACGGCATCGTCTTTCGCCGTGTCGATCTCGAGCCCGCGGTCGACATTCCGGCGTTCGCAGAGAATGTGGGCGAGACGACGCTCGGCACCGTGCTCGTGATGGATGGTGCGCGCATTTCGACGATCGAGCACCTGATGTCCGCCTTCGCGGGTCTCGGTATCGACAACGCGATCGTCGAGGTGAATGCCCCCGAAGTGCCGATCATGGACGGCAGCGCGGGGCCCTTCGTATTCCTGCTGCAGTCGGCCGGCATCGAAGAGCAGGCCGTGCCGAAGCGCTTCGTGCGCATCCTGAAGCACGTGCGTGTCGAAGACGGCGACAAATGGGCCGAGTTCCATCCGTTCGACGGATTCAAGGTCAACTTCCAGATCGAGTTCGACCACCCGATCTTCAAGCGCCGCACGCAGGCAGCTTCGATGGACTTCTCGACGACCTCGTTCCTCAAGGAGGTCAGTCGCGCGCGCACTTTCGGCTTCATGCGCGATCTCGAGACGATGCGCTCCCACAATCTCGCGCTCGGTGGCAACCTCGACAATGCCATCGTGCTCGACGACGAGGGCATCATGAACGAGGACGGCCTGCGTTACGAAGACGAGTTCGTGAAGCACAAGATCCTCGATGCGATCGGCGACCTGTACCTTCTGGGTCACAGCCTGATCGGCGAATTCAGCGGCTACAAGTCCGGGCACGGCCTGAACAACAAACTGCTGCGCGCGCTGCATGCCGATGCGGATGCGTGGCAGGAAGTGGTGTTCGAGACGGACAAGGACACGCCGATTCTCTACGTCGGCACCGAAGCGCTGCCGAGCACGGCAGCCTGAAGCTCTTCAGCGTAGCCCCGCACGGGACGGCGGCAGGACTTTCACCTGCACGGCCGCGATACGGCCATTCTGCTCGCGGACCTTCGTGAGCAGCGCTTCGACTTCGAAGTGAAGGCGCGCGGCCCAGGCCGCCGATGCGACATAAACGGTCAACCTGCCTTCCCGCTCGACGGCCGAGGTGACACGGGAGGCCGTGTCCGCAGGCAGCCACGACCGGACGAGCGTGAGCCAGTCCTCGGCTGCCCTGGCGCGCGCCCTGAGGGTGGCCAGCGGTGAGGCGGGACGGGCCAGCAGGTCGGCCAGGGCACCCGGTTTACCATATCGGGGAGACCCTGAATTTCGACTCTGTGCACCAGTCTGCTTGTGTCGTCCCCGCGTCTTCGGCATATTGCCCCCGCCAATGGACCGAGCATAACGGATGAACCTCATTTTCTTCTCTCGGCGCGACGGGCGCGCGCGGCATGTCAATCTCGCCCATCCGGTGACTTTGGGCGCCGTCGGTGCGCTGGCGCTGGGCGTCCTGGGCATCGCTTTCGTGCTCGGACTCGAGCTCGGCCAGCGTTCCGGCCAGGCGTTTTCGCGTGGTGACGCATCCCACTGGTCACAGGTGGTGAAGGCGCAGGAGGCCGAGATCACGGAAATGAAACGCGCGCTGCAGGAGCGCGTGGATGCGATTTCGATGCGCATGGGTCAGGTCAACGGCCGGATGATCCGCCTCGATGCGCTCGGCAAGCGCCTGACCGAAATGGCGAATATCGACTCGAGGGAATTCAATTTCGACGCCGCGCCACCCACCGGTGGCCCCGAAGACGGAGAGGGCGGCATCGCCGCGCAGATCCCCGATCTCACGGGTCTCCTGACCAATCTCGAGGAACGGGTCGACCTGCGCGGCGCGCAGCTCGCCGCTCTCGAGAATGTGCTGATTGCGCGCCAGCTCCGCGACCAGATTCACCCCGAGGGCCGCCCGGTGCGCCAGGGCTTCATTTCCTCCTATTTTGGCTCGCGCCAGGACCCGTTCACGGGCCACGGGGCTTTCCACAAAGGCCTCGACTTCGCGTCCCAGGCAGGCGCCGAGGTGGTCGCGGTCGCAGCCGGCATCGTGACCTGGTCGGGCGAGCGCGCCGGCTACGGAAATCTCGTCGAGATCAATCACGGCAACGGTTTCGTGACGCGCTATGGTCACAACAGCCGCAATCTCGTGTCGGTAGGCGACACGGTGCAGCGCGGTGACCCGGTCGCACAGATCGGCTCCACGGGCCGCTCCACCGGCCCGCACGTGCACTTCGAAGTGCTGCGGCAGGGCCGGCAGGTCGATCCGCTGACTTTCATCGGCCGCTGACCGCCGTCCCGGCCCCTACCCCCCAGCACGCGGGGGAATCATTTTCTCCGCGCGCCGTCTATCCTCGAATCCGTATAATATCCGGCCTTCACCTGACCATGGCACGCATAAGTGCCTGATCGGGCAGATTTTTTTCAAGGATTCCACGTGCTCGCACTGCTCACGCGCGTCTTCGGCAGCCGCAACGACCGCCTCGTCAAGAACTACGCCCGTCAGGTGCGCGCCTCGACCGCACTCGAGCCCGCAATCGAGGCCCTCGCTGACGATGCCCTGCGGGCAAAGACCGATGAGTTCCGCGCGCGGCTGAAGGATGGCGCGAAGCTCGACGAACTCGCGACCGAAGCCTTCGCGGTCGTGCGCGAGGCGGCGCGGCGCACGCTCAGGATGCGCCACTTCGACGTGCAGCTGATCGGCGGCACGGTGCTGCACGAGGGCAAGATCGCCGAAATGCGCACGGGCGAGGGCAAGACGCTCGTCGCGACGCTGCCGGCCTACCTCAACGCGCTCACCGGCGAAGGCGTGCACGTCGTCACCGTGAACGAGTACCTCGCGCAGCGCGACTCTGACTGGATGGGGCCGATCTTCCGCTTCCTCGGGCTCACGGTCGGGGTGATCAGGAACTCGCAGTCGAGCGCGGAGAAGCGCGCCGCCTACGCCTGCGACATCACCTACGGCACGAACAACGAATTCGGCTTCGACTATCTGCGTGACAACCTTGCGTTCCGTCTCGAGGATCGCGTGCAGCGCGGCCATGCCTTCGCGATCGTGGACGAAGTCGACTCGATCCTGATCGACGAGGCGCGTACGCCGCTGATCATTTCGGGTCCCGCCGAGGAGAGCACCGAGCTCTACCTCGCGATCAACAAGCTCGTGCCGCGCCTGACCCGCCAGAAGGAAGAGAACGGCCCCGGTGACTACTCGGTCGACGAGAAACAGAAGCAGGTGCACATCACCGAGGAAGGTCACGAGCACGTCGAGCAGTACATGCTGGAGGCGGGCCTCCTGCGCGACGGCAACAGCCTCTACGACTCCGGCAACATCCGGCTCATGCACCACCTGAACGCGGCGCTGCGCGCGCACGCGATCTACCGCCGCGACGTCGAGTACATCGTGCGCGGCGGCGAGGTGATCATCGTCGATGAGTTCACCGGCCGCACGATGCAGGGCCGACGCTGGTCGGACGGCCTGCATCAGGCGATCGAGGCGAAGGAAGGCGTGCGCGTGCGCGAGGAGAACCAGACGGTCGCCTCGATCACGTTCCAGAACTATTTCCGCATCTACCGCAAGCTCTCGGGCATGACCGGCACCGCCGATACCGAGGCGCCCGAGTTCCTGCAGATCTACGGACTCGAAGTGGTCGTGATCCCGACACACCGGCCGATGGTGAGGAAGGATCATCCGGACTTCGTCTACCTCAACCAGAATGACAAGTACAAGGCGATCATCGAGGACATCCAGGATTGCGTCGCGCGCGAGCAGCCGGTGCTCGTCGGGACGACCTCGATCGAGACTTCTGAACTCCTGTCGGGCCTGTTGCAGAAGGAGGGCATCTCGCACCAGGTACTGAACGCGAAGCAGCACGAGCGCGAAGCACACATCGTCGCGCAGGCTGGCCGGCCGGGCGCCATCACGATCGCGACCAACATGGCGGGCCGCGGTACGGACATCGTGCTCGGTGGCAATCTCGAGGCCGAACTCGCGACCTTGCCCCCCGACGCGCCGGATACCGACCGCGAGCGCGTGCGAAGCGGCTGGAAAGAGCGTCACGAGAAAGTACTCGTCGCCGGTGGCCTGCACATCGTCGGCACTGAACGCCACGAGTCCCGCCGCATCGACAATCAGCTGCGCGGCCGCTCGGGCCGGCAGGGCGACCCGGGTTCGAGCCGGTTCTACCTGTCGATGGAAGACAACCTGATGCGGATCTTCGGTGATCCGAACTTCACCAAACGCCTGCTCACGATGGCGGGCATGAAGGAAGGCGAAGTGATCGAGAGCCGCATGCTCTCGGGCCGCATCGAGAAAGC
Organism: Pseudomonadota bacterium; assembly: GCA_963204795.1. Classification (GTDB taxonomy): domain Bacteria; phylum Pseudomonadota; class Gammaproteobacteria; order Steroidobacterales; family Steroidobacteraceae; genus CADEFQ01. The sequence goes on along the minus strand of CAUJHX010000159.1, from coordinate 4,493 downwards.
CCAGCGCAAGGTCGAATCGCACAACTTCGACATCAGAAAGCAGCTGCTGCTCTTCGACGACGTCGCGAACGACCAGCGCCGCGTGATCTACCAGCAGCGCACCGAGATCATGGCGAAGGAGGAGGTCGCGGATGCGATCCGCGGCATCCGTGCCGATGCGATCGGCACGCTCGTTGACCAGTTCGTGCCGAAGAATGCCGGTCCTGCGGACTGGGACCTGGGCGGTCTCGCGGAGTCCGTGCTGAAGGACTTCAACACGCGGATCGCCCCGAAGGAGTGGCTCGAGAAGGAGCCCGAGATCGACGAGGCAAGCTTTCGCGCGCGCATCGTGGCGTCTGTGGATGCGGTCTACGACGAGAAGGTGACGCGCATCGGCGCGGAGCTGATGCGGCACGTGGAGAAGGACGTGATGCTGCGCACGCTCGATCAGCACTGGCGCGATCATCTCGCGGCCATGGATTACCTGCGCCAGGGCATCCATCTGCGCGGCTATGCGCAGAAGGACTACCGCTACGAATACAAGCGGGAGGCCTTCGAGCTCTTCTCGGCCATGCTCGATCGCGTGAAGTTCGAGACCGCCTCGCTGCTTTCCAAGATCGAGGTTCGCACGCAGGAAGAGATCGATCGCGAGGAAGAGCGCCGGCGCCTGCGCTTGATGCAGGCCTTGCAGGCGCAGCACGCCGACGCGCAGTCGGCCCTCGCAGCAGGCGGCGACGATGCCCCCGCAGCGGGCGGAGCGTCCGTGGGTGCATCGCCCGCCGCGGGGTCAGGTGGTGCGCGTGCCGGCGTCGCGCGCCTGCCCGGCCGGCCGCCTGCGCCCGCCGAATCGCACACACCCGTGGTGCGTGCCGAGCGCAAGGTCGGACGCAATGAACCCTGCCCCTGCGGCTCGGGCAAGAAATACAAGCACTGTCACGGCACTTTGGCCCAGGCGGAGTGACGCCGCACGTCCGGGTCGTTGCGGCGGCGCTGTTCGATGGCGAGGGGCGTGTGCTGCTCGCCGATCGGCCCCGTGGCAAGCATCAGGCTGGCCGGTGGGAGTTCCCGGGTGGCAAGATCGACCCGGCGGAGAGCGAACGTGCGGCGCTTTGCCGTGAACTCGCGGAAGAACTCGGCATCACCGTGCAGGCTGCGCGCCCCTTCATGGCCGTGTCGCACGAGTACCCGGATCGCCGCGTCGCGCTCTCTTTGTGGCTCGTCGAATCGTGGAGCGGTGATCCGCGTCCACTCGATGGCCAGCGACTCGTCTGGGTGCCGCCGCGGGACTTGCCCGGGTGGGATATTCTCGAAGCCGACGCTCCTTTCATCGGCGCCTTGTGCGCGCTTCCCGGAACGACCATGACGCAGCCGCAGACTTTCGAGGTACGCAATCCACGCAGCGGTGAAGTGGACTATCGACTCACCGCCACGAGCGCCGCAGAAGTCGCGCGTATCGCCGCCGCGCTGCGAACGCAGCAGCCCGCCTGGCGCGACGCCGGTCTGCCGCATCGCATCGACGTCCTGCAGCGCTTCAAAGCCGAGCTGGCCGCGCGCAGCTCTGAAATCGCGGCTGCCCTGACGCAGGATACGGGGCGTCATCTGCTCTCGGTGGGTGAAGCGCTATCGGTGCCGGCTGCGATCGATCGCTGGTGCCGCAAGGTGCCGGGCTTCGGCGCGCCACCCGAAGGGCGCTCCGAGGGCCTGCCGTCGGTCAATTACGGCTATCAGCTTGTGCCGTATCCGCTCGTCGGAGCCATCAGCCCCTGGAACTTCCCGCTCATCCTTTCCTTCATCGATGTCGTTCCGGCACTGCTCGCCGGGTGCGCCGTGCTGCTGAAGCCGAGCGAGGTGACACCGCGATGGATGGAGCCGGTACGCCGAGCGATCGACGCAGTGCCGGAACTTGCGGCGGTGCTTGCGATGACTCCCGGGGGGCGTGATACGGGTGAGGCGTTGGTGGCTGCCGTCGATGCCGTGTGTTTCACGGGCAGCGTGAACACCGGTCGGCTGGTCGGTGCCAACGCGGCGGCGCATTTCATTCCGGCCTTTCTCGAACTCGGCGGCAAGGATCCGGTGATCGTCACGGCGAACGCCGACATCGAGCGCGCAACGGACGCCGTCTTGCGCGCCTCGATCAGTGCGAGCGGCCAGGCCTGCCAAGCACTCGAGCGCGTCTACGTGGATCGCCGCATTCACGTGGCGTTCGTCGAGAGGCTGGCCGCCAAGGCCCGCGCCGTCGACATCAACTGGCCCGACATCCATCGCGGCGCCGTCGGCCCGTTCATCTGGGGGGCGCAGGCGCGTGTCGTCGAGCGGCAGATCGCGGACGCGATCGCAAAGGGCGCGAAAGTGCTCACCGGTGGCACGATCGAGAAACACGGCGGTGAATGGCTTCGACCCACCGTGCTGGTCGATGTGACACACGACATGCTGGTAATGACCGATGAGACTTTCGGTCCGCTGATCCCCGTGATGGCCTTCGATACGATCGATGAGGCGATCCGGCTCGCGAACGACTCCATCTACGGCCTCTCGGCGGCCGTGATGGCCGGCTCGATGGAGGAAGCCGAGGCCATCGGTCGGCAGATCGAGGTCGGTGCCGTGAGTCTCAACGACTGCTCGCTCACCACGGTGATGCACGAGGCGGAGAAGAATTCGTTCAAGCTGTCGGGGCTCGGTGGCTCCCGCATGGGTGCTACGGGGTATCTGCGATTCTTCCGCACCAAGGCGCTGCTGCGCCAGACGGGCACGCCTGCCACGGTGGCGATTCTGGCGGAGGAGAACGCGCCGCGTTGAGGCGCGCGCGCTCCGCGCGACGGGCTCCGCGCGACGGGCTGCGCGCTGCGGGCTGCGGGCAAGACCGTTACGTCACGTCAGCAGCTCTACTCGGGCGTGGTGGCCGTGCGCCGTTGCGAGACGGCGATCACAGGTGAGCAGCGGAGCGTCCAGCGCTTCCGCGAGTGCAACGTACGCGGCGTCATGGGCCGAAAGCTGGTGCCGTAACTCCCAGACTCGCATGGCGAGAACCCGATGACCCACCGTGTGAATCGGCAGGTCATGAAACAGTTCGATTGCCGCCGCGGCACGCTCGGGTTCCAATCCTTCGGTCAGCACGAGGCGTCGCAGGACGTGCAGGACTTCGATTTCGATCAGTTCGGGCGCCAGCGTCAGGCCGTCGCGATCGTATATCTGCTCAGAGTGGGCTGCGCGCTCAGCTTCGCGACTTCGCGCAGTAGGAAGCCCGACAGTGACAGGCCCTAGAGCGAGGCCCGTGCTCCACATGTCAACCTGGCGCATGCACCCCGGAATGCGCGATACAATGCCGCCCCTCCACCCGACAGGCTCGCCATGGCAACTGATCCGAATCTGCCCGATATCCAGCTCGACGCAAACGGCCTCTATCGCGAGGAAGTGTTCACCGATCGCAAGGCCGGCACACTGCGTCGCCTCGTGCCGGTGACGGCAGATGGCCAGGACGATCCCGGCCGCGACGTGCTCTACTCGGGCCAGACGCAGTTGTTGACACCGGGTGGCGTGCTGCCGCTGATGTTCGAGATCGACGCGAAGACCCTGCCTGATGCGCTCGGGAAGTTTTCCGGGTCGGTCAAGCTCGCGCTCGAACAGGCGATCGATGAAGCGCGCGAGTATCGGCGCGAAGCGGCCACGCGCATCGTCGTGCCGGAAGCCGGCGGCCTCCCGCCGATGGGGCCGGGCAAGCTGAAGATGCCATAGCCGAAGGGCGGGCGGCGGTGTCGCGATTGCCGGATTGCAGAATTTCTGCAATACTAAAATCATGAAGGCGACCATCACAGTAACCAGCCGCGGCGTCGTTACCTTGCCTGCGAGCTTGCGCCGCGCTGTTGGCATCAAGGCCGACGATCAGCTGATTGCCGAGGCGACTCCGGAGGGCTTGCTGTTGCGGCCCGCGGTCACCTTGCCAATCGAAATGTACAACGCGAAACGTATCCGGGAGTTCGACGCAGCCGAGGCGGATGTGGAAAAGGTGCTGCGCCGCAGGAAAAAGCAGAGCAATCGTTGAGCGCCGGAACAGAGCCGGAATGCGCATTTTCCTGGATGCCAATGTGCTGTTTTCGGCCGCAAAGTCGGCCGGAGCAATGCGGGCGATGTTGGAACTGTTGCTGGACTCGGGCCATGACTGCTGCGTGGATGCGTACGTGGTCGAAGAGGCGCGTCGCAATCTTGCAGCCAAGTCGTCCGAGGCGCTCCAGGCGTTGAGCGGGCTCCTCGTGCGCATGCAGGTCGCGGGAGCGCATCCGCATCGGTCAGCAGATCCTGCCGTGCTAGCGCTGCCTGAGAAGGATCGGCCGGTGCTGGAAGCCGCCATCCGACTGCGATGTGACGCCCTGGTCACTGGGGACCGCACGCACTTCGGTCGACTCTACGGAAAGACCATCGAAGGTGTGACCATTCATTCACCACGTACCCTGGCAGTCGAGTTGCTGTCCTGATTTTCAGCGCCGAAGCATGGCTGGTGGTCTCCTTGGCGCGCAGGT
>CAUJHX010000158.1 GCA_963204795.1 Pseudomonadota bacterium | reverse complement strand
TGCTGCTGCAACACCTGCGCCTGCCGTACGAGCACGTGCCGGTGGCGATTTTCCAGGGCGAATCGCGCACGGCCGCGTTCCTCGGGAAAAATCCCCTTGGCGCGATCCCGGTGCTCGAGCCCGAGCCCGGCGTCTACATTGCCGAGTCCAACGCGATCCTGTGCTACCTCGGGGAGGGCACGCCTTACCTTCCTGCCGATCGACTCGCGCGGGCGCGCGTCCTGCAGTGGCTCTTCGTCGAGCAGTACAACATCGAACCGACCATCGGCACGCTGCGGTTCTGGATACTCACCCACCGGCTCGGGACGAGGCAGGCCGAAGCCGCCGCGAAGCGCGCGGCGGGCGAGCGCGCGCTGGATGCCCTCGAGCGGCACCTCAGCCAGCATCCGTTCCTCGCAAACGACCGCTACTCGATTGCCGACATCGCCGTGTTCGCGTACGGCCATCTTGCGGCGGACGCGAGCTTCGATCTGGCCGCGCGCCCATCCTTCCTTCGCTGGGTGGAGCGGGTCAGGACCGAGGCGGGAACGCTGCCGCCTATTCATCCGTACTCGCCGGACGCGATGGCCTGACGCCGTCGCTGCCATGGGCAGCGCAACGGGCGGGCACCAGCCGTGCTTGGTGCCAGCGTAGACCTCGATCTCGGCGAGCAGGTGTGCGGCGGCAAACGCTTCGCGCAAGCGGTCTTTCACCAGGGGCTGGCGCTCGTCGTCGTTCGCGGCGATCGCGATCAGGAACTGCGGGTAATTCAAACCGCCCCTGCGAGCCGGCGCGTTGCTCGGTCATCCGGCGCCAGCGGGGGTTGCCGGTCCGCGCAGCGCCGATGCCGGCAAGGCCGTCTCGCACGAGATCGACATAGGGGTGCTGGGCGTCCGTGGGCCAGTGTCGCTGGAAGTCCTCAAGAAACGTCGGCCAGTCGGGTGGCAGCCGATGGACCTCGAAGTATCGATGCCGACGATCGTCGGAACGTCCTCCGCGAGCCGCGCGGCCAACCAGTGCGCGATGCCGCGTCGCGTCCAGTACTTGCGAGGGCTGGGCGGCGGCGCCACCTCCGTACCGGCCGCCGCCGTCAGACACGAATTCGTAGCGCACCACGGCTCCCCCGACGGCACCTCGGCGGCAGTACGCCGTCAGCGCCGTGCCGCCGAGATGGGAGGCAAACCGCTTGGTCCACTGGAAAGGCGTATTCATCGCCGATGTAGACGATCAGCGTGTCCTCGAGCTCCCCCATGCCCTTCAGCTCATCGACGACACGACCGAACTGGTGGTCGAAAATTGCCCGGGGCGTAGTGGATGAAGAACGGCTTGTCCTGCGACTCACGGTCGAAGGGTCCAGCCTGCGATGTACCAGCACGCGTCACGTTGTGGTGCTTGCCGAACACTGGGTGGCGCGCGCGTGAGCCTCATACTGCCGCTGTGACGGGATTGCGGTGGCAGCGGGAGCACGCTCGCAATCCTCCGCTAACCTGCGAGCAACAGGGCCTCGGCGTGCTCGATCTCTTCCGGCTGGCCGTAGACGACGACGATGTCACCCTCGCGCAGCATGGTGCTGTCTTGCGGCTCCCGCCCGAGGATGCCGTGGCGGCGGATGCCGGTGAACGCCACCTCGGCACCGCGCGCCCGGACTTCCGCCAGAGTGCGCCCGACCGCCCATGAACCGGGTGGCAGCACGATCGATTTCAGCTCCTCACGGAAGGCGTGTGTCTCGTCGATCGGCCGGGCATCATCGCGGCGAAAGATGCTGCGCAGCGCCGCATAGCGATTGCTGCGGATCTCGCCAACCGTGCGCAATACGCGCGCCGGGGGCACGCGCAATTGCATCAGCACATGTGACACCAGCATCAGGCTCGCCTCGAAGGTCTCGGGCACGACTTCGGTCGCGCCGGCGGCCTTGAGGTCGGTGAGGCGCGAGTCGTCCTGCGTGCGCACGAGTACGGGCACGTCGGCACGCAGCCGTCGTATCGAACGCAGGATGCCGATCGAGACGGCGGGATTGGCGAAAGTGATGATCACGGCGCTCGCGCTCGCAAGGCCCACCTTCGACAGGACATCCTCATCCGCGGAATCACCGAACACCACCGGGTCGCCGGCCTGGCGCGCCGCGCGAATGCGGACCGGATCGAGATCGAGCGCGATGTACTCGAAGTTCTGCGCCTCGAGCACGCGCGCGATGTTCTGCCCGACCCGCCCGAAACCGCACAACACCACGTGCTCGCGCCTCGCGACTGCGTCCGCCGCGTCGTTCTCCCGGCCGAGCGCCGTGGTTCGGGGGCCCCGCTCGCGCAGCACGAAGCGTGCGATGTGCTTGTTGTTGCGCAGGATCAGCGGGCTCAGCACCATCGAGAGCACCGTTGCGACGAGCAGCGGCTGGACGATCGCGGGATCGGCACCGCCGCTCTGCAACAGGATGGTCAGGATTGCAACGCCGAACTCGCCACCGATCGACAGCACGACGCCGGTGCGCACCGCCTTGAACGTGGAACGTTCAAATGCACGTGTCGCAAGCGAAGCGCACAGCCACTTGACTGCGAGCATGGCAGCCAGCACGCCTGACACGAGCAGGAACTCCCGCCACAGCATCTCGACGTCGAGCAGCGTGCCGACGGAAATGAAGAAAAGCCCGAGCAGGATGTCGCGAAAGGGGCGGATCACCGCATCGATCTGATGGCGGTACTCGGTCTCGGCGAGCATCATTCCGGCGAGGAACCCGCCGAGGGCCATCGAGAGCCCGGCCACATGCGACACCCAGGCCGAAGCGAGCGCCACGAACAGCACGGTCAGCGTGAAGAGCTCCCGCAGGCGGCTGTGGGCAATCTCGTAGAAGAGCGGCCGCAGCAACCACCGGCCTGCGGCCCACACGACGCCGACGGCGAACACGCCGGCGATCACTGCACTTACGCTCGCGGCCAGCGAGAACTCGCCGCCGCCGCGCTCGACCGCGGCGGCCAGCGCGAGCAGCGGCACGAAGGCGATGTCCTGGAAGAGCAGCACCGCAAAGGCGAGTCGCCCGTGCGTGCGATTGAGCTCCGCCTGATCCGTGAGCTGGTGCAGGATGATCGCGGTCGAGCTCATCGCGACAGCACCGCCGAGCACGATTGCGAGCACGAGCGGCACGCCAAACAGGGCTCCGGCCAGCGCGAAGGCGCCGGAAGTCAGGAACACCTGCAACGAGCCGAGGCCGAACACTTCGCGCCGCATCGCGATCATGCGTGGCCACGAGAACTCGAGTCCGAGCGTGAAGAGCAGAAAGACGACACCCAGCTCGGCGAGCAGGTTGGTCGTGTCGGACGCGACGAAGATGCCGACCGCATGGGTGCCCAGCGCCATGCCGACCGCGAGATAACCCAGGATGGCAGGCAGGCCGAGGCGACGCGCGATCGTCACCACGACGACCGCGGCGGCGAGCAGGATCAGGATCTGCGGGAGCGGGTCCAGGGTCACCGGGGCGAATATGCCACAGGTGACTCCGCGATCAGAGCATGGTGAACGGCTGTCAGGTGTTCATCAGGACTGTCGTGTCATACCGCTCGAAACCATGTATGGCCCGGCGGTAGGCGTTGAGGACCAGCTTCTCGGCCACCTTGTCGGAGCGCGGGGACAGCAGCATGCGCAGCACCACGTCGTCGGCAGGTCGGGTCCGGTCTTCCGCGAGCAGCTGCTCGAGCACGCGCGTGACGCGGTGGACGAGCTCGTTGACGAAGCGCAAGTGTGCAGTATCGGACACCTGTTCGTTGCCCGGCCCGTAGGTGCTGCGCGCCTCCTCGGCGAGTTCATGCAGGAACGAGTTCAACAGGCGCGCCTTGTCGAGCACGCGCAACTCGCTGAAGTACTGGATTTCGGATTGCAGGTTCACGCTCGCCTCGCGTGTCTCGCACCTAAGCTGGAAAGAAATCGATCGGCTTCGTCGTGGTGATCGTTTCCACGTCGCGGGCTTCGAAACGGAACAGGCGCACGCGCGCCACGATCTTGCGCTCGAGTTCGGGGTCCCTGATTTCGCTCGACACCACGCGGCACATCGTCACCTCGCCCGACGGGGCAATGGTGAATTCGAGCACCATCTTACCCTGCAGGTCCGGCTGTTCGCGAAGGGCGCGGCTGTAGAGAGCGTAGATCGCACCCTTGTTGCGATCGAACACGAGCTCGATTTCCTCACGGCTGCGCGAGGCCTTGCCGCTCGTACCGGAACGGGTCGCGCCTTCGCCCCGCCCGCCCACCGGCACCCCGGACGGCATCCCGATACGGGTCGTATTGTGCCCTTCGAGGCTGCCCGCCCCGGCTCCGAATCCGCGGCTCGTGTTGGTCGAGGCTATGCCACCGCTCGCGGCGCCTACTTTCGAGGTGATCAGCGAACGCTCAGCCCGGCTGTCCGCCCCCACCGCACCCGTGAGGTTGCGGGTCTGCGCGATCGGAATCTCCGGCAGGTTCTGCCGCAGATCGGCGAGTTCGTCCTGGAACTGGTCGACGGCCTTCCGGGCCTTCTTGCGCGCCTCCTCGGTCCGATCGACAGGTACCGGCTTCGGCGTGATTGCCGCGACCTTGACCTCGGGCTTCGGCTCTTCCTTCGGCTTGGGGGGCGGTGGCGGCGGCTCGGGCGGCTTGTAGTCGAGCATCACTTTCGCGAGCCGCTGCGGCACCTCGTCCTGCACCGCGCTGTGCGGTGGCACAGGCAGGAACGGAATCACCGCGACCGCGACGACGATCGTCACGAGCGCGACGATCAGGAACTTGCGCAGCCTTTCGCTCTCCTCCGGGTCGATGTCCCAGGGAAGCTCGAAGGTCCGGTAATAGGGTCTCAACTCCACGTGCGGCTCCTGTCGATCACGCGGGCTTGAAGCCGGCCGGCGCCGGCTTCTCTTTCTGCAGGGTTGCGAGCGAGATGCGGCCGTAGTCGGCATCCGTACAGGTCGCCATCACCTTCTTCAGGACGTCATACGGGATCGACTTGTCGCCGAGGATCGTGATTTCACGCGCCGCAAGATCCTTCTCGGTCATCGCGCGGCCGACCAGCAGCGGACGCTTGAGCGCGGCGCGCAGCGGTTCGATCAGCGGCGAAGCGGATGCACGGATCTCCGCGAGCGAAGTGACATGCTCGCCCTGCACGAAGAGGTCGGTCGTCGTCACCATCAGCACGACCGAATCCTTCGGCTGCGCCTCGGCAATGGACTGCGGAATTTCGATGCCCTTGGTGTTCTGGATGACCTCGACTTCCGTCGAATAGACGAGCAGGAACATCACGAGCACGGTGAGGATGTCGATCATCGGGATCAGGTTGAGATCGAGATCACCCCGGTGGCGCTCGTGATTCTTTGCCATGCGACGTGCGCGGCCCGACATGCTCATGTGCCACCTCCCGCTGCACCGTCGATCGCCGGCGCGTCCCCGATCGAGATGTCCGGGAAAAGTTCGGCCTGCACCGTCTGTCCGGCATTGTCCACTTCCAGCACGCGCACCTTGTCCATGACCTGCACGAGTGTGTCGTACGGGGTGTCGGACTCGAGGAGGATGGTGGCGGCCGTCATTTCGGGAAACTTCGCCTTGACCCGCTGCAGGTAGGCCGCGAGCCCGTCGAAGTCATAGCCCGCGGCGGTGCTCGGCAGGGGCGCGAGTGGTCCGCTGTTACGGTCGGCGACGATCAGTTCGCTCTTGCGCACGATCACCTCGAGCTGCAATCCCTTCGGCGGCTCCCGGAATTCGGCGAGCTGCGCAGGGAGGTTCAGCTCGAGAATCACGGTGCGCGAGAACACGGCGGTCATCAGCAGGAAGGTCACGAGCACGATGAAGATGTCGATCATCGGCACGAGCAGCAGCTCGGCCGGCCGACGGCCACGCCTCGCGATCTTCCGGGCCTCGAAGGAGGACCTGCGCATCGCTCGCTCCTTGCGTTACGCGGCGGCAGGAGCGTCCGGGCGACGCTCGGTGATCGAGTTCAGGAACTTCACCGACGCCATCTCGAGACTGTCGATCAGCGCCGTGGTGCGCGATTGCAGCCACGCGTGGATGAACAGCAGCGGCACCGCGGTCAGAAGACCGAATGCCGTGCAGTTCATCGCGACCGAAATGCTCGCGGAGAGAAGATTCGCCTTCTCGGCCGGATTCACGGTCGCGACCGCCGCGAATGCGTGGATGAGACCGAACACGGTGCCGAGGAGGCCGAGCAGTGTCGCGAGATTGGCGAAGGTCGCAAGATAGTGGGTGCGCCGCTCGATCTTCGGCACGACCTCCATCAGGCTCTCCTCCATCGCCTTCTCGATGTCATCGCGGCGGCGAGCCGAGGCGATGCGCGCGAGACCGTAGTTCAGGATCTGGCCGATCGCCGAATCCGACTTCGACGTGAGCTGCACGGCCGAACGGAAGTCGCCCCGCTGCAGGTATGGCGTGATCTCGGACCACAGCGAGCGGTTGCGCCGCCCGACGTTCCAGAGATAGATGAAGCGCTCGGCTGCGATCGCAAGCCCGAGCACCAGCACGATGGCGATGGGGATCATGAATCCTCCCCCGCCCTGGAAAAAACGGACTATCGAGCTGTAAAGATCCATCGACGTGACTCCTCGAAGAATTCTGGCAGGCCAAGCGTTCCCAAACTGAATGACATAACCCCAAAAAGCTGCGACCTATTTCTCAGCTTTGTCGGTGCGCTGCGCGGTATCGGGCTGCAGCGCATCGTAATAGCGGTTTTCGCGACGGAATACCTCCCGGTCCACGGGGGCCAGCACTTCGTCCAGCAGGCTGTTCGCAGGCCGGCCCATCAGGTCCCCGAGATCCGACGCCTTCCACGGCACGATGTAGAGCACCTTCGGCAATTCCCGGTTGCCGGTGATCTGCGTGGCGTCGAGTTCGATGCGATCCATCACGCGCTTCGAGCCACCCTGCTTCGCGGACGCTGCGCCTGTCTCCGGCTTCGCCGCAGCCGGTGTGGTCGTCACGGCGGGCTCGATCGCCTCGCGTGACGGCACTTCCTGCCCGGCGGAAAACGGCGCAATGCCCGCAAGCACGATCAGTGCAATGAGTCTCATGGCCCGGCTCCCGAAGGCTGAGAATCCGCGACCGGCTCCACCTTGCCGGCACGCTGGCGCAGTTCGGCGATCCAGCCCGTGACGGGCTTGTCCTCGCCGGTGAGTTCCCGGTAACGCTCGAGTTGCGCGAGCGCCGGTGCGGGCTCGAACAGGTAGAGATCGAGCAGCACGGCGTAATTGCGGTGCGCGGCGGCGAACGTATCGTCGATGGCGAGCGCCTGTCCGTAAGCCGCGCGCGCTTCCGGGAATTTCCCCGCGAGACGCAGCGTCAGTCCAAGTTCCGTGGCAATCATGGCGCTCACGGGATTGCGCTCGAGCGCAGCGCGCAGCGCGGCCTCAGCCTCGGCGAGCCGGTTGGTCCTGCGCTCCACCACCCCGAGATTGAAGAAGACCGCGGCGTACTGCGGCACCGCCGCCGAAAGCTGGCCAAATTCGAGCGCGGCACCTGCCGTATCGCCCGCGCGCGCGAGGCCGACGGCGCGGTCGAAATCCGCGACGGCACGGGCCGGCGGCGGTGCGGTCGGTGGCGGTGCCGCCACCGCGGCCGCCACAGCCGGGTCGTCGCCCGGGGCAGCAGCCGGCTGGGGCTCCAGCGCCGTAAGGCTCGCCACCACGTCGAGCGGCAGTTCGGTCTTGCCGTAGCGACCCGGGTTGAGCTGCGCGAGTGCGGCATAGCTCGCCTTCACGCCGTCGTTGTAAACGCCTTCCTTCGCGCGCGCCGCATTGGCCTCGTGCACAGCGATCGCCTGCTCCTCAAACGGGAAGGCCTGCTCTTCGAGCAGCAGGCTGTACTGCTCGAGGGCATCGCCCTGCAGGTTCTTCGGGCGCTCCGACTCCATCAGGTCACGCGCGAGCGTACGGTACAACTCGGCCATCTCGAAGGTCGCCCGGGTTGTTACATCTGCAACCTCGTAACCGGCCGCCGTCTTGTATGCCGCGAGCGCGATCTCGAGCGACTGGCGCTTCGCCGCGAGGCTCTTCTTCAGCGGGGCCACGAGGCGCACGCCGCGGAATGCATCGCGGGTGGGCGCGGCGAGCGCGAGTTGCGCGTGCGCGGCGAGGAAGCGGGTGCGATCCGTGCGTGCGGCGCCTGCCGCCGCATCGCTGCGGATGATCTCCCGCTGCCAGAATTGCTCCTTGACCGCGTCGCCACGCTTCGCCGCGCTTTCGGCAAGGCGCTGCCGCACCTCGATCGCCTCCGGCACCGGCGCCGGGTAGTCTGCGACGAATTTCTCGAGCATTGCGACCGATTGCGCGGCGCTGCCGGCCTTCTCATACAGGTCGGCCGCCTGCAGGGTCGCTTCGCGGCGCACTGCCGGATCCTCGGCCGGCGATGCAGCAATGCGTTCGAACTCGCTCGCGGCCTGACCCGCGCGACCCGTCTCCGAATAGGCGACCGCGAGGCTGCGCGTGACCTCGGGCTGCAGCTTGTCCTGCGGAAAATCGCGCCGGAACGATTCGAGCACCGGGATGGCCCGATCCCATTCCTTCAGCGTGACGAGCGCCGCGGCCGCGTCGTAGGTCGCCGTCGAGCGGATCTTCGAATCCGGTGCGACGGCCGCGACGCGCAGGAAGGCATCCACCGCGCCGGGCACGTCGCCCGCTGCGCGCTTCGCTTCGGCCTGCTTGTAGACGGACGCTGCCAGCCGCTCCGTGAGATCGGCGCGCTGCGGATCGCCGGCAGGCGTCAGCGCGCGCGCGTTGACGAATGCGGTCTCCGCCTTGTCGAAGAAAAGCAGGTCGTAGTTCGCCTGGCCGATGATCGTCCAGCCGATGCGCTGTCTGGCAGCGTCGACCGGCGGCTGCCGCGCGAGCAAGGTCTCGGACACCGTGATCGCACGCGGCAAATCCCGGGCGGCGAAGATGTCCTCGGCCGCGCGGGTCAACACGCCCGCGCTGTCCGGATGCTCGGGAAAGGTGGTCGCGAACTTCACGCCCGCGTCCACGGCCTGCTGGTGCACAGCGGCCTTCTCTGCTGCCGGCAAGGCCTCCTCGTGGCGCTGCCAGGCCACGAGGCCTGCGTAGCCTGCGGCGGCCGATTGGGCGTTCTTCGGGTAGTTGTACGCCGTGCGCTGGTACTCGCCGGCCGCATCCAGGTACTGGCGGCTCTCGAACAGCGTTTCGGCGAGCAGATAGTTGGTCGCGGCCGAGTCGGGGTCTTCGGGAAAGGACTGCAGGTAGTCGCGATACCAGCGCGCCGCCTGCTGGTAGTCCCCGATCTTCTTCGAGGCCTGCGCACTGGCGTGGTAATACTGTGCCACGTCCTTCAGGTTCGCCTTCAGTTCCGCGACGACTTTCGCGTATTTCGCACGGTCGCGCCCGGTCCAGAACGGCCCGCCGAACCGGTAGCGCTCGACGAACTCGCGCTTGCCGTCGAGCACGAGGTCGGTGAAGCCGCCCTTCTTGTAAGCCTCGATCGCCTGCATCGAAAGGCCCGGCGCATACTCGTTGTTCGGGTCGCGGTTGACGAACGCCCGATAGGTCGTCGCTGCATCCTGATAGCGCTGCTTGTCGACATAGAGATCGCCGAGGCGCGAGTACATCAGGTGCGAGTACGGCGGCGTGCCTCGCTGCGCGACGAAAGCGTCGAGCGAGGTCGCGCCGTCGAGATAGGAAAACGTGATCGCCATGACGCGCAGGGTATCGTCGACGAGCTCCCTGTCGGCGCGCGACAGGTCGTCAAAGCGTTTCTCCGTGGCGGGTGAGCCCGGCACCAGCAGCGTCGCGTCGAGAACGCCACCGAACGAGGCGAGGCTCTCCTCATTGCGTGACTGCTTGAACAGCGACCAGCCGTGCTTGTAGAGGCTTTGCTCGTGGAACGCGGACTTCGCGCCGAACTTGAGCGCGGCGCTGTACGCTGCTTCGGCATCACCATAGCGCTTGGCAGAGAACAGCATTTCGCCGCGCCGGAACTGGATCTCGTCGAGGTGTGGCGTCGATGGATAGCGCCGCACGACCTCATCGAGCGTGGCGAGCGCCTTCTCGGGTTGCCCGGTCGTTTCATAGGCGCGCGCGAGCTGGTAGAGGACCTGGTCGTTGCGCGGATAATTCGGGTACGCCTTGAGCAGCGTGGAGTAGAGCGAGATCGCCTCGGCTCCGGCCAGATCGATCGCCGTCACCTCATTCTGCATGCGCTCGAGTTCGCCTGCTTCGAGGTTCAGGTCGCCGAGACGACGCAGCGCTTCGGCGCGCAGTTGCGGATCGGTGTTCTGCAACTCGAGGAAGCGACGGTAGTTCTCCATCGCCCGCGGCGCGCTCGCGGGCACGGGTGCGGTCTTCTGCACCTCGATCGGGCGCGCGCGCAGATCCTTGATGGTGGGCGCCGCATTCTTCGCCTTCGACCGGTCGGCCGCCTGCGCGATCGGCGCGAGCGCCCCCACGAGCGCAAGCGCACAGCCCGCCATCAGGCGCGTGACTCCTCTCACGGGGCCTCTCCACCCGGCGGCGGTGCAACAACCGGATCAGGCACCTTCGACTCCGGCGCGGCAGCTTCTGCTGCGGGCGGTGGATTGGCCGCGCGATCATAGATCGTCGCGAGGGCGAAGCGGGCCAGCACACGATATGCGGCGAGCCGGGCCTGTTGCGCCTCAAGCTCGTGCACCGCGGCGGCCTCGAGAAAGTCGTTCTGCCGGTCGCGCGCCGTTTCGAGGCGTGCCTGGAGGGTGCCGAGGCGCGCGGACAGCGCGACAATGCGCGCCTCGAACTCACCCGTGTTCGTCGGCACGTTCTTGCGTGCCCGCTCGACCCTCACCCAGCGGCGCTGCGCCTCGCGCAGCGCCGCGTCGAGGTCCTTGATCTCGCGCCGCTGCTGGTAGACGCGCGCGCGCATCGCCTCGTCAAGCCGCCATGCGAGCACGCCTTTCACGAGTCGCAGCCTGTCCTTCATCGCTTCGAGGTCGGCGCCCGCCACCCCCGCTTCACCGTTCGCGATCGCCTGCTCGACACGCTGGATGCGCTCCCACTGGTCACGCTCGACGGCGGTGCCGAGCGCGGCCGTGTCGTGGTTGCGCTCGATCGCGTCGAGTTTCGACTCGAGCTCGCCTCGTTGCCGCTCGATGCGTTCGGGCGCCGCTGTCGCCAGCAGCGCGTCTGCGCGGGGCACGCGCTCCGCGTAAGCCTTCTGCCGCGCGTCGACCATGTCGTGAAATGCCTCCATGCTCCCGGCCCATGCGTCGAGGCGCTGCTGCATAAAGGCGAGATCACGGTAGTTCTTGAGTCCTTCCTGGAAATCGTGCCCCGCGAGCACGGCATAGAGGTAGCGTGACCGCGGCGCGTCCGGCAGCTCCTTCAGCTGCCAGAACCAGCCCAGCCTGCCTTCTGTCTCCTGCGCGAGAAGATCGTCGAGCAGCCGCGTCGAGCGCAGCCCCGCGATGGCTGCATCGAGCGACAAGCCTTCCTTGTCGAACTCGCGCATCGCGGTCTCATAGTATTCGGCTGCCTGCGCGTTGGCACCGAGCTTGCCGTAGGCGTACGGCACCGCGAGCCAGGACTCCTGCACGGCCGCATCGAGGAGATTGCGGTCACGCAGTTCGAGCCACGGCGCGAGCGCTCCCTCGAAATCGCCCAGCGCCGCGTTTGCCCAGCCTGCACCGAGCAGCGCCTTGTTCGACAGCGGGCCGTCGAGCCGCACGCGCTCGAGCACGACCTTGGCGTTGGCAGGCTGGTCGGCCTGCAGATAGGCGAAACCAAGCGCGAGATTCGCCTTGTCCCTGAGAGCGAGCATCTCCGGCGTACCTGCCGCCATTTCGCCGACGCTCGTGAGATAGCGGTCGGCGTCGGCTAGCTGGCCCTTGCGCACGAGCGCGACACCGAGGTTGAAGCGCGCATAGGCAACCCAGTCTGAACGACCCTGGAAGGCATCCAGGATCTGCACGGCCTCGTCATAGCGTCCGCCGTGCATCAGCACATTTGCGAGCAGGTGGGTCTTCTCCGCCTCCAGTTCGGGCGGCAGCAGGCCCGTGACGCTGCGCAGCGCGTGCTCGGCCTTGTCGTCGTAGCCGCGCGCGTACCAGACCTTGCCGAGATAGAACCACGCACGATTGCGCACCCCCGCCGGGGTCGACGGCGTGAGCATGCGCGCGAAGCGCTCGCCGGCCTCGTTGTGCATGCCAAGCGACAGGTACAGGCCGCCCGCGAGCAACTCCGCATCGGCGAGATGGTGCGGCAGGCGGCCCCATTGTCCGTAGGCGAGCAGGCGCGTGAGCGCCTCGAAGTTGTCGTCCTGATAGAAATGAAAGAGCACGTCGCCGTAGTGCAGGTCCTGCACCCGGATCGCAGCGAGCTTGTCGGTCGTGGCAGCCGCCCACGCGCCTCCCGCACCGGCGACCGCGCTGCCGACCCATGCAACGAGCGCGAGAGCGAAGCGCCGCATCTACTCCCAGTCCTTGATCTCGAATTCCGGCTGTGCCTTGCGCTGCCGGTCGCTGATGCGCAGCTCGAGGTACTTCGCTCCGACACTCTTCTCGAAGCGGAGTGTCGCGCCGCGCCGGTAGTCGCGTGTGTTGGGGCCCTTGCCCGCAAAGAACGCCACCAGCTCATGAGGCCCGGTCTTCAGGTTGCCGACGTAGATGCGCTGTACTCCGCCCTTCAGCAGGGCCTCGGCCTCGCGCGGTGTGTACAGGTAGTTCGACACCTCCTTGTCGTCGATCCTGAGCTGCACGGAATCGAGCGCGAAGAACTCGCCTACATCCATCGAGACGAACACCGCCACCTGCGTGTTGGCGGGGAACAGGAGCTCCTCCTCGAGGATGAACAGCTCCTTGTTGAGGTCGACCACATCTTTCTTGAGATCCTGGACTTCGCTGTCGAGCGCGCGGTTCTCGCCCGGCGCTTCCGCAACATCGGGCGCGGGGGCGGGCGCCTCCTGTGCGTGGACAGCGCCTGCCAGCGCCCACGCGAAGAGCAGCACCAGCCAGGGGCGCGTCAGGAAGGACATTCTGGACAACACAATGGACATGTGAATCTCGCTGGTAGCTCTGGCACTCATTCGTCCAACAGGCGGCGCAGCTCGCGCACGTACACCGGCTCGCGACGGGACTTCGGATCCCGATGCACGTAGCGGACCTTGCCTGCCCGGTCGACGATCACGAGGGTCGGCAGACGGTCTATCGAGTAATCGCGGCCGACCGCCTTGGCAGGATCTGCGAGCAGCGGAAAGCCGACTCCAACGCTCGTCGCAAAACTGTGCGCAGCCGTCTCATCGTCGTCGATGCTGACGCCATACACCACGAGGCCCGCAGGCTCATAGGTACGAAACACGCCGTCCAGCTCCGCGAGTTGCGCCCGGCAGGTGTTGCAGCGACTGCCGAAGAACGACAGCACCACGACCTGCCCGCGTGCCTCGGAGAGCCGCATGTTGTCGCCAGCCATCGCGCGCAACGCGAAATCAGGCGCCTCGCGCCCGATCAGCGGCGAGTCCGCCGCCCACACGGCAAACGCTGCGCACAGCGACAGCAACGCGGGAACAACTCGGTCGATCAAGAAATAATCCTCATGGCAGCGCACGCGGCAAGCGACGAAATGGCGCGCCCTGCGCCTGCGAACGTCGCATGCGCACTTGACAATGTCAACGGAACGGATCGGCAAACGGACTCGCCGACGCGCGACGTGCCGCACACTCCGGATGGCCTGAACCGGAGCGTCTGCAAAACGCGACAGCTGCTCAGAGCGGGTTCGTGATCACGGAGTCGACGATCGGCGCGAACACCGCAAGGCTGTCCAGCTGCGCGCCAGAACCGAGGCCATGATTCGGAAAGATCGTCGCGAACTGCCCGATCTGCTGATGCAAGGCGAGGTAGTTCAGCAGCACGGTATTCACGAGCAGGTTGACCGCATTGGCTGCCGGGCTCGAGTTGTTCGCGACCGATCCGTCGGCGGTGTAGTAACCGATCTGGTTGCCGGTCCGGAACGAACTGCCGCTCGGGGTGATGACGGCTCGCCCGCGCGGGTTATAGACGAGGAAGAACGAGGAGGCAGTCGACTGGTTGTCACTCACCCACATGAACTTGCCGCGACCGTTCGCACTGTTGTCGACCTGGTTGTCCGACGACAGCGAGCCGTCGCTGAACACATAGATCATGAGCGGCTTGCCGGCGCGATGCGCGAACTCGAGACAGGCGCCGATGCACTGGCCGGCGCGGAAATTGCGCACTTCGCCCGTGGCGCGACCCTGACCGTGATAATCATAGCCACCCATCGTGATCGTGCCCGCACCGGCGTAGCCTTCGATCACCATTTTCATGACGGCCGCGGTTTTCTCGAATTCGCCGTCGGCATCGAATTCGGCGTCCGAAAAGATCCCCGCGGCACCCTTGATGCGGGCATCGAGTTCGGGGTTCAGGTTCGACGGCTGGCCGAACCGGTCTGCGAGATAGGCCGTCTTCGTGTAGCCGCACTCCACCATCGTCTTGATCGCCGCATCGCGGCTCACGTTGGTGTCGACGCGATTCAGCTTGTCACCCGAGAGGCGCACCATCGACTCGAGCACTGCAACGGCGTCGTTCTGTGCCATCAATTCGGCGAGCTTGCCGGTGTCGACGAGGCCGGTCACATCGCTGGTGCGATCGACTTTGGTCGGCCGGTAAGCGAGATCGTAGGGCATCGGCGCCATCGAATTGCCACCCGAATCGGACGCGCGCGAGCCGATCAGGGTCAGCAGCTGGCCATCGGCGCCGCAGCGCTGGATGCCGTACATCGGGTTGTGGGGGTTGTTCGCGGTATCGTTCTCGGATCGCGCCGCGATCACGGCGCCGTTTGTGTTGGCCTGTGCAGCGACGCTCACCTTCGAGAGGATGCCGCGCAGCATGCCACCGTCGGGATGCCAGGCGAGACCGAGGGAGGTGTCGACAAAGGTCGTCGGACCGGTGGAATTCGGCACCATGTCGCCGGGCAGGCCGAGCTTGCCGTAACCCGCAGTCGAAAGGAAATCGAGCTGGCCGCCCGGGCCGCCGACCAGGACCTCGGAACCCGAGAGATTCGCGCCTCCCGCGAGGTCGAACGCGATGAACGGAATCTTGCCGGCGCCATCGGTGATGCCGCACGCCTGCTTCAGCGCGTCGATATCGGGTGACAAGGCGCCCTGTGCCGTGCGCGGCGCGAGCAGGCTCAGCACGGATGGCGCGGCGACCACGGCCGCACCGGTACGGAAGCCGCGCGCGATCATCTCGCGACGCGACACCGGCAACGCGTGATCGGAGTGCCGCAACGGCTCATCGAGGCCGAGTTCGCGGGGGGGCTTGTGGCGGATCAGCATGGGCGTTCTCCCTCGAACCTATTGCAGCAGCATCGCGCCGCTGCCGATGGCGGCGGCACACGAAGCCTTGGCGATCGTGGCGGTACGCGACGCATTGCAGCTGCCACCGCAGGTGCCGGCCAGCCTCGTGATGAGTGCGTTCAGCTCCGTGCGCACCTCGCCGTCGGTCGGCTGCGATGCGAGATTGGTGCCGATGGCCTTGCCGACGATGCTGGTGATCATCGCGTCCCGCCCGGCCTGCGAGTTCACGTCCGGAGCGCCACCGAAGAACGCATTGCGCAGCGCCGTGTCTTCGACCATCGCATCGCAGTAGGAGATTGCGAGCTGCGCGACGCCCATCTGCTGCGAAGAACCGAAAGTGTCGATGGACTCGATCGATGGCAGCGCCTGCTTCACGAGGCCGTAGGTGCTTGCGACCGCCGTCGCCGTGACCGGCACGCCGGTGATGTTGGACATGGTCTGGTTGATTTCGTCGAACGTACGCAGACCGAGTTCCGGATTCTCGCTGTCGGCGAGCACCGGTGGCGTCGGCATCGGCTCATCCGGATAGGCGCGCGTCGCGGTGCCGAGCTGCTCGAACGTGAGGAAGAAGAGATCGCTCTCCGGGCCCTTCTCGAGGGCGATCACGGTGCCGGTGTTCGACAGCAGCTGGCCGCTGCCGGCGACATAGTTCGACCCGCCGACCGTCAGATCGAGCGGGATGTAGGCCTGGCCGACGCGCGCCTCCTGGCCGTTCAGGCCGATGCGCAGGCCCTTCAGCGCAATACCGTTCGGCGCGACGGCCGAATCGAGATTGATGAAGGTGGGTTTCGTGAAGAGGTAGCTGTAGCTGTCGTACTGGCTCGCCTCGAACATCACGTAGCTCTTCGGCAGGTTGAGCAGGTCGCTCACGTTGAAGAGCATGAAGTAACGCTCGCCGACACCCGCCGCGAAGTTCTGCTGGATCTGCGCGAGCGTCAGGGCGCGGTTGTGGACCGCGACGAGGCGCAGCACGCCCTTCCATTGCCGCTGGCCCGACGGATCGTTGCCGAGCACGAGGGCAAAGCTGTCGTCCCAGTCGGAGAGCGAACCGCCATTGCCGTCGGTATCACCGGTGTACTGGCCGTTGACGTAGATACGCTGGCCATTGACCGGATCGTAGGTGAGCACGACATGCTGCAGCGAGGCCTGTGCGTCCTCGTCTGCGGCACGCGTCAGCAGCGCCGGCATGCCGTTCGCGTCGGTGTCGCTGCTGCGGGTCATCGCCTGGTACTGGTAAGCCATCTGCGACAGTGTTGCGTTGTTCGCCATCGTGCCGCCGGAATAACTGACGATATAGGCGTCTTCCTGCACCACGTTGCCGGGCGCAACCCACGCTTCGATCGAGTATTCGCCGCTCGCCTTCACCATGTCGGCGAGCTTCTTGCTGCCGCTCGTCGTGCCCTGCGCCTTGCCGCCCGCCTTGACGTTGAGGCCCCAGCCGCCGACCCACTCGATCGAGCCGGACATCGTGAGGTTCGCCGCAGGCTCGACGCCGCTCGTGTCGTAAACGGTGGTGCCCATGCCGGTCTTGAACTCGTACAGCGCGATCTGCGCGGTCTCGAAACGATTGCCGCCGGCAGCCACCGTGCCGTCATAGAGCGTGATGGCCTTCGACAGCTGCAGCGTGGGGTCGACGGGCGTCACCGGGATACCGTTCGCGAATGCGCGCACCGCCGCTTCCATGGTGTTCGCATCGTTCGCGCAGCTTGCAGTCCAGCAGTTGTGCGATTCCTCGCGCAGCCGGATCACGAGGCGCGAAAGCTCGGGTGAATCGAGATTGATCTTCGCACGAGCCGCCGCGTAGGCCGCGTTGATATCGCTCGCCGCGAAGTACGGCGATTGCGGTGTGGCGGAAGCCGGCGAATGACAGCGCAGGCAGTTGCCCTGGCCGCGCACGAGCGGCCAGATCGTCGAGCCGTAGAGGCTCGAGCTCTCGGGGAAGGTCTTGCTCGCGCCCACATCCTTGATCGGCGGCTCCTGCAGCTGGATGGTCTTGCCGCCGCCGGCGACCGAGCCCGCCCAGTTGCGGATCCATACCGTCATCGTGTCGCCGCAGGCCGATGCCGAGGCGAGCCAGCAGTTGTGCCCGCCCGCCACTTTCGTGACGAGACGCGACTGGTCGGGCTGCGTGAGGTCGACCAGCGCGATCGCAGCCTGGTAGGCGAGATTGACGTCGTCGTTGCGCGCGAAATTCGGCGTCTGGCCGCCCGCGTTGTGGCAGCCACCGCAGCGATTGCTCGCCTTGATGTTCTCCCAGAGGTTGATGCGGAAGGCCTGCACGTCGGCATTGGCCGGCGCCGGGCCCGTGTAGTCCGCAACGGGTGGCGGCGTCGTGACCGGGTTGACCTCGGTTGGTGCGCCGCCGCCGCTGCACGCAGCGAGTGTCGCGAGAGCGGCGAGCGCCGCCGCGGCGCGGATGTGTGTCGTCATGCGCTTGATGCTCACGGCACTCACCTCACTGTCCCATGCAGTACGCGGCGGTCTCGGCGAAGACAGTCTTCATCCGGTAGCCGTTGTTGCGAAAAACCTGGGCGATCGACGCAACTTTCGCGCGGTCGGCGCTGTCCTGCGGCACGCGGAAGCACACCGCCTTGAAGACTTTCTGCACCTGGCAGGTCGCGAATGCCTCGCTGTTGGCGAGTTCCTCGCCGAGTGTCTTCGCGCCGTTGCCCGAACCGGTGGTCGCCGTCGTACCCCATCCCCAGCCGAGGAGGCGGTTGTGGCCCTTGCGCCAGTAGTTGTCCCAGCGATCGTCCGTTGTGATGTAACCGGGCTTGAAGTTGTCGGCGTTGACGAGGTACTTCGCGTTCGGGACACCGGCGGTGTAGACGAGGCGCTGTTGCGTCTCGTCGAAATCGTAATAGGCGAATGCCTGCGCCATGGGCTCGAGACCCGTGTGACAGCCGATGCAGTTGTTCATGTACACGCGGCTGTCGCCGCCCGGGCTGCGACTCACGTCCTGGCGAATGCGGTCCGGGGGCAACTGCGGATCCTGCAACTGCTCGAGGTCGCGGCACAGGTGGTTCATCAACGTGAAGCGGAACATCGCGCGGTTCGTGCCATTGATGAAGAACGCCTCCGAGGAAGCGCGCGTCGTGATGAAGCCCGCGGTCGCGGCCGCCGGAATTCCGAGCAGCGCCGACTGCTGGCGCGAGACGAGCGTCGCCTGCAGGTCGACGCCGCGCTGTTCCGCCTGCTCGTAGTGATCGTTGTTGACGGCCGAATAGGCAGGCAGGCCCGACGCGTTGCTCACATAAACGAGATCGGCCGACAGCGCGGTGTTGAACGGCACGTCATCCCGCACCATGCCAATCACGGTGGCCGAATAGTCGTTGAGGGGCGCAAACACCGTCTGGTCGCGGTTGGTCCACGGTGTCGCAAAGTTCTTCAGCGTGACGTCATAGAACGCGCGATTCTCCATCGCCTTCTCGGCCGCGGCGGTCGGATTGTTCGCGAGGATGTCGGCCGCCATGCTCGCGAGCACCGACTCGGTCGGCGGCACGCCGGCGAGGCGATCGTGCATGCGCTTCGCCTGTTCGCGCGGGCCGGCCGCCGCAGTCGCGGCCGCGAGGCTCATGAGCAGGCAGACTGCTCCGGTTCGACGATCGAGTTTCATGGCGGCTCCCTGATTGCGGCCTTGACTATACGCAACGCGAACTTGCCCCCGGAATGTCTCAGCTCACAGACGTCGCCGGGTGACGACATCCCGCTCCGTTACGTCGTGCGGGTATGCTTGCCGCGGAATTTTGCGACTGCCGTCACACCGTGCGCGCATGCGCGCCCCTATCAGGAAGCATGCAGATCACACGCACAGGAGGCCGTGCCGCGCAGATCCGCGCTGTGACCGCCTCGGCAGATCGGCGCGTGAGTGGGCGGGCATGATTACGTCACATGAGGATTGCGGCATGAGCGAGCAACGAAAGAGTGCGGCACGTCACGCAGCGCCAGGCGTCGCACGCGGCCTCGTCGCGACCCTTGCGCTCGGCGCCGTCGCAGCCTGCAGCCCCGGTGGCAACGTCGACATCGGCAGCGGCCAGAACCGCGATCCGGTCGCGGCCGATTTCCCGATGGCGTACATCAAGCGCACGGCGCCCGCCCCGATGCAGACGGACAGCCTCGTCGAACTGCGCGATGCGCAGCCGGATGCCGCGATCGGCGTCTATGTGCGCGACCGCGCCGACCCGACCGCACCCGAGCGCAACATCACGCAGCGCGTGACAGGCACCGATCTCTACGATGTGCGCGACATCGACGCATCGTACGACGGCAAGTCGATCGTGTTCGCGATGCGCGGTCCGCTCGATGCGAACCAGGACGAGGAAGATCCGCCGACCTGGAACATCTGGGAGTACACCTTTGCGACCGACACGCTGCGGCGCGTGATCGCCTCGGACATCATCGCCGAGGAAGGCCAGGACATCGCGCCGCACTACCTGCCCGATGGCCGCATCCTCTTCTCCTCGACGCGCCAGCGCGGCGCGAAAGCCGTGCTGATCGACGAGGGCAAACCGCAGTTCGAGGCGCAGACGTCCTCGCGCAACGAACCCGCCTTCGTGCTGCACGTGATGAACGCCGACGGCACGAACATCCGCCAGATCTCCTACAACCCCGATCACGACATCGACCCCACGGTGCTGCGCAGTGGCAAGCTGATGTGGAGCCGCTGGGATGACGCACCGGGCGGCCGCGACGGCATCCAGCTCTACCAGTCGAACCCCGACGGCACGGATCTCGAGTTGCTGTACGGCGCGCAGAGCCACGACACCGGCACGAACAACTCCACGATCGAGTTCGTGAAGGCGCGCGAAATGCCAAACGGCAACATCCTCGCACTCGTGCGCCCGCGCGAGGGCGACGATTTCGGTGGCAACCTCTATCTGATCGACGTCGGCACGTACGTCGAGAACACGCAACCGACGCTCGCGAATGTCGGCCTGACCGGCCCGGCACAGCGCCCCGCGACCGGCAATGACGTGCGCACCGTGCCCGGCATTTCGCCGGGCGGGCGCTTCCACGACGCCTTCCCGCTGTGGGACGGCACCAACCGCATGGTCGTGAGCTGGGCGCAGTGCCGCGCGACATTGAACGGCCAGGACCGGCCGTGCACCGACGACGTGGTCAACGACCCCGCCGCGCTGCCCGCACCTCCCCAGTACAGCCTCTGGATGTACGACCTCTCCGCGCAGGCCTTCCTGCCGCTGATGACGCCCGAGGCGGGTCGCATGATCACCGACGTCGTGATCGCCCAGCCGCGCACGCCACCCGCCGTCATCCTCGACAAGACGCCCGGTGTCGACGCCGATCCCGACCTCGTGGCCGAGGGCGCGGGGCTTCTCGACATCAAGAGCATTTACGACTTCGACGGTGTCGATCGTGCCGCGCCGGCTGGCGGCGTCGGCATTCGCGGCATGGCGGACCCGGCGCTGACGACTGCCGACCAGCGGCTCGCCCGCTTCATCCGCATCGAGAAGATGGTCTCGATTCCCGACGACGACGTGCTCGACATCGACAACGCGGCATTCGGTGCGACCAACTTCATGCGCGAGATCCTCGCCTATGCACCCATCGAGCCCGACGGCTCGGTGCGCATCAAGGTGCCGGCGAACGTCGCCTTCCAGATGTCGATCCTCGATGTGAACGGCCGCCGCCTGCCGGGCTTTCCGCGCCACGCCAACTGGCTGCAGCTGCGCCCGGGCGAGGTGCGCACCTGCGGCGGCTGCCACATCCGCGACCCGCAGGCGCCGACTTCGCACGGTCGCGCGGGCCTCTACGGCAGCGCCTACAGCGGCGCCCTGACGACGGGCACACCGTTTCCGAACACCGTCGCCACGTTCCTGCCACAGGCCGGCGAGACGATGGCGGAAACGCGCGCGCGCGTCACCTCCGCCTGCACGACCGGCGTAAACTGCGAATCAATCAATCCTTCGGTCAATGTGGTCTATCAGGACGTGTGGACCGACCCGGCGGCGGCGGTACGCGCACCGGATCCGGATGTCGCCTACAACTACGCGGCACTGCTGACTCCCGCGCCGGCCACGACCGAATGCCAGACGCGCTGGACGCCGACCTGCCGCATCGTCATCAACTACGAGCAGCACATCCACCCGCTCTGGTCACTGCCAAGGCCGAGCGGCCAGGTCGATCCGTTTGGAGTGCCGATCATGAATACCTGTGACCAATCGGGCTGCCACAACACGACCAGCAAGGCGAACACAACGATGGTCCCCGCGGGACAGCTCGACTTGCAGGATGGCGACTCGCAAGACGAACCGTTGCAGAAAAACGCCTACCGCGAGCTGCTCTTTGCCAGCAACCAGCAGTGTCTCGATCCGGCGACGGGCGCGGTGATCATCTGCCAGCAGCAAGTCGGCATCGATCCGGTGTCGGGACTGCCGATCTTCGCACCGATACCGTATGCTCCACCGCTGAGCGCCGGCAATGCGCGGGGGTCCACTCGCTTCTTCAGTCGCTTCGCGGCGGGAGGAACCCACGCGGGCTATCTCTCACCGGCCGAGCTTCGCCTGATCTCGGAATGGGTCGATATTGGAGCGCAGTATT
>CAUJHX010000157.1 GCA_963204795.1 Pseudomonadota bacterium | reverse complement strand
TCCGCCGCCGACACCACCAGAATCGCCCCGTCCATCTGCGCCGCGCCCGTGATCATGTTCTTCACGTAGTCCGCGTGCCCCGGGCAGTCCACGTGCGCGTAGTGACGCTCCTTTGACTGGTACTCCACGTGCGACGTCGATATCGTGATCCCGCGCGCCTTCTCCTCCGGCGCACGGTCAATCTGGTCGTACGCCATGAACGATCCGCCGTACGTCTCCGCCATCACCTTCGTCAGTGCCGCCGTCAACGTCGTCTTGCCATGATCCACGTGACCAATCGTCCCCACGTTCACGTGCGGCTTGCTGCGCTCAAACTTCTCTTTCGACACGGCGATCTTCCTCTTGTCTGTTCATGGAGCTCACGACCGGGATTGAACCGGTGACCTCGTCCTTACCAAGGACGTGCTCTACCAACTGAGCTACGTGAGCTTTACGACTGGCATGGAGCGGGTAGTGGGAATCGAACCCACGTCATCAGCTTGGAAGGCTGAGGTTCTACCATTGAACTACACCCGCGCTGATGTCCCACACTGCCCGCTTCCCGCCAATCCCGCTCGACTGGTGGAGGGGGTAGGATTCGAACCTACGAAGGCGTAAGCCGGCAGATTTACAGTCTGCTCCCGTTGGCCGCTTGGGTACCCCTCCGCGAAAAACGAGCCGCGTATTCTCGTTTCCGCGCCGCAGCGTGTCAATGCGGTTGGCGCGGGTTTTGCTTAGGTATTTTTGCCGCAGTGCACACCTTATTTATATGTGCCTCGCTGCAAACCGGGCTGCCTGAGCGCCGTGACCTCGATTTCGATGTGCATGCGAGGGTCGAGCAGGTGGGCGGAAATCATCGTGGCGGCCGGACGCACCTCGCCGAAATACTTGCGCAGCACCGGCCAGCACCTGGCGAACTCGCTTCCCTCGGGCAGGATGTAGGTCACGCGAACCACGTCGCGGAGGCTGGATCCGGCTTGCTCGAGCGCAGACGCAATGTTCCTGAGGCATTGCTCGGCCTGCTGCTCGACGCCCTCCGGGATCGTCATGGTTGCGTAGTCGAATCCCGTCGTCCCGGAAACGAAGATCCAGTCGCCCTGCACCACGGCACGGGAATAGGCGATCTCTTTCTCGAAAGTCGAACCGGAGCTGATGAGTTTGCGTTCCATGACTTGCGGCGGGTGTTGCGGGCCTTAAAGGAGCGGCGTGACGATGTCGTGTACCAGCCGCGCGGCCAGGCGCGCCGTGCGACCGTCCGGGTCGTGGCGCGGGGCCAGCTCGGCCACTTCCGCCAGCACGACCTTCGACCCCTGCGTGCCGTGGCCCGCCCGTTCGAGCAGATACCGCATTAGCGACAGCGCGAGATCCGGCGCGAGCCCCCGCGCGGCGGGCGCGCTGACGCCGGGGGCGCTCGCTGCGGGGAAGGCATCGAGACAGATCGTCAGTTGCACGGCCTCGAGTGAATCCACGAACTCGTCGATGACCCGACAGGCCGCGTCCCACTGGGGCCAGACCAGTTCCTCGTCGAGAAGCCAGCGCGCACCACACGCCTGCGCCGTGCGAAACAGCGCGGCAGTGTTCGAAGCGCGCGAGATGCCGAGGCACAGGTAGCGGAAGGGCAGCCCGCGCGCAACGAGCGCCTCCCGGATTTGCAGAAAAGGCGTACCCGAAGTCGCGGGCCCTCGCCGCAGGTCGAAGTGGGCGTCAAAGTTCACGATGCCAAAGTGCGGCAGGCGCCCGTCGCGCGCGAGCGCGGCGCTGACACCCTGGAACGAGCCCCAGGCGATCTCATGCCCGCCCCCGAGCAGCATCGGGAAGTGCCTCTGGCCGAGGAGCGCCTCGACGCGCGCGCCGAGCGCCCGCTGCGCACCCTCGAGATCGTGATCGTGGCACCCGATGTCGCCGGCGTCGTAGAGCGGCGTGCCGCGGGCCGAATGGAACGCGAGTGGCGAAAGCGCACGGCGCAGCGCGCGCGGACCCTCGCTCGCGCCCGCGCGACCCTGATTGCGGGTCACCCCCTCGTCGGAGCTGAACCCGAGCAGCGTCACGCCGGCGCGCGCGGCGCCTTCGAGCGGCTGTACGGCCTGGTGCCAGCGGCGTCCTTCCTCGCCGTCGAGCGCATCGACTCGCCCCTGCCAGTCCTCGCGATTCATTGCATCGCCCCCCCGCGCACGACGGCGTGGCAGCGGTTGATCCCTGTCCAGTAGCTGAGCTCGTGGGGCGCGGCGAGATCCCATATGACGAAGTCTGCGACCGCTCCCGGCGCCAGCGATCCGCGGCCCAGCGCCAGCCCGAGCGCCTGCGCGGCATGGTGCGTCACACCCGCCAGCGCCTCTTCAGGCGTGAGCGCAAAGAGCCGGCAGGCCATGTTCATCGCCAATAGCAACGACGCGCAGGGCGAGGTGCCGGGATTGCAGTCGGTTGCGACCGCGATCGGCACACCCTCGCGGCGCAGCAGGGCAACCGGCGGAGGCTTCGTTTGCCCGAGCGTGTAGTAGGCCACCGGCAGCAACACGGCAACCGTGCCCGCTGCGGCCATGCGTGTGGCATCCCCGGCGCCCAGCTCCTCGAGATGATCACAGGAAAGGGCCGTGAATCGTGTGGCAACCTCCACCCCTCCCACGTCGGCAAACTGGCCCGCGTGCATCTTGATGGGCAACCCGAGCTCGCGCGATACCTCGAAGAGCACGACGGCGTCCGCGGCGCTGAACGCGCCGCGGTCGCAATAGATATCGACCGCGTCGACGAGCCCGCGACGGGCAAGCTCGGGCAACCAGTCGCGCGCCAGCACCCGCACATACTCGGCGCTGCGCCCTGAAAACTCCGGCGGTACCGCGTGCGCAGCGAGGTACGTCGTGCGCACGAAGACACCGTGGCGGCGCCCAAGTTCGCGGGCCACCTCGAGCATACGGGCTTCAGCCTCGAGCGTGAGGCCGTAGCCCGACTTGATCTCGATCGCCGTCACCCCTTCGCGCAGCAGCGCATCGAGGCGGGGTCGCGCCGCATCGAGCAGGATCTCCGTGCCCGCTGCGCGCGTCGCATGCACCGTCGAGAGAATGCCGCCGCCGCGTCGCGCGATTTCCTCGTAGGAAACGCCACGCTGGCGCTCCGCGAACTCCGCGGCGCGATCGCCGGCGAACACGAGATGCGTGTGGCAGTCGATCAGGCCCGGCGTGACGAGTCGATCACCGAGGTCGTGCACCGATCTGCACCGCTCGCGCAGCGCCGCCGGCAACATCGCCTCGCGCCCGACCCATTCGATGCGCGCTCCATCGGTGACGATCGCATCAGCCTGCACCGTCGCGGCGGTCGCAATCGATGTGCACGGGACGACCCGTGCATTGCGCCACAGGATCGCCGGCGTCACGCTCACCCGAGGAACGGCAGATCGAGCTTGTGCTCGCGCGCGCAGTCGATCGCGATGTCGTAGCCCGCGTCGGCGTGGCGCATCACGCCCGTGGCCGGATCGTTCCACAGCACGCGCTCGACACGACGCGCCGCCGCCTCGCTGCCGTCGCAGACGATCACGACGCCGGCGTGCTGCGAATAACCCATGCCGACACCCCCACCGTGATGGATCGATACCCAGGTGGCACCGCTTGCGGTATTGAGGAGCGCGTTGAGCAGCGGCCAGTCCGCCACCGCATCGGACCCGTCGCGCATCGCTTCGGTCTCGCGGTTGGGGCTCGCCACCGAACCCGAATCGAGATGATCGCGGCCG
Organism: Pseudomonadota bacterium; assembly: GCA_963204795.1. GTDB lineage: Bacteria > Pseudomonadota > Gammaproteobacteria > Steroidobacterales > Steroidobacteraceae > CADEFQ01. Next base: position 2,253 of record CAUJHX010000157.1, on the reverse strand, counting down.
ATCACGATCGGCGCCGACACCTCCCCGCGCCGGACCATTTCGTTGAAGGCGAGTCCGAGCCGGTGCCGGTCACCGAGCCCCACCCAGCAGATGCGCGCCGGCAGACCCTGGAACTGGATGCGCTCGCGCGCCATGTCGAGCCAGCGGTGCAGCGCCATGTCGTGCGGCAGGAGTTCCCTCACCTTCCGGTCAGTACGGTAGATATCCTGCGGATCGCCAGAGAGCGCCACCCAGCGAAACGGCCCGATGCCACGACAGAAGAGCGGCCGCACATACGCGGGTACGAATCCGGGAAATGCAAACGCGTCCTTGACACCCTCGTCGAGCGCGACCTGACGGATGTTGTTGCCGTAGTCGAAGACGGGAATGCCGAGTTTCGCGAATGCGAGCATCGCCTCCACATGCCGCGCCATCGACTCGCGTGCGGCCGTGGCCACGCGTTTTGGATCGGAGACCCGGCGTTCGTCCCACTCCGCGAGCGTCCAGCCGCGTGGCAGATAGCCGTTCACCGGATCGTGAGCCGACGTCTGGTCGGTGACGGCATCCGGGCGCACGCCGCGGGCGAGCAGTTGCGGCAGGATTTCCGCGGCATTGCCGAGAAGGCCGACCGAGACCGCCTTGCCCGCCTTGCGCGCCGCCTCGATCCGTGCGAGGGCTGCGTCGAGTGTGTTCGCCTCCTCGTCGAGATAGCGTGTCTCGAGCCGCTTCGCGATGCGCTCGGGACGGCACTCGATCGCGAGCATCGAAGCCCCCGCCATCGTCGCGGCGAGCGGCTGTGCGCCACCCATGCCGCCGAGGCCTGCCGTGAGGATCCAGCGTCCGGTGAGATCGCCACCGAAATGCTGGCGGCCCATTTCCATGAAGGTCTCGTAGGTGCCCTGCACGATGCCCTGACTGCCGATGTAGATCCACGAGCCGGCCGTCATTTGGCCGTACATCATGAGGCCCTTGCGATCGAGCTCGTTGAAGTGCTCCCAGTCCGCCCAGCGCGCCACGAGATTCGAATTGGCGAGCAGCACCCGTGGTGCATCCACATGCGTGCGAAAGACACCCACCGGTTTGCCGGACTGGATCAGAAGGGTCTCGTCTTCGCCGAGCCGCGCAAGCGTCGCGACGATCTGCTCGTAGCACGCCCAGTTGCGCGCCGCGCGGCCGATCCCGCCGTACACCACGAGATCACCGGGTCGTTCGGCGACCTCCGGGTCGAGATTGTTCATCAGCATGCGCAGCGGCGCCTCGGTGAGCCAGCTGCGGGCCGTGAGCTGCTTGCCGCGGGCGGCACGGATGGTACGGTGTCCGGTCATCGAAAATTCCAGCCTTTCAGCGTTCGATATCTGCCAGTGCCTTGCGGATGCGGCCGGCAACGGCCGGCGTCGTCACGAAATCGAGATCGACCATCGACAGTTCGTCGACGAGCGCGTGCACGGTGAGGTTTACGGCAGCGCCTTCATACATCACCTGAAACGACCACTGACCCGCCTTGTCTGTGGGCAGCCCGTCGATGTCGCGCGCAAGCCGGTCCGCTTCGGCGCGGGTGAAGCCCGCGGAGAAGAGCCGCGCGACGCGGCGCAGGGTCTTCGCACAGGCTTCGAGCTCGATGTCGACCGTCACCCGCTCGGCCCCGGCGGGCGCCTGGGCGGGCAGGCGCGAGGGCGCCAGAGTGAGCGCGACGAACGCGCAGGTGAGGAGCGACAGCAGCATGCGGCGTGTCATTTGGATCAGCCCTTCCCGTTCACATGGGCGGCAAAGCGGCCCATCTGCTGAGTCAGCACCGAATCGACGAGCTTCGAGAGCGCCAGCGCATCCTCGGTGAACGCACCGAACACGCGATAGGTGAGCGTCACATGCGAGCCGCTCTCACGCGGCGCGAAAGCGAACGACAGCGTGCCCACCACCGCCATGGCCTGCAGCGGCCCGAGCGCCGACGAGAGACGCAGCATCTGCCCGGGGTCGGCATAGATGACGGTACCGTGACTCACCGATGCACCGCCGTCCATCTGCTCGCAGAAGCAGCCGCCTGCGCGCGCATCGAGCGTGAGACGCTCCGCCTTGCCACTGTAAGTGTGCTCAGGATCCCACCAGGCTGCCGGGCCCACGGTGAGCTCGCGATATGCGAGTGCCGGTGGCGCCTTGATGTCCACTTCGATCACGAGCGTGAAGCCGTCGGCGCTTGCCGCGGTGACGGCGCCTTGCGCCACGCCGGCGAGCGACAACCACAGGGCCGAAAAGATCGCGGCTGGCACAAGACTTCTG
>CAUJHX010000156.1 GCA_963204795.1 Pseudomonadota bacterium | reverse complement strand
CCGGCTTCACGCTCATCGAGATCATGGTGGTGGTCGTCATCATCGGTCTGCTCGCCGCATTCATCGCCCCGCAGATCCTCGGTCGCGTCGACGACGCAAAGATCGTCAAGGCGAAACAGGACATCCAGGCCCTCGAAACGGCGCTCACGATGTACAAGCTCGATACGTTCCAGTATCCCAGCACTGAAAGTGGCCTGGTCGCGCTCGTGCAGAAGCCTGCTGATCCGCAAGTGCGCAACTGGCGCGCGGGCGGCTATCTCAAGCGCGTCAACAAGGATCCCTGGGGCAACGACTACCAGTATGTATTCCCGGGTACTCGCGGCGGCGAATACGATCTGTACTCGCTCGGTGCCGACGGTGAGCCTGGCGGCGAGGGAATCAATGCCGATATCGGCAACTGGAACCTGGATCGCTAGCGACGCTCGCGTGAAGCACGCACGCGGCTTCACGCTCATCGAAATCCTCGTCGTCGTCGTGATCGTCGGCCTCCTGGCGGTTGGGGCCGTGCTGGCGATCGGCACGAGCCAGCGCGACGACGCACTCGAAACCGAAGCGCAGCGCCTCGATGCGCTCATCACCTACGTCCGCGAGCACGCGGAACTCACCACGCACGAATTTGGCCTGCGCTGCGAAGGTGACCGTTACGCGTTCCTCGCTTTCGACCTGCGCCGCGGCCTCTGGCGCGCCGCCGAAGAGGACCCGATCCTGCGCGCGCGTGTGCTGCCGGTCGGGTTGCGCATCCGCCTGCGCATCGAGGGGCGCGAGGTCCTGCTGCGCCCGCCGAAGGACACCGAACCGCTGCTGCCTCAGGTGATGCTGTTCTCGAACGGTGACGTCACCCCGTTCGAGCTCACGCTCGGTCGCGACGCAAGCCCGTTGCAGGCCATGATTGCGAGCGACGAGGACGGAGTGGTGAAGCTCACGCTACCCGGGGAAGGCACACGCCCGTGACCCGCGCGCGAGGCTTCACCCTGATCGAAGTGCTGGTTGCACTCGTGATTGTTGCAGTGGGCATGGCGGCGCTCCTCGGCACGCTGTCGTCGGCGGCGGATTCCTCGATCTACCTGCGCGACAAGACCTTTGCCGAGTGGATCGCGCTCAATCGCGTGAGCGAGCTGCGGCTCGGCGCGAAGCGACCCACCAAAGGCAAGAGCAGCGGCGAGATCGATTACGCCGGGCGCAAGTGGCGCTATGAGCAGGAGATCGTCGAGACCAATGTGCCGGGGGTGCTGCGCATCGACGTCAAGGTCGCCGATGCCGTCTCGCAGCCGGGCAAGAGTGGAGGCTCGAAGAACGTCTGGACCGTTACGGCCAGCGGCGTCGTTGGTGATGCACTCGGGGCACCAAACGGCACCGATCCGGACTGGAATGGCGCACCCTTTCCCGGTGAGCCCGCCGCGCCGGGCGGTGCAGTGGAACCCCCCGCTCCCGGTGCGCCGCCCTCGCCGCCGCCGGGCGGCACGCTGCCCACCACCTGAATGCAACACCGCGGCTTCACACTGATCGAGTTGCTGGTGGCCCTGTTCATCTCGGCCGTCATCTTTGCGATCGGTTACGGGGCCCTGCAGCAGGCACTCGCGAACCGCGGTGCCGTGCAGGCGAATCAGGATCGCCTGACGGCGCTCGTCAACACGATGCGCATCCTGTCGCAGGATTTCGGCCAGCTCGCTCCGCGCGCCACGCGCAGCCTCGTTGGCGATGGCGCCGACCCGGCGCTCCTTGCCGATGGCCGCACGGATGCCCTCGTGACCTTCACACGCATGGGCTGGGCCAACCCCGCGGGCATCCAGCGCCCCGCGCTGCAGCGGGTGCGCTACGCCTTCGACAACGGCGCTCTCTATCGCGAGCACTGGCGGGTACTCGACCCGGTGCTCGGCGCGCAACCCGCACGTCGCCTGTTGATCGATCGCGTGAAGAACGTGCGCTTCCGGTTCATGGAAAACGGTCGCAGCTGGACCGATCAGTGGCCCGGCATCGTCACCGGCGGCGACCCGCGCCAGCCCCAGCTGCGGCGCCGACCCATCGCCGTCGAAGTGACACTCGAACTCGAGGATTTCGGCACCGTCACGCGCCTGATCGAGGTGGTCGGGTGAAGCGCGAGCGCGGTGTTGCCCTCCTGACCGCCATCATCCTCGTGGCGCTCGCCACGATCGTCGCGGCGGGCATTGCCTTTCGCAATGGTCTGACAGCGCGACGTGCGTCGAGCGCCCTCATGTTCGAGCAGGGCATCCAGTACGCGGCGGTGACTGAAGCCATTGCCGCATACGTCCTGCGCGAAGATCGCAAGAAAGGTGGGCGCGATGATTACACGCGGGACTGGGCACGGCCCTATGGCCCCGTCGAGCTGATTCCGGGTTCCGGCGTCTGGTTGGAAGCGCGGCTCGACGACGCGCAGGGCCGATTCAACATCAACAACCTGATCGACGCCGAAGGAAAGGCCCGCCCGCAAGCCATCGAGCAGTTCAAGCGTCTGCTCGCCACGCTCGGTCTCGAGGCGAAGTGGGCGACGCTGCTCGCCGACTGGATCGACGCCGACGTCGAACCGAATGGTTTCGAGGGCGGCGAGGATACGCTCTACCTCGCGCAGAGCCCCGCGTATCGGGCGCCCAACGCGCCGATCGTCAGCGTGAGTGAGCTGCTGGCCCTGCCCGGTTTCGGCAGCGAGCGCTACGCGAAACTGGCGCCCTACCTGAGTGCGCTGCCGCCCGGCACGCCGCTCAACACCTGCACGGCGGCCGGCATCGTCATCGACGCGATGACCGACGAGCAGGAATACGGCATCGATGAAGAGCGGCTCACAAAGTCGAGACAATCGGGCTGCTTCCCGACCAAAGCCGATCTGCAGGCAAAGGTGGACTCCACGCTCTGGGCTACACTGCAGTATCAGGTCAGCGACACGTCAGAGTACTTTCGCCTGCGCAGTTTTGTCAGTATTGGCACCACGGAGTTCGCCTTGTACAGTCTCCTGAAGCGTGAAGCGACGGGCGTGCGCCCGATTCTGCGCACTTACGGTACGGATTGAGCCATGGCTGACTGGTTCGTAGTGCGATTGGGCAAGCAGAGCGACGACCCGGTGACATGGATCGCCGTCGACGGCGAAGGTCGCCTGTTGACCCCGGAGGGCAATGGCCCGCTGTCGCAGGCTGCGGCGCAGGCGATGGGTCGGCGTGTCGCCGTGCTCGTGCCTGCCGGTGACGTCCTGCTGACAGACGCGGCGCTACCTGCCAAGACCGGCGCGAAACTCGCGCAGGTCGTGCCCTATGCGCTCGAAGAGCAGGTCGCGGACGACATCGATTCGCTGCATTTCGCCGTCGGCCGGCGCACTGGCGCAACGGGCCGGACCGCGATTGCGGTAGTCGGTCGATCCGCAATGCAGGCAACCCTGGCAGCGCTCGGGGAGGCAGGGCTCGCGCCCGCGGCGCTGTACAGCGAGGCAAGCCTCGTTGCACCCAATCCCGGACAGGTGGTCGCCTGGCTCGAGGGTGATGTGCTCGTCGTCTGCGCGCCGGATCGCCCCCCTCTCGTCACACCCGTCACGACTCTCGCCGACGCATTCGGGTTTCTCGCCTCGACACAGGCCTATGGAGAAGGAATCGAACCGGCCACGCTATCGCTGCTGCTGCATGCGCCCGCTCACGACTGGCAACAGCACGCCGGCGAGCTCGGCTTCCTGCAGGGACACTTCGCCACCGCCAAAGTGCAGATCCTGCCGCAGGGCTCGCTCCCCTGGCTCGCGAGCCAGATCGGGCCCGCGGCTCCGCTCGATCTGCTGCAGGGCGAGTTCGTGCCACGCACGACAAGCGGCAGCGATCTGCGACGCTGGCGGTTGCCCGCCGCTCTCGCAGCCGCGATCCTGCTTCTGTTCACAGGCTCGAAGATGTTCGAGATCCGGCGCTTGAACGACGCCGAACGCAAGCTCGATGTCGAGATCGAACAGACTTTCCGTGCGGCAATGCCCGGGGCACTCGATTCGAAAGACGCCCGGCAGCGCATGGAGAAGCGCTACCAGTCACTGCAGGAGAACGGTGGACAGCAGGGCCTCCTGCCCGCGCTCAGCGCGTTCGCGACAGCGCGGGCCGCCGCGCCGGACGCCACGCTGCAGGGTCTGTCGCTGCGTGAGGGCGCGCTCGACCTGCGCGTGCGTGCCACCGACGCGCAGAGCCTCGACCGGATCAACCAGGAGCTGCGCGCGCGCGGCTTTGCCACCGAGATCACGAGCGGCACGGCCGCCGATGCCGGCTACGAGGGCCGCATCCAGATCAAGCTGGTGGGGGTCTGATGAACGCGCTGATCCAATGGTATCGGGGACTTGCCGAACGCGAGCGCCGCTTCGTCACGATCGGCGGCTGCGCCGCGCTCGTGATTGTCCTGCTCATGGGCATGCTGCCACTCGCGCGCAGCGCTGCCGCCCTCGAGCAGCGTGTCGCGACGAAGCGTTCCGACCTCGCGTGGATGCGAAGTGTCGCGCCCGCGATCGCCAGTGCCGGGCCCGTGGCGGAATCACAGGACGGCCGGGAATCACTCGTCGTCACGGTCGATCGCACGGCGCGCGAGGCGAATCTCGGCGAGTCCCTCGCCCGCTCGGAGCCGGCCGGCAATGGTGGTCAGCGCGTACAGCTCGAGAAGGCGCGCTTCGATGTGGTGGTTGCCTGGCTCGCGCGCCTGCGCCAGCAGCACGGGATCCGGGTCGTCGCGGCCACCATCGAACGCACGGATGAGCCCGGACTCGTGTCGGCCACCGTCGAACTGAACGCGCGCTGATCCGTTCCGATGGCCAGTGTTTCCCGGTTTTCCTGGCGCCTCACCTTGGTGGTCGCCACGGCGCTCGTTGTGACGATCGTGGCACGCTGGCCGCTCGCATGGACGACCCGCTGGTTGCCGGCGGGCGTTACGTGCGGCGCGCCCGCGGGTAGCGCGTGGCACGGTCACTGCGGCGCCCTCACCGTCGATGGCGTTGCGCTCGGCGACACGTCATGGCGGCTTCACCCCCTGTCACTCCTGCGCGGCACACTGGCATTGTCCATCCTGACGCAGCAGGGCGCGGACCGCATCGCCGCCGAACTGGAACTGAAATCGGACGGGCGGCGCATTGCGCGCGATGTGACAGCCGATCTCACCCTGGGTACAGGAATGCTGCAGCAGGCCTCGATGGGCCTGACCGGGCGCCTGCAGGCACGGCTCGAGCGCGCCGTCCTGCGGGGGCGGCGCGTACACGACCTCGCGGGGGTCGTGACCGTACAGCATCTCGCACAGGGCGCAACGCCTCTCGGCAACTACGAGGTGCGCTTTCCCGATACGCCTGTCAGCGGCAAGGAGAGCACGACTGTCAAAGGCGAACTTCGCGACCTCGGCGGACCGATCGGCTTCACAGGCACCATCGCGTTGACGGATGAGCCGGGCTATGTGATCGACGGTCTGATCGCGGCGCGCGCCGACACGCCGCCAGCGCTTGCGCGACAGATCGCATTTCTCGGCACCCCCGATGCACAGGGGCGGCGGCCTTTTTCGATCGCCGGAACGTACTGACACACGGCACGCACCCCGCCCTCAATCGTAGACGCAGAAGGCTCCGATCAGCGGAAAGTAAAGCGCGGCGCGCACAGGTTCCGGCCCGAGTCCCCGCGCGAGCAGCGCGTAGCGTTCCAGCTGCGGGCGATAGCGCTCCTGCTCCTGCGCGAGAAACTCCTCGAGCGAGCCACCCTCGTGCCGGCTCGTCTTGTAGTCGATGACCCAGCGCGTGCCTTCGCGGTCGATAAACGTGCGATCGATCGACACGTTGACCAGGAGCCCATCGGCGAAGCCGGTTAGCGCCAGTTCCGTCGCCGCTTGGCGGTGATCCGGTGCAAACAGCCAGCGCCCCCGTGGGCTCTCGCAGGTCTGTCGCAGCGCGCGCAATACGGTACCCGCGGCGGCATCGAGGTCATCCGCAGGCACACCGAGGCGTGCGAGCATCGCGCGGTGGCGGGGACGATCCGCATCGAGAGCCACCACCCCGGACGGCAGGGCCTGTCCCCAGCGCTCGAGTTCGTGATGCACCGTCGTCCCGATGTGGCGCGCCGTGGCGCGCACCCAGCTGAATTCGGGTGCCTGCGCGATCTCACGCGTGACGCGCAAAGTACTCACCTCTGCGAGGTCGGCGAGTGGCGCGAGTTGCCAGTTTACCGGGAGCCGTGACAGTCGCGGTGGCGCGGCAATCGGGGTCGTGCGCGCGTTGCGCCCGCTATGGTCGGGCTCGGCGATCCGGATCGACTCCGCGAGCGTCGGCCACGCTGCTGCGAGCAGGGTCCCGCCTTCGGGCATCGGGGTCTCGCCGTCCTTGACAGCCACGCTCGCGATCCAGTGCAGCGATTCCTTCGCGCGGGTCGTTGCGACGTAGAGCAGCCGCAGCAGCTCGTGTGCGCGCCGTTCGGCGTCGAGCCACTTGAGATAAACGCCGAGACGATGCTCCTGCCGCTCACCCGCGGCGACGATGGGCGACATCAACAGATCCGCCTCCCCATCGGCGCGTGGCAGGTCAAGCCAGCGCAGCAGCGGTTCCTCGTTCTTCCGTGTGCGGCGGCCGAGCGCCGGCAGTATCACGTGATCGAACTCGAGGCCCTTCGCGCGATGGATCGTCATGATCTCGATCGCGGCCTCATCCGCGCCCGAGCGCGCGTAGAGATCGGCGAGGAGGCCCTCGAGCGACGCAATACCGCGCCACTCGCCTCGCGCCCACGCATCGTTGAGCGCAAGAAAGAATTCGCGCGCAGCATCGAGTTCATCGGGCGGGTAGCAGTCGGCCCCGCCAAGCGCGGCCCAGGCCGATTCCAGCACCTCACCGGGCGCTTCGCGCCCGAATCGGGCCAGCGCGTCTTTTAGCGCCGCTCGCAAGCGAGCGAGACGCGCGCACTCGTCGGTCGCGAGCTGCCGCTGCCGCTCGGGTGCGGCGAGCGCTTCCGGCACGAGCAGCGGATCGCGCCGGCTCGACAGCGCAGCGAGGCTCGCGAGCGTCAGCCCGCACCAGGGCGCCCTGAGCACCGTGAGCCACGCCGTGCGATCGCCGGGATGAGCGAGGGCGCGCAGCAGCGCCACGAGATCGCGCACGGCGGGGACTTCCGCGAGCGGTATAAGGTCGACCCCACGTACCGGGTAACCTGCGGCGGCCAGGCGCTCCACAATAGGCCGGGTTCGCGAGCGCGCCTGCACCAGAATGGCGATATGCCCCTGCCCACCCCCTTCCCGTAGCGCCCGCACCTGGTCGACGACGGCCATCGCCTCGTCGTCCTCGCTGCCGTTGGCGAGGGCGAGCAGCGTGACCTGCAGGGAGGCGTTGCCCGCCTCGCGCGCGGCCTGGCTCGGGGTGTGGCGAACAGCCGCAGAACGCATATCGTCCTGGGCGGGGAACACCCTCGCGAACAGCACATTGCCAAAGTCGACGAGTTCCGGCCGCGACCGGAAGTTGCGCGTGAGGCGCAGGGCCTCGAACCGGACCGGGCCGATCCCGGTAGCGCGCGCACGCAGGAAGAGCCCGACTTCCGCCTCGCGGAACTGGTAGATCGACTGCATCGGGTCACCGACCACGAAGAGCGTGCGCCCCTCGCCCTCCGTCCAGCCCTGCACGAGCGTCGCGAGCAACTCGAACTGCGCGATCGAGGTGTCCTGGAATTCATCGACCAGGATGTGGCGCAGCGCGAGCCCCGTGTGGATCGCGAGATCGCTGACGCCGTCTTCATCGGCGAGCGCCGCGCGAGCTGCGCCCGCAATGTAGACGTGATCGACGCGCCCCGTTTCGGCCAGGACCAGCTGCAGGTGGCGTGCGGCC
>CAUJHX010000155.1 GCA_963204795.1 Pseudomonadota bacterium | reverse complement strand
TACACCGTCGTCATCGAGGTCGCCAATCCCGACGGCAAGCTGCTCCCCGGCATGACGGCCAGCGTCGACTTCATCACCGGCGAGGCACGGAACGTGCTGACCGTGCCGAATGCCGCCCTGCGCTTTCGCCCGACCGAGGCGATGCTGGCGAGCGTGCGCGCACAGCCGGGCGGAGCGGGTACCGGCGATCGTGCCCGGAACGGTGGTGCGGGACAGGGACGCGCAGGGGCGCAGCAGGCGCCCGACACCGCTGTCCTGTGGTATCTCGATGCTGCGGGCAAGCTCGTGCGCACCCGTGTACAGACCGGCCTCACGGATGGCCAGCGCACCGGAATTACCGCTCAGGGGCTCGAACCGGGTCGCGAGGTCATCATCGGGGTGACGCAAGCCTCGAGCGGCGCTGCTGCGACCAACCCGTTCCAGTCCCAGCCCATGGGCGGCCCCCGCCGCTTCTGAGATCACGCATGCAGCCCGCTCCACCCGTCATCCGCCTCGAGGGCGTCACCCGCGTCTACAGCACCGGCGAGAACGCCGTGCATGCGCTCGCGGGCATCGATCTGGTGATCGGAACCGGCGAGATGGTCGCGATCATGGGCGCCTCGGGATCCGGCAAGTCGACGCTGATGAACATCCTCGGTTGCCTCGACAACCCCACCGCAGGTCGCTACGAGCTCGATGGCGTTTCCGTGACGGGCCTTTCGAGAAACGAGCTCGCCGATCTGCGCAGCCGCAAGCTCGGCTTTGTCTTCCAGGGTTTCAACCTGCTCGCCCGAACCTCCGCGCTCGAGAATGTCGAGTTACCGCTGCTGTATGACCGCAGCGGCCGCTTCGTCGGGAAGGAGTCACCGGCCCCCGCCGCGCTGCGGCGGGTCGGGCTTGGCGAACGCCTGCACCACGTGCCGAGTGAACTCTCGGGCGGACAACAGCAGCGCGTCGCGATCGCGCGCGCACTCGTCACGAGCCCCTCGTTGATCCTGGCGGACGAGCCGACCGGCAACCTCGACAGCCGCACGTCGATCGAGATCATGGCGCTCTTCCAGGAGCTGAACACACAGGGCATCACGATCGTGCTCGTCACCCATGAGCCCGACATCGCCGAGCACGCGCACCGCATCATCGAGATGCGCGACGGGCGCATCGTGCGCGATGCGCCGGTCGGTGCGCGACGAATTGCCATCCCGGCTGCGCCTGCGGAGAACGCCGCATGAGAAAGCGCGCGCTCTTTGCCATCGCGACGCGCAGCATCCTGCGCAACAAGCTGCGCACGCTGCTCACCATGCTCGGCATCGTGATCGGGGTCGCCGCGGTGATCGTCATGGTGGCGCTCGGACAGGGTGCGCAGGCGAGCATCGAAGCGCAGATCAAGGGCCTTGGGACCAACATGCTCATGATCATGGCGGGCTCCACCTCGCAGGGCGGCGTGAGCCAGGGTGCGGCGACATTCAACCGCCTGACGATCCCGGATGCGGAAAAGCTCGCACGCGAATCGACGCTGCTGGCCGCCGTTTCGCCGGTGATCTTCTCGCGCGGCCAGCTGATTGGCGGCATCGGCAACTGGCGCACGACGATCATGGGCGTGTCGGCGAGCTACCAGACGATACGCGACTGGCCGGTCGCGAGCGGCAGCTTCTTCACCGAGGCCGACCAGCGTTCGGTCCGGCGCGTCGTCGTGCTCGGCAGCACCGTGGCACAAGCGCTGTATCCGGACGCCGACCCCGTCGGCCAGCAAATCCAGATCCGCGACGTGCCCTTCACGATCATCGGTGTGCTCACACCGAAAGGACAGACCGCCGGCGGCAACGATCAGGACGATACGGTGTTGATCCCTTATACGACGGCGCAGGCACACCTTGCCGGCCACAGTCGCATCGGCCAGATCATCGCGAGCACCTACTCACCCGGGGACCTTCCGGCGGCGCAGGAAGAGATCCGCGCGATCATGCGCGAGTCCCACAAGCTTGCGCCGGGTGACGACGACGACTTCACCATCAGGAACCAGGACGACATTGCGCAGGCCGCGAGTGGCACGGCGCGCGTCATGTCGATGCTGCTCGCAGCCATCGCGTCGATCTCGCTGGTGGTCGGCGGCATCGGCATCATGAACATCATGCTGGTTTCAGTCACCGAGCGGACCCGTGAAATCGGCATCCGCATGGCGATCGGCGCCAGAAGCGGCGATGTGCTGGCGCAGTTTCTCGTCGAGAGCGTGGTGATCAGTGTCGCCGGCGGCCTGATCGGTATCGTGCTCGGCTACGCTGCCGGCGTCGTGCTCGCCAAGGCGACCGGCTGGACTGTGGCGACACCGCTCGACGCCGCGTTGATCGCGGTATTGTTCTCTGCTGCGGTCGGCGTCTTTTTCGGCTTTTACCCGGCGCGCAAGGCCGCCGCGCTCGATCCCATCCAGGCTCTTCGCTATGAATAGATCAAGCGCGCTGCACGTTCTCGGCGCAGCTCTCGCCACGCTCTTCGGCACCACGAGCGCGTTTGCGCAGGCAGCACCCGCGACAACCCGTGTGATCGGCTTCGAACAGGCGATTGCAATCGCACTCGCACAGAACGACACGTTGCGCCAGGCGCGCAACGCGGCGGCACTGGGCGAGCTCGATGTGGCGCAGGCTCGTCGCAGCTTTCTCCCCGACCTGCGCGCGACCGGCCAGACGTCGAGGGCTTTCGGGCGTGCGGACGGCGACAGCACACGCTCGACGAGCCTCGGCGTCTCATCCGGTGTCACGCTCTTCGACGGCTTTGCCAACACCGCTTCGCTCGCGAGCGCGAAACTCGCGAATACCGCGAACGGACAGGATCTCGCGCGCGCCGGAGAAACGGTCGTGTTCACGGTCGCGAGCAACTTCCTCGCACTGGTCCAGCAGCGCGAGGAGCTGCGCGTGCAGCGCGAGAACCTGACCGCGCAGGCGGCGCTGGCCGCACAGATCGATACCTTCGTGAAGGCCGGTGCGCGCACGATTGCCGACCTGTATCAGCAACAGGCCAATGTCGCGAGCGCACAGCTCGCGGTGGTACAGGCTGAACGTGCGGCAGAGCTCGCGCGCATCGACATCATCGTCACGCTGCGGCTCGACCCGCGCGGCACCTATGAATTCGTGACCCCGCAGATCAGCCAGCCTGCAACGACGGTACCCGAGAAGCTCGATGAGCTGATCACGCGCGCCTTCGCGACACGCGCAGACATCCGGGCGAGCGAGGCGCGGCTCGAAGCTGCGCGCCAGGACATCCGCGTCGCGAAATCGACGCGTTGGCCGATCGTATCGCTGGCAGCCGGGTATGGCTCGTCGTTCTCGAGTGCCGACCCCGACGGCTGGCGCGACCAGCTGGCCGACGAGCGCGGCGGTTCGGTCGGCCTGAACCTCGTGCTGCCGCTGTACGATCGCGGCGCGACGCGGATTGCGGCACGCCGCGCGGAGATCCGGGCCGACAGTGCGCAGATTGATCTCGACAGCCTCGAGCAGGACGTGGGCTCGCAGGTACGAACCGCCATCCTCGATCTCGAATCGGCGCGGGCCCAGTTGACGGCTGCAGAGGCCCAGCTCGCCGCCGCCGAACGCGCCCTCGAGGTTACTGACCAGCGCTACAAGGCAGGCGCCGCGACACTCGTCGAGCTGACGGAGTCACGCGCAACCCAGGTCGCCGCGGCGAGCGCCGCAGTGACGGCGCGCTACGACGTGGAATTCCGCCGACGCCTGCTCGATTACTACGTCGGTGGCCTGACCCCGGAGAGCGTGCGGTTCTAAGCTGGTGCCAAGATCGGCAGACATCGCACCGGCTTGCCCGTAAGCACGCGCACGGCATTTGCGACAGCTGGCGCGATCGGCGGCAGCACCGGCTCACCGACGCCTCCGAGTGGCTCGCCCGACTGGATGAAGTGCACCTCGATCTTGCGCGGCGCTTCGGGCAGACGCAGCAGCGGATAGGTATCGAAGTTCTGCTCGATCGCGGCGCCACCCTGCAGCGTGAGCGCCTCACCGAGCGCCGCCGACAGGCCTTGCACGATGCCGCCTTCTGCCTGCGCGCGCGCGCCGTCCGGCGTCACCACCTCGCCGCAATCGAGCACGCAAACGACGCGGTGCACGCGCGGCACGCCGCTTTCGATCGATACCTCGGCGACGTGCGCGCAGAGACTGCCGTAGCATTCGAAGTATGCAAAACCGAGCGCGTGGCCGGGCTTGACCGGCGTGCCCCAGCCGCCATGCCCGGCCGCCTCGTCGATCACGCGCAACGCGCGCGGGTCGTGCACCAGCAGTTCGCGGCGCAACTGCACCGGATCCCGCCCTGTGGCATGCGCGATCTCGTCGATGAAGGACTCGAGGAAGAACGCATTCTGTGTCGCACCGACGGATCGCCACGGGCCCGTCGGAAAATGATTGTGGCGCAGCGCGTAGTCGACGCGATAGGCGCCAAACGCATAGCGCACGACATCGAGGTTCTGCACCGACGTGCTGTCGAGAAACGTCGCATCGGGAACTGCCGGCGGACCCGGGGAGAAATGCAGGACCAATGACGGGCCCGAGGCCCGGAAGTGCAGCCCCGTCACCCTGCCGGACGGGTCGAGCGCTGCAGTGATGCGGGCCATCTGCGCCGGTCGACCGAAGCCCGCCGCGAACTCGGTTTCCCGGGTCCAGAAGAGCTTGACGGGTTTGCGCATCGCCCTCGCGACGAGCACGGCAGCGGGCACACCGTCATCGTTCAGGCGGCGCCCGAATCCGCCGCCGAGCTGCAACGTATGCACGCGCACGCGCCCGCCATCGATGCCGAGCGCCCGCGCCGCACCGGTCCGCGCGCGATCCTGTGCCTGGAACGGACCCCAGAGATCGAGCGAACCGTCAGCGGCAATCTCGGCCGTGCAGCTCCAGGGCTCGAGCGGCGCATTGGCGAGATACGGGACTTCATAGTCGGCCGTCACGACGCGAGCCGCGTTTGCGAGCGCCGCCTCGAAGTCGCCCTCGCTGCGCAGCACTGCCCGTGACACGGCTCCGAGCCCCTCGCGCATCGCGGCGCTCACCGCTGCCGAATCCAGGGAATCGTTTGCGGTGCGCCCGAACCCGATCACGAGCGCGCGCGCACCCTGCATGGCCGCCCACTGCGACGAGGCAACGATTGCCGCCCCGTTCGGCAGCGCCACGACCTCGATCACGCCCTTCACGGCAAGCGCCGATGCCCGGTCGAT
>CAUJHX010000154.1 GCA_963204795.1 Pseudomonadota bacterium | reverse complement strand
TGCAACCGCCACTGGCGAGCGCTTTCCAGCCGCGATGCCGGCACAATGGGTCAATGCAAGCCATTGGTACGACATCCAGTCCCTGCGCACCAAGCGCGCACCCACGGTTTCGCGCAGCGAGCTTGTCGCGCGCTATCGGCCCGAGCTTCAAGCTCTCCGCGATCTCGGTACAGGACACACGACGCCGGCACCCACGCTGTTTGGCGAGTTCGGCATCCAGTTCGACCTCGACGACGCCAGCGCCTATCGACGCTGGCACGCCGGTGAGACCGGGCCGGAGATCTGGGACAAGCACATTCCGCCGCTCGCCGCCGCATTTGACGTGCTGGACGACTTGCTGGCCTCCGGGACGCTATGGAACTACACCGCCAGCAACCGCAACGATGCGCGCATCGGGGACCGCTGGAACCAGGAAGATCTCTCGATCTACTCGCGCGACCAGGCCACGACACCCGGCGATCCGGACTCGGGGGGGCGCGCAGTCGATGGTTTTGTCCGGGCCTATGTCGTCGCGGCACAGGGCAGGCTAAAGCACATGCGCTACGACGATGAGTGCGCCACACTCGGCTTTGAGCTCGACGCCGATCCCGAAATCCCGATGCCGACCATCGTGTTCCTGCCACGACGCCGTTTCACTGCGATCCGCATTACCGCGGATGCGCCGATTCGCTGGTCATTCGATGCGGGAGGGCAATGCGCCGAGATCTGGTGCTCCCGGGCTGGCAGCACCCGGGTCGAGATAGTGGCTCAGCGCGTACCGTCATGAGCCCGCGAAATGCAGGAACCCCTGCCGAGGGGTGTGCAATCATTGACGATCCCATGCATCTGGACATCGGGGAGCGCCACAAGTCCGCTGGTCCGCGCACGATGCGCGCGGCGCGCTGGCATGGGCGGCGGGACATTCGGGTCGGGGACATACCCGTTCCGGATGTCACTGCCGGCCAGGTCCTCGTGCGGGTGGAGCGCGTGGGGCTCTGCGGCACGGACCTCGAAGAGTATCTGGAAGGTCCGGTGGACATCCCGGTGGTGACGCCACATCCCGGATCCGGAATTGTCGCGCCGCTCACGCTGGGTCACGAAGTGGTCGGCACGGTCGCCGAATGCCCTGGCGGTGAGCTTGCCCCTGGCCAGCGCGTGATCCCCGATGTGGTCGTCGGCTGCGGACATTGCTGGTGGTGTGCGCGGCACCAGACCGGCCTGTGCCCGCAGCTGGCAGTGCGTGGCCTGCAGTGCGACGGTGGGCTCGCCACCTACCTTGCAGCCGATGCCGGCACCTGCGTGCTTGTTCCGAAAACGACGCCGGTCGACGTTGCGGCCTTCGCCGAACCCGCCTCGGTCGCGGTGCGGGCGCTGCGCAAGGCGGGTGATATCGCCGGCGCAACCGCGGCCATCATCGGCGGGGGCACCATCGGGCTGCTCACGGCGCAGGTCGCGAGGGCCAGGGGCGCGGCGCGTGTCATTATCGTCGAGCCGCGCAAGGAGAGGCGCGCCATCGCCGAAGCTCTCGGGCTTTCCGAAGTGATCGGACCGGATCAGGTGCCGGCGCGGATCCAGTCCGGACGCGGAGCGGATGTGGTGCTGGAATGCGCCGGCAATCAGCCGGCCATGGATACGGCGCTCGCGTTATGCCGCGCTGGCGGCACCGTGGTCGCGATCGGCACACCTGGCACGCCATTGACACTGCCAATGCGATCCGTGGTGTTGGCAGAGAAGCGCATCGTCGGTTCAGCCGCCCATCTGTGGGACGAAGATGTGGCGGCTGCAGTGGCCATGCTGGGCAGCGGGCTGCTGAAGACCGAACCGCTGCTGACTGCTGTCATTTCCCTGGAGAACGTGGTCAGGGACGGATTCGAGAGGCTGGCGCGCGACCCGCTCGCGCTGAAGATTCTGGTCGCACCGTGAAAGGCACCCCTGCCGTTGCACAACTCGTCCTCGATGCACAGGCCGAACTCGCAGAAGGGCCAGGCTGGGATCCGGGGTGCAGCGAGCTCGCATGGGTGGATATTCTCGCCGGCCACTTGCATCGATGGAACGCGGACACTGGCATTGACCGTTGCCTGTCCCTGGGGGAACCGGTCGGCGCCATTGCGCGACGTGCTGCCTCTGGCTTCGTGGCTGCACTGGGCAGCGGATTTGCCATCGTCGACGAAGATGGAGCGATCTCGAGGCTCGGTGACGCGGAGATCGGCCAGCCCGGAATGCGGATGAACGACGGCAAGTGTGACAGCGCGGGTCGGTTCTGGGCAGGTACGATGGCGTATGCAGTGACGCCACACGCAGGCGCACTGTACAGACTCGACACGTCCGGTCGCGCCTGCCCGGTGTTTCATGGGCTGACGCTGTCGAACGGGCTCGGGTGGAGCCCCGATGACACCCTCATGTACCTGGTCGATTCGCAACGGCCCGGGGGGCCGACCCTGACCGTCTTCGATTTCGATGCGGCGCGCGGCGAGATCGATCGCGCGCGGGTGCTGCTGCGATTCCCCGATGACGGCGCCGTGCCGGATGGGCTGGCGGTCGATGTCGAGGGCTGCCTCTGGATCGCCATGTTCGGTGGCGGCGAGGTGCGTCGTTACACCCCGGAAGGGCGTCTGGATCGCACGGTTGTCGTGCCAGCCTCGCAACCGACCTGCTGTGCGTTCGGTGGGCCGGACTTGACCGATCTGTACATCACGACCGCCAGGATCGGACTCACCCCGCAGCAGCTTGCCGGACAACCGCATGCTGGCGGCATTTTTCGCGCCCCATCCACCGTCCCGGGACTGCCTGCAAACCGTTATCGCGGTTGAGGAATGGTGTTCGAACGGGCAGCGAGCCAGCGGTCCCGTCGACGTGCCTGCCGGATCGGATCTGCGACCGGTGCGGCCAGCAGCAGGCGTTGCGTGTAGGGGTGCGCGGGGCGTTCGGTGACCTGCGCACACTCGCCCCACTCCGCGATCCGGCCACGATAAAGGACCCCTACCCGGTGGGACAGGGTTCGTACGACCGAAATGTCGTGCGAAATGAAAAGGTAGGCAACACCGCTCGTCTCCTGGATTTCGCGGAACATCGCCAGCACTCGCGCCTGAGTCGACAGATCCAGTGCCGAGACGGGTTCATCGCAGATGATCAGCCGCGGCCTCACAGACAAGGCGCGGGCGATCGCGATGCGCTGCCGCTGGCCCCCGCTGAATTCGCGGGGCAATCGATCGAGCGAATCTTTCGGCAGACGGACGGCATCGAGCAATCCCCTGATGCGCTGTGCCGCCTCACGCTTCGGCACACCGCCGGCTGTCAACGGCTCCATCAGGATCGTCTCGACAGTCAGTGCCGGATTCAGCGATGAATACGGATCCTGGAACACGACCTGCAGATCGCCGGCGAGCTTGCGCCACTCGCCCCGTCGGGCACGGCTGATGTCGTGTCCGGCATACCTGATGGTCCCGGAGGTCACGGGAGCGAGGCCGAGGACGGCGCGGCCGATGGTGCTCTTGCCGGAGCCTGACTCACCGACCAGCCCAACGGTCTCACCCGGACGAACATCGAGGCTGACGTCACGCACGGCGGTGAAGGGTCTTGCGCGCAATCCACGCCCCGGGTAGGTGACAGTGAGCCGATCGATGATCAGCAGCGGCTCAACCATGGTTCGCCTCGATGAGGCCCGACGCATAGGGCGCGCGGGTGGGCGCATCGTCCAGTGTCGCGGCAAACAGTGCCCGCGTATACGGATGCCCTGGGTCCGCGAAGATGTCGCCGACAGAGCCTGTTTCAACGATGCGGCCGGACTGCATCACCGAAACCTTGTCGCAGATGTCCGCCACGACACCGAGATTGTGGGTCACGAGCAGCACCGCGAGATCGAGCTGCCGACGCAGTTCGCGCAGCAGCTCGAGGATCTCGGCCTGAATGGTCACGTCCAGCGCCGTCGTGGGCTCGTCGGCGATGAGCAGGGTCGGCCCGCAACTGATCGCGCCGGCAATGAGAATGCGCTGTGCCATGCCTCCGGAAATCTGATGGGGGTAGGAGTCGAATACCCGCTTCGGGTCGTCGATCCCCACTTGTTCCAGCAGTTCCATGGCGCGATTGCGTGCCGCGCGACGCCCGAGGCCCAGCTGAATGCGCATCGGCTCGACGAGTTGGCTGCCGACGGTAAAGACGGGGTCGAGGTTGCTCATGGGTTCCTGGGGGATGTAGGCAACGTATCGACCGCGCAGCCGATCCATCTCCCTTTCCATCATCCTCACGACGTCCCGGCCACCCAGAAATATCGATCCGGCGACGATCCTGCCGCCCTCGGGCAGCAGCCGGATGATGCTCAGCACGACCTGGCTCTTCCCGGATCCGGATTCACCGATCAAGCCGTGGATCTCGCCGCGGGCGATCCGCAAGTCGACACCATCGACCACCCGATTGACTCGCCCGTCGGCACCCGGGTAACCCACGACCAACCCGCGAACGCCCAGTACGGCCTGGCCATCTGTCGGCGCCTCATCCGCGGCAGCGGGATCGTGCCTGTGCCGCGCGTTGCCATCGGCGGCGCCTTGCCCGCGCGCGACGGCTGCAGCATTGATTCCGGTCCGCGCGAGTTCGTCGCGCACCACATTGCCGAACAGGAAGAAGATGACGCAGGTGAGGCCGATCGCCACACTCGGCCACAACAATTCCAGGGGTGCGATATAGATATTGGCGAATCCGCCGTTCAGCAGGTTGCCCCAGCCCGGAGCGAACAGGTCACCAAGCCCGAGGAACACCAATCCGGCCTGGATGGCAATCGAGATCGCCATCAGGTTTGCCGCCAGGATCACGGCGGGGCCGCGCACGGTCGGCAGGATATGGCGCAGGATGATGCGCGTATCCGACACACGAAAGACGCGCGCGGCGTCGACGAAGAGCTCATTGCGCACGCCGAGAACGGCTGCATGGACGACGCGAAAGAATCCGCCGGACATGACGATGCCCAGTGCGATCATCATCAACGGCATGGAGGGCCCGACCACGGTTCGCACGGCCAGCAGGACGACCAGGCCAGGGAGCGCCATCAGCAGATCCGCGACACGCGTGCCGATCTTCTCCGGCCACTTGCCGAAGTAGCCGGCCACGAGGCCGAACAGGGTACCCAGCAGTGACGCGACGATGACGGCAATGGACGCATCTCGCAGAGTCGGCAGCGTTCCATGCAAGAGGCGGGAGAAGATGTCGCGCCCCGAGGAATCCGTGCCCATCCAGTGTGCGGCAGATGGCCCGAGCCGGATCTCGCGTGGGAAGACCTCGTTCGGGTGGTGGCCGCTGATCGACGACGCCATGAATCCGGCCAGTATTGTCAGAACGAGATAACCCAGGCAGATCGCGCCCAACGGGTTTTGCAGCACTCTCGCCATCAGGGAACGACGGCGCGTATCAGGCCCCGGGGGCTTGCGGTCGATCACGTCGTCATCCTGACCCGCGGGTCGAGCCAGGCCTGGATGAGATCGACAATCAGGTTGAGCAGGACGACAAAGAATGAGACGGCGACCACGAAACCCATGACGAGGGGCACGTCACTGTTGAGCGCCGCATTGACGCTCATCTGGCCGATGCCTGGAATGGCGAAGATGCGCTCGATCAGCACGGCACCGCCGAACATGCCGATGAAATGCACGCCGAGCATGGACAGGGCAGGTCCCATCGATCCACGAAGAACATGCCGGTACACGACCCGACGCCAAGGCAAGCCGCGGCTGCGCAGCGTGCGCACATAATCCTTGCCCAGCGCGTCGAGCAACGCTCCCCGCACCTGCGGTGCGACACCGGATATGCCCGACACCGCCAACGCGATGACCGGCAACGTGACGGTATCGAGCCAACCTGCGGGTGAGTCGAACAGCGACTGATAACCCACCGCCCTGAACCATCCGAGCCGGATGGCGAACACGCTGACCAGCAGGATCGCGAGGATGAAGTTGGGAATGGCGAAACCCATGACCGACAGGACCTGCACCGCCTGGTCGATCCAGCCGCGGCGCGTCGCGGCAAGCACGCCGAGGACCAGCGAGACTGCCGCGATAAGGACCGTTGCCGCGGTAATGATGGCCAGCGTGACTGGGAGTCGGGTCGCGATCGCGGTGATGACAGGCTCCCCGCTGAACCATGATCTTCCGAGGTCGCCGTGCAGGGCACGCGCCGCCCAGTCCGCGAACTGGGTGACGATCGGCCGGTCGAGGCCGAGCTCCTGCTTTTTCTGCAAGACCACTTCCTGCGTCGCGTCCGGGCCGAGTATGCCGCGGGCGACCTTGTCGGTCGACAGATGCAGGATGAAGAAGGTCCCTGCAATCACCACCGCGATCAGCATGAGACTGGCCAGGAATCGCTGCAGGATGTACCAGAGCACCCGGGCTCACCCCGCCAACCGCAGCCCGGATCTGCCGCTCACTGTCATCGCTGCGCGGTCATGGCTTTGGCCTGATGTTCCACAGGTACGGATAGGTATTCGTATCCTGCTGGGTCACAACGGTATTGGCGTCGGCGGCGAAGAAGGTCTGGTTGCGATACCACGGATCGAACCACGCCTGCTCGACGATGTAGGCATTCAACGCCTTCGCGGCCTCGTTCGACTCCTCCGCGGTACCGGCGTAGATCCTGTCCAGCCATGCCGTGACTTGCGGCCGATTCGTACCGAACGGATTGAAGGGGCCGCCTGTGGCAATCCGGTCCCCCACGACGAAGGCGACCGACGGACTCGTCTGCAACTGCATCCATCCGATGCCGAACTTTCCCTGCGTCAGGGCACTGACATACGATGCAAGGTCTGCCTGCTGGTCATATACCACTTTGATGCCTGCATCCTCGAGGAAGGCGGCGGTCAGGGTTGCGAGCGGCAGGTTGCCGGTTCCGGCGATCGCCGGCATCGTAAGCCGGAATCCATTCGGATACCCCGCAGCGGCCAACAGCTGCCTGGCCTTCACCGGATCGTAGGGGTATCGGCCATCGAGGGTCGCGTCGTAGGCTGGCGACGACGGTCCGAGCACCTGGGTTGTCACAGTTCCGAGACCATTGGCCGCGGCTTCGAGCATCGCCTTCCTGTCGATGGCGTAGTTGATGGCCTGCCGCACGCGCACATCGCCGAGCGCCTTGTTGGTGACCCCATCGCGGTCGAGGATCAGCAGCCCGTTGAAGGAGATCTCCTGCGGATAGAGCTTGAAGCCGGCCGCTTCGATCTGCCGGATGGAGCCGGAACCCGGCAGCTGCGCCCCGTTGATCTCGCCGGTGGAGATCGCGTTGACGATGGTCGGTTCCTGATCGTAAACATTGATGATCAGCTTCCTGTAGTGCCGGATTTCCGGCGCCCAGTACCCGGGATTGGCGTGATAGACGTAACGCGAGCCTGGTACCGTGGCCTTTGTGTCGAGGGTGTACGGGCCACTTCCCACGGGGACGACCTCGGCATCGGGAGCGTCGAACTGCGCCGGGCTTGCCTGCAAGCCGGGGTTCTGCGCAAGCGAGGGCAGCAGGCCCGGGTCGGGTCTGGCCAGGGTTATCTGCACGGTGTGATCGCCGGTGGCCTTCACGTCGAGCACATTCGCCAACCGGGCCCGGTTGGGTGAGCTGCCGTCACGGAAGCGGAGCAGGTTCTGCGCAGCGGCATCGGCGGTGAATCGCGTGCCGTCGATGAACTCGACGTCGGGGCGCAGAGTCAGCGTGAGGGTCTTGCGGTCATCGCTGTACACCCACGCACTCGCCAGCCACGGTTCGAGCGATCCGTCGGGAGCTTCGTGCAGCAGGGTGTCGTAGACAGCTTGCATGTACGGCGACTGATTCGCCCACCCGGCAGCGGACGCAAGCTGGGTGGATGCCGCGACAATGTTCGACAGGATGAGCGTGCCTTCCCCGGCTGGGGCCTTGCGCGCCGTCTCAGCGGAACTGCCAGCACCGCCACCACAGCTGGCAGTGGTCAGTGCGAGCGCCGCGATGACCAGTCCCGCAAGCGCAGTGCGAAGCGGGAATCGTCGTTGCAGCTTGCCTTGCAACCCGTCCGCGGCGAGCCGACGTCTTGTGTCACCTCTCATGCGCTTGTGATCTCCCGGGCGACCGACAGTGTCCGGGCGACAAGCTCATCGAACCCGACGCCATCGAAGCCGGGCAGTGAGCTGGATATCCTTCCGCGCAGCGGGTCCGACCAGCGTCTGTCGATGCCGTCGTGGCCTGCCAACGCACCGGTTATCGCCCCGACCGTCGCACCATTGGAATCGGTGTCCCAGCCACCGGCAACCACGAGGCCGATTGCAGTGTCGAAGTCGCCCCGTGATGCGGTCAGGGCGTAGCAGACCAGGGCCGCATTGTTGAGCACATGCACCCAGTGCAGATGCCCGTACGCCTGCTCCAGCTGCCGGTACGCTGCGCAAGGGCTATCCGCGTTTTTGCCGAGGCGCCGACCGAAGGCGACAGCATCAGCCATGCGGCTACCCGGTGGTATCACTGACGCACCCGCATCGAGTATTGCATCGACGCTGCAGCCGGTGATCGCCGCCGAGGACATCGCGGCGACAAACATGGCGCCGTAGAGACCGTTCCGCGTGTGACTCACCGAGGCGTCCCGCCACGCCCACTCGGCCGCACGCAGCGGGGCGCCGGGATTCACCCAGCCGTAGAGGTCCGCGCGGATCTGCGCCCCGATCCATTCCCGGAACGGATTGCCGGCGCTGGCCGTGTCGGGCGGTTCGAGCCCAAGCAGCAGATTCCGGTAGGCGATCCGTTCCGCGGTGAATGACCGTAACGCCGGCATGTCGTTGAGCCAGCACCAGGCAACATCCCCCGCGGTGAATTCCGGCCCATGCTGTTCGAGAATTCGCAGGGCAATGAGGGTGTAGTTGATGTCGTCATCCTCGGGAGTCCCTGCGATGGTTTCGACCAGGCTGGTGGGCGCGGCAGTCGGATTCCAGGGCCAGCGCGCTGCCGTCGCCGGATCGAGGCCTTCGGCCGTGAAGTAGTGGCGCAGCGGATCCCTGCCGGTCGCACGCCGAATCTCGTCGATACCCTGCCGCGGGATGCCCTCGACGGGCTTTCCCAGTACGCAACCGATGGCGCGCCCCACCCACGCGCCGCCAATGCGGCTGGCCGATGGGGCGTGATGCGGCTCATCACCGCTCGACCCAAGGGTAGCTCGAATACCGGGCCAGTCGCCCGGTTCGCGATCGGCAGCGGGGTGCGGCAGTGCCGTGAGCTCCGCCAGCAGGGCCCGCGCAAGATCCTGCTCTCGCCTCTCCCGTGGCAGGGTTGACGCTGGATAGCCGAGCGGCTCCGGAGAGAAGCCCGCATTGCACCAGCGATCACGAATCGCAGTCACGTCCACACCCTCGAGTTCGGACTGCTGCAACTCGTAGCGAAGGAGATCCTCAGGATGTATCCAGCCGATTCGACGCACCGTTATCTCCGCCTGATCTGCACGGATCCCGTTGTCACACGGGCCAGCAACTCTTCCACCTCGACGCGTTGCGGGGCGGAGGCTTGTGCTCCCTGCCGCGTGACGGAGAGCGAAGCAGCGACGACTGCAAAGCGGCAGGCATCCGCCAGTGACGCATCTTCCGCCAGTGAAACAGCCAGCGCGGCATTGAAGCAGTCACCTGCACCGGTGGTGTCGATGGCTTCCACCGCAGGGGCAGCGAAGCGGCGCGGACCATTCGCGTCGAGCAGCAGGCAGCCTTCGGCCCCCATCTTCACGATTACCGCACCCGGCCCTTGGGCACGCAGTTGCTGCGCAGCCTCGATCACTTCTGCGTGACTGGCAGGTGCACGGCCGGTGAGGGCTGCCAGTTCGGTCTGGTTGGGGGTAAGAATATCGATGACCTGCAGAAGCTCGAGCGGCAGCGCAATCGCGGGGGCTGGATCGAGGAGAACCCGGGCACTGCCGGCGCGCGCCTTTTCGGCTGCCAGCACCACCGTTTCCAACGGAATTTCCAGTTGCAGAAGCACGAGCCCACCTCTGGCGAGCAGAGCCGCATCGCGCTCCAGTTCGCGCGCCGTAAACTGCCCGTTCGCCCCCTTTATGACCAGGATCCGGTTACCCGCATCCCGTCCAACCAGCACGAGCGCCTGACCGGAAAGGTCGCCAAGCGTACGGACTCCCGCGACGGCACATCCCTCCGTGGCCAGGACCCGACAGGCAAGCGCGCCGTACTCATCCTGGCCGACGCGGCCCACCATGGCGACATCGCCGCCAAGCCGGCTGGCCGCGAAGGCCTGGTTCGCGCCCTTGCCGCCATGGCCGAAACTGAGATGCTCCCCAAAGACCGTTTCCCCAATCCGCGGAAGAGTATCGTAGTGCACGACGATGTCGCGATTGATACTGCCGACGACTGTGATGGGGAGGCGTCTGCTCATGCGGCCGATGACTCCGTGCGGCTGCTGACCCGATGAAGGTTGACACCGACGCTCCCGCGCCGCGCCCGATGCGCCGCGCCCACGGCATGGGCGCGGCGCTTTCATTCCGACTACCCCGCTATTGCCCGCCGAACTTCAGTTCCAGGGCGACTCCCAGCAGCCGCTCGGCATCGGGGCTCGGGAACTGCACCGACACGCCCGGGTTGTTGAGCACCGGCTGGCCGAACACCGTATTCACGAAATGCTTGTCGAGGATATTGCGGGCAAAGAACGACAGCCGCCACTTGTCGCTGTCGGGGCCAACACTGACATTGGCATTCAGCAGCCCGTACGCCTTCTCGACAAACAGCGGATTGCCGGACGGATCGAAATTGACCTTGCTGCGCCAGAACCAGTTCAGCGAGGGGTCGATGCGAAGGTCGCGCAGCTTGTGCTGGTAGCTCGCCGTCAGGCTGTAGGTGAATTTCGGCGAGTTGGGCAGTTGCCGGCCGTCGGCATAGGTGACCGCCTGCGTTGGCGTGATCAGGATGCACTGGCCGGGCGAAGTCCGGGGCGTGCCCAGCGGCAATACGGTCTGGCCTGAATAACACCCGATGTTCCTGAACTCGAGAAACGTGCCGTCGACATAGGCAAACGAACCGCTGAGGGTCAGTTCACTCACCGGCTGGCTCACCAGATCGACCTCGAAGCCACGTGTGCGCACCTTGCCGGCGTTGGCGAGCGCAAAGCGCGCCGGCGAAATGCTGGTGTCGAAAATCTGCGCCTGGTAATCCTTGTAATCGGTCGTGAAGCCGGTGATGTTGAAGGTCAAGGTGCGGTCGAGGAACTGTGAACGCAGGCCGACTTCATAACTCGTCGGGATTTCCGGCCGGATGACATTGGTCTGGCTCTGCACGACACCCAGTGTATCCACGCCCGGCCCCTTGTAACCACGCGCCGCCGATGCAAAGACCATCATGTCATCGTTGAAGGAATACTGCAGCGTGGCGCGACCGGACGTGTTCGTGACCGACTTGCGCGCCCAGACCGGCCCGACAAAGCGGCCGGGGATGCCCATGAAAGCCTGTGGCGCCGGATGCATGTTGGCATCGAACTTCA
>CAUJHX010000153.1 GCA_963204795.1 Pseudomonadota bacterium | reverse complement strand
TTCGGGCTCGACCTCGCCCTCGGTTGCGACATCCGCCTCTGCACCAGCCATGTGAAACTCGCGGCGGCCTTCACCCGCCGGGGCGTCGTGCCCGAAACGGGAGGTACCTGGATCCTGCCGCGTCTGATCGGCTGGTCACGAGCCGCCGAGCTGGTCTTTCTCGGACGCACCCTGAGCGCCTCCGAAGCACTCGAACTGGGGCTCGTGAGCCGCGTCGTCGAAAGCGGCGAACTGCTGCCGGCAGCACGGGCGCTCGCGGAAGAGATGGCGGCCTGCGCGCCGCTCGCCGTGCAGGCCGCCAAACGCATGATCCGCGCCGCGCTGACCGAAGGTTTCAGGCAACACCTGGAACGCGTTTATCTGCAGACCTTGCCGCTGATCCAGTCGCAGGACTTCCGCGAAGGCTTCAGCGCCTTCCTGGAAAAGCGCGCCCCGAAATTCGAGGGGCGCTGAGCGACCGGCATTGCCCCACCGCGCGTCACATGCGCCGCCGGGACGTACCCGGCAACTGGGGCGACCACGTCGCTACGAGAGTACGGATCTCCCGCCTCGCCTGAGACATTGGCATGCACCACGCGCCAATCGCTGGGAGCGCCTCGCCGTCGTGGCGGGCATCTTGCAGACCGACTGGCTGGAACCGGCAGGAATCGCGAGCCTGCGGTTACGGGCGGGCGAGCAGCACTGGATTGCGCCGGGTCGGCGCTGGCGCGTTGCAGCAGATGCCGGGTATGCCTGCTTCGAGTTGGCCATGCATGCGGACGAGACCGTGTCCGCCTCGGCACCGCAAGACGTGCGTTCCGCGCTCCTGGAGGAGTCCCCCGTCGTGCAGACCGGCGACCCGGCGGAACTGTCGGCGATGCTCGATGCCCTGCCTGTGGGTGAGCGCCGGCTGGTACGCGCGGTCGGAGAAGCCGGTCGGCAGTTGCACGCCACCCTGCAGGGAAGCGGTGAGGCCGTCTTCTGGCATCCGCTGGATGCGGATCCCGCGGGTTGCACCGCCCTGGTGGCACGGGCCGCCGCACCCGTCGGCCTGACCGAATACCTGGGTCGCGATCACGCGGTCATCGAGGGGGCGCTGGCGGGCGCATTGCGCGGCGACCTGGAACATGCGCGGTGGTTGCGCAATACGCTCACACGGCACATGCACTTCGAAGAAGATGTCTTGTTTCCAGCCTATGTTGATGCAGGTGGCCAGACAGATTGGGTGCAGGGCCTGCTCCGGGACCACCAGGACCTGTCCCATCATCTGCCGCGCCTCGACGATCCCCGCGCGCGACGCCGCTTCCTCCTCGTCCTCGATGGTCACGACGAGCGGGAAGAGCAGATCGTCTACCCCGACATCATGGGGCGGCTCGCGGCCGACGCCGCCGCGCTCGCCACGCGCATCATGCATTACCCGCTTGCCATGCAGGGAGCGTGCGCATGACACTGGAACTCGATGCCGGCGAGCTGGCAGCTCTCGCGGCGCTCACCCGGAACAGGGCTCCGGCCGGCGATCATGCCTCCGGGCACGACATCCGGCAGCAGTTGTCGCGCGAGGGCTATTCGAGGCGGGATGCGGTCCTCGCGTTGCGCTCGCTCATCGCCCGCGGCCTGCTGGAGCGCCTGCGGGTGGATGATGCCGAAGGCTTTTTCTACACGGGTTACCGGCTCACCCGCGCCGGCCTCGCGTTACTTGGGGAGTACCGATCGATGCAGTTTCCCGATTTCTTCGCACTCGCACCACGCATTGTCGTTCGCGACAGGTTGGCCGAGCTGCTGGGCGCCGCCAAAGAGGGTGTGCTCGAATATGGTTACGCGGATGCCGTCAAGCTCGCGGGCCATTCCTGTCCCACCGTCGCAGCGGCTTACATGTTGACCTTGCATGCGCTGCGGGCGCTGTACCCGGATGCCTTGCCCGAGCGGGGTGGCGTGCGGGTCGAGTTCGCGGCGCCGTTCGATGAAGGCGTGACGGGCGTGATCGCGAGTATCGTCACGCTGCTGACGGGTGCCGCGCAGGACGGCGGATTCAAGGGCATCGCTGGCCATCATGCGCGCCGCAACCTGCAGCACTTCGGTTGCGACGTGCCACTGCAGATCCGCTTCATGCGTCTCGACAATGGCGCGACGGTCGATGCGGCGGCCGATCTGTCCGCCACATCGGCCGATCCTGCGATGATGCCGCTGCTGCACGCCTGCATCGCCGGCCGCGCGGATCCCGCGCAGCGCCGCCAGTTTGCCGACCTCTGGCAACAGCGCGTGCGGAGCATTGTGGTCGATCACGCCGAAGACAAGCAGATGTTTCGCATGGTTGCGGCAGCGCAGGGGAACTGAAACGGGGTTCGCACACTCCGAATACAGTGGAGTGCCATGAGAGCGATCGCCATCACACCGGGCCAGCGCGACTTGCGCACCATCGAGCGGCCCGAGCCCGCCATCCGTTCCGATCTGGACGTGAAGATGCGCATCGTGCGTGTCGGCATCTGCGGGACCGACCGCGAAGAGGCGGCCGGTGGGCGTGCGCGCGCCCCTGACGGATACGGGGATCTCGTCATCGGGCATGAAATGCTCGGGCAGGTCGTGGAGACGGGTTCCAGGGTGACACGCGTGCAACCGGGCGATCTCGCGGTGTTCACTGTTCGACGCGGCTGTGGCCAATGCCGACCGTGCGGCCGGAATCGCCCCGACCTGTGCCTCACCGGCAAATATCGCGAACGCGGCATCTGGGGCCTCGATGGCTACCAGGCCGAGTTTGCCGTGGATCACGAGCAGCACGCCGTGCGGCTACCCCCGGAGCTCGAAGCGGTTGGCGTACTGTGCGAGCCGCTATCGGTTGCGGAGAAAGCGCTCAATGAAGCCATGCTGGTGCAGGCGGCCCGCATGCCTGACATCACGCCGGGGCGCGACTGGTTCAAGGGTCGGCGCTGCCTCGTCGCTGGTCTCGGTCCGATCGGGCTGCTCGGCGCGCTCGCGCTCAGGATGCGCGGCGCGGCAATCTTCGGGCTCGATGTGGTCGATGCGGACAGCGCGCGCCCCCGCTGGCTCGAGCAGATCGGCGGTCGCTATCTCGATGGACGCAGCATCGGCGCGGATGCAGTCGAGCGCACGCTGGGCGACATGGATCTCATCTTCGAAGCGACTGGCGTGCCCTCGCTCGTCTTCAACCTGCTCGATGCGCTCGGGCAAAGCGGGGTGTATGTCCTCACCGGCATACCCGGCGGCGAGCGCCCGATCCAGATTCCCGGCGCGGAACTGGTGCGCCGGCTGGTACTCGACAACCAAGTGATGATCGGCAGCGTCAATGCCGCACCCGCGCACTGGGAAATGGCGGTGAGTGATCTGGCGCTGGCGTGCACCCGATGGGGCGATCACGTCGCGCAACTCATCACGCATCGACACCCGGCGGACGCCTTCGAGGACGCACTCGGACATCACGGCACCGACGAGATCAAGACGGTGCTCGAGTGGAGCAGGCAGCAATGACGAGTGCTTTCGCGCCGGGCTGGCCGGGCTCGGAGCCGCGCTGGACTTCGAGCGCCAAGACCGGCGTCGGTACCTCACTCTCGAGCGCGAGCCACGTCTGGTTCACGCTGAGCCACGGCATTCTCAACGAAGTCTATTACCCGCGCCTCGACACGCCGTGCACGCGCGATCTCGGCCTGATCGTGACCGACGGGCAGGACTACTTCTCGGAAGAGAAGCGGCACGCACGCTCGCACGTGAGCTACCCGGTTGCGGGCGTGCCCCTTTACCGGCTCACGAATATCTGCGGCGCGGGGCGCTACCGCATCGAGAAGGACATCCTCGCCGACCCGGTGCGCGACACGGTCCTGCAGCGAACGCGCTTCTCGCCACTCATCGGAGCCGTGGGCGATTACCACCTCTACGTGCTGGCCGCACCGCATCTCGGCAACCGTGGCCGCAACAACACGGCCTGGCTCGGCGATTACAAGGGCGTGCCGATGCTGTTCGCGCAACGGGATGGCTTTGCGCTTGCCATCGCCTGCTCCGCGCCGTGGCGCAAGCGCTCCGCGGGATTCGTCGGCACGAGCGATGGCTGGCAGGACCTGTCACGACATCGGCTCATGACCTGGGAGCACGCCCGCGCCGAGAACGGCAATGTCGCGCTCACCGGCGAAGTCGATCTCGAGGCCTGTGCCGGGAGCTTCGAGCTGGCGCTCGGTTTCGGCAGCTCGCCAGCGGAGGCGGGTCACCGTGCGCTCGCGAGCCTCACCGACGGCTTCGAGGCTGCGCAGGCCGCTTACGTGCGCGAGTGGCAGGACTGGAACCAGGTTTGCCTGCGCATCGCCGACGATCAGGGCGCGGACTACGACGCCTATCGCACCAGCCTGATGGTATTGCGCGTGCATGAGTCCAAGCGCCTGCCCGGCGGGTTGATTGCGAGCCTGTCGTTTCCGTGGGGCTTCGCCAAGAGTGACGACGACATGGGCGGCTATCATCTGGCTTGGCCGCGCGATCTGGTCGAGTCCGCGGGCGCCCTGCTCGCTGCCGGTGCGCACGACGACGTGCGGCGCGTGCTGCATTACCTTGAGACCACGCAGGAGTCGGACGGCCACTGGCCGCAGAACATGTGGCTCGATGGCACACCTTACTGGAACGGCGTCCAGATGGACGAGGCCGCGTTCCCGATCCTGCTGACCGACCTCGCGCGGCGCGAAGGTGCGCTCTCGGAAGATGACTTCAGACGACTGTGGTCCATGACCCGACGTGCCGCAGGTTTTCTCGTGCGCAATGGACCGGTGACCCAGCAGGACCGATGGGAAGAGGATGCGGGGTATTCACCCTTCACCCTGGCAGCAGTGATCGCGGCGCTCCTCGCTGCCGCCGATCTCGCCGACGCGAATGACGAGCGCCCGGTGGCGGCCTACCTGCGCGAAACCGCGGACAACTGGAACGCCGGAATCGAGCGCTGGATCTACGTCACCGACACGGAACTTGCGCGCAAGGTGGGCGTGAAGGGCTATTACGTGCGCATTGCCCCGCCCGAAATCTGCGAAGCCGCCTCGCCTGCGCAAGGCTTCGTGCCGATCAAGAATCGTCCACCCGACCAGAGTGCCGCGCCGGCTGCACAGATCGTGAGCCCCGACGCCCTGGCGCTGGTGCGTTTCGGACTGCGCGCGCCGGACGATCCGCGCATTCTCGACACCGTGCGGGTGATCGACGCGCTGCTGAAGGTGGAGACGCCCGGTGGGCCGGCCTGGCATCGCTACAACGGCGATGGCTATGGCGAGCACGCCAGCGGCGCGCCGTTCGATGGTACTGGCTGCGGTCGCGCCTGGCCGCTGCTCACGGGCGAGCGCGCACATTTCGAACTCGCCGCTGGCCGGCCCGAAGTCGCGCGCCAGCTTGCAGGCAGCATGATGGCGCTCGCCAACGACGGCGGCATGCTGCCCGAGCAGGTCTGGGACGCACCCGATCTGCCGAAGCGGGAACTCTTCTTCGGTCGACCTTCGGGCTCGGCGATGCCGCTCGTGTGGGCGCACGCCGAGTACATCAAGCTGCTGCGCTCGCTGCGCGAGAGGCGTGTTTTCGACATGCCGCCGCAGACGGTCGCGCGTTATATCGCGAAGAAGACAGGGTCGCCTTATGCAACATGGCGCTTCAATCACAAGCGCCGCTCTTTCCCCTGCGGCCACGTGCTGCGCATCGAAACCCTGGCGCGAGCCACAGTACACTGGAGCGTTGACGGCTGGCGAAGCCTGCACGACACGCCGACGCAGGATACAGGCCTCGGCGTGCACAAGGCCGATCTGCCGACCTCGAAGCTCGCGCCCGGCACGCTGCTGACCTTCACGTTCTGCTGGACCGATGCGGCACGCTGGGAGGGCGTGGATTTCGGGATCGTGGTGGCCTGAGCCCCATGGATGCCGACGTCATCATCATCGGCACGGGCGCGGGTGGCGGGACGCTCGCCCGGGCGCTGGCCCCGAGCGGACTGAAGCTGCTGCTGATCGAACGCGGTGGCTTCCTGCCTCGCGAGAAGGACAACTGGCGGGCGGACGCAGTCTTCAGGCAGCATCGCTATCACAACGTCGAACCCTGGGTCGATCGCGACGGCAAGGCGTTTCGGCCCGTCGCCGGCTATCACGTCGGTGGCAATACCAGGCTCTACGGCGCCGCCGTCCTGCGCCGGCGCACGAGCGACTTCGGCGTCGTGCGTCACGCCGCGGGGCACACGATCGCCTGGCCGATCGATTACGCTGATCTCGCGCCCTTCTACGACACGGCCGAAGCGTGGTATTTCGCCCACGGCCAGCGGGGCGAGGATCCGACTGAACCACCGGGTGACGCCTTTCCGTACCCACCCGTGCGCCACGAACCGGTAATCGCGGACATCTCCTCGCGGCTGCAGCGCATCGGCCTGCACCCCTTCCACCTGCCGCTCGCGCTGCATCTCGATGAGGCCGACATGAACGCGAGCCCGTGCATCCGGTGCGAGACCTGCGACGGATTTCCGTGCCTCGTCCACGCCAAGGGCGACGCAGAGGTGTGCGGCGTGCGACCCGCCCTCGCCTACCCCAATGTCACGCTCAGGACGAGGCTGAAGGTCGAGCGACTGGAGACTTCGAACGAAGGTCGTCGCATCACGACCGTGTGCTGCTCGGGCGGAGGTACAGGGGAGAGCTTCACGGCACGTGCGGTGGTGCTCGCCGCAGGAGCCGTCAACTCCGCCGCGGTACTGCTC
Organism: Pseudomonadota bacterium; assembly: GCA_963204795.1. Classification (GTDB taxonomy): domain Bacteria; phylum Pseudomonadota; class Gammaproteobacteria; order Steroidobacterales; family Steroidobacteraceae; genus CADEFQ01. Next base: position 2,910 of record CAUJHX010000153.1, on the reverse strand, counting down.
GCTTCCGCTTCCCGGGAGCACCCGCGAGGGCTCGCCAACGGCTCGGAACAGGTGGGACGCAACTACATGTGCCACATCAATTCAGTGATGCTCGGTCTCGCGCCTCAGCGCGCCAACCCGACCGTGTTCCAGAAGACCATCGGGGTGAACGACTTCTACCGCGAATCCGGCGACGCCGGGTTTCCGTGGCCTCTGGGGCATGTGCAGCTGCTCGGCAAGGTCACCGGGAAAGTCCTCGCAGCACAGCGCCCGCGGCTGCCGCGCATGTTTGCCCAATGGTTTGGACGGCACTCGGTGGACTGGTGGCTCACTACTGAAGATATCGCCAGCCCCGACAATCGCGTCACCCTGGGCGATGACGGCCGCATCCGCCTGAGCTACACGCCCAACAACGTCGAGGCGCATGCGCAGCTGCTCTCGCGCTGGCGCGCCATCCTGCGGCGCATCGGCTTCCCGCTGATCTTCACGCAAACCATGGGCATCGAAGCCGTCGCGCACCAGGTGGGCACGGCCCGCTTCGGCTCCGATCCGGCGACAAGCGTACTCGACCCTTTCTGCCGCGCGCACCAGCTCGACAACCTGTATGTCGTGGACGGCAGCTTCATGCCCTCGATCGCGGCGGTGAATCCTTCACTCACGATCATGGCTCAGGCGCTGCGTGTCGCCGGGCACATCGAGGCGCGCTTCGCACACGGAGACTGGGCGCGGCCGTCCTGACAACCATGAGACCGCTCGCCGGGTTGCGGATCCGCGTCGGCATCGTCTATGCCGCGGGTCTGTTGCAGGGCTTCGCGTTCGTCCTCGTGCCCGCGCTGGGTGGCGTGCTGAGGGACGCGCCATTTGATCTCTCCGCGGGAAGTTACGGCCTGCTGTTCCTGCCGCAGACCGCGGGTGCGATCGCGAGCGCAATGATCGCCGGCAGGCTGGAAAAGCGTATCGGCGCGGGAGGCATCTTTCGCCTCGGACTGGCCTGCAACATCGCCGCGGCGCTCCTGCTCACAGCGAGCGCCGCGGCGGCTGGAAGCGCGGCTGCATTCCCGATGCTGCTCTGCGAGACGGCACTGCTCGGCTTCGGCTTCGGATTCAACCTCTCGGTGATCAATCACTTCGCCGCGAGCCTCTTTCCCCGCAGCGAAATCGCCGCAGTCACGGTGCTGAATGCGGTGATCGGTGGAGCCACTGCAATGTCGCCGCTCATCCTGCAGGTCTGTCAAGCCATGCTGCGCTGGTGGCTGTGGCCCCTCACGATCGGCGCGCTCTTCCTGCTGCTGCTGCTTGCGTCGCCACGATTCGAACAACATCGCGCCACGAGTCCGCTGCGCAGTGCCGGCAGCGGGAACGACGCACGCCTGCTCGCCCTCTTCGCCACGGCCGTCCTGATCTATGCCATCGTCGAAGGCAGCCTCGGCAGCTGGATCAGCGTCTACGCCGGTGATCATCACTTCCCGGCACGTCATGGGGCGTGGGCGCTCGCCGCCTTCTGGGGCACGATGACGGCGGTCCGGCTGCTGCTCGCAATGACGTCGGGACGCTGGCTGTCGCCGCGTATCCTCTATCTGGTTTCGCCGGTGGCGATCGCGGTCTGTTTCATCGCGGCCTCGCACGTCGCCGCGCCCGCGGGTCTCGTGATTGCCTTCGCGAGCGCGGGCGCGGCCTGCAGCATCTACTACCCGTTCAGCATGTCCTTTGCACTCGACGCCTTCCCCGGCCTGCAGACCCGGACCGCCGGCGTGCTCGTTGCAGCGCTGATGGCGGGCGAGGGGATCGGCTCGTGGCTACCCGGCCCGCTGCAGCAATGGATCGATCTCTCCCGCATTTACGCATTCTCCGCGCTCTGGGGCCTGCCGCTGCTGATGCTCGCGTGGCACCTGACACGCGCGATTCCGACGCGTGGCCCCGTTTCACGCAGGGCTTCGTGATTCGTACGTCACGCCACAGCCGTCGAGGCCGCAATACCCGCCCGGGTTCTTCGCGAGGTATTGCTGGTGGTAGTCCTCGGCGTAGTAGAAGGACGGTGCAGCGCGGATCTCGGTGGTGATCGTGCCCAGTCCTGCCGCCGCGAGACGCGCCTGATAGGCGCGCCTGGAAGCCTCCGCCATCTGCCCCTGCGCTGCGCTCGTCACGTAAATCGCCGAGCGGTACTGCGTACCGATGTCATTGCCCTGGCGCATGCCCTGCGTCGGGTCGTGCGACTCCCAGAACGCCTTGAGCAATGCCGCGTAACCCGTGACGCGTGGATCGAAGATCACCCGCACGACTTCTGCATGGCCGGTTCGGCCCGTGCACACCTCTTCATAGGTAGGATTGGGTGTTTCGCCACCGGCATAGCCCACCGCTGTCGTATGCACACCGGGCAATTGCCAGAAGAGCCGCTCCGCTCCCCAGAAGCAGCCGAGCCCGAACACCGCCTCCTCGAGCGGCGCCGCGAACGGCGGCACGAGCGGATTGCCGTTGACGAAATGTCCTGCCGGCAACGGCAGGGGTGTGCTGCGACCCGGCAACGTTTCACCGGCGGTCGGCATCGTGGCGGACTTGCGCAAGAGTGCCATGGCAATCTCCCCGGAGTACTCCCGGGTGCGGTGACGGTCCACGCCCGGCTCGAGAGCCCTGTAAAATCCGCGCGGCCATGACCCGCTCAGCCAGCACTCCGCGCGTGCGTCTCACATTGTGCTACTTTCTGGCGCTGCTTGCCGCAGCGGCTTTCTGCGCGCCTCGCGCAGGCAGCACTGCATGGTTGACCGCGACGCAAATCGCCGCGCTGCTGCTCATTGCCCTCGCCTGCCTCGGCCGTATCTGGTGTTCGGTATTCATCGCAGGGCGCAAGGACACCGCAATCGTGATCGACGGCCCGTATGCGCTCGTGCGCCACCCGCTCTATGTGCTCTCCTTCCTCGGCGGCATCGGGCTTTC
>CAUJHX010000152.1 GCA_963204795.1 Pseudomonadota bacterium | reverse complement strand
TTGCGGCATAATCGGGCCTTCTCGCGTGGAGCCGCTCATGCCGAATCCAGACAAGAAATATGACCTCCTGATCAAGAACGTCCGCGTGGTGCGCCCGAAGCGCGCGTCCGTGCAACGGATGGACATCGGGGTCAAGGATGGCAAGTTCGCGAAGATCGGCAAGGGACTGAAGGCCGCGGATGCTGCGACGGCCGTCGACGGCAGGAACAGGCTGGCCTTTCCGGGTCTTGTCGACCCGCACATGCACTGCGGGATTTACAGCCCGCTCGCCGAGGACGCGCTCAGCGAGAGCCGCGCGGCCGCGCAGGGTGGCGTCACCTCGAGCCTCAACTACATGCGTACCGGTGGCTACTACATGCAGAAGGGCGGCCCGTACTCGCAGGTCTACCCGGAAGTGCTCGAAATTTCGAAGGACCGTTTCTACGTCGATTACGCGTATCACCTCGCGCCTCTCGATCGCACCCACATCGGCGAGATCGACATGCTGATCGGGAAATACGGGGTGACTTCATTCAAGATCTTCATGTTCTACGGCGGCTATGGCCTGCACGGTGCGTCGAGTTCGCAGCACGAATTCCTGATGATCGGCAAGGACGAGAAATACGACATCGCGCACTTCGAGTTCGTGATGCGCGGCGTGCAGCGCGCGATGCAGCGCCACCCCGACAAGAAGGATGCGATCTCGCTGTCGCTGCACTGCGAGCTCGCCGAGATCCTCGCCGCCTACACGAAGATGGTGGAGGGCGGTGCGAAGAAGACCGATCTCGACACCTGGCTCACCGGCGCCTCGCACGATCCCGAGTGCGCCGACTGTGCGCCACTTTCCGGCCTGCGGGCCTACAGCGCGGCGCGGCCGCCGCACTCCGAGGGGCTCGCGATCACCATCGCTTCCTACCTCGCCAACGAGACGAATTGTGCCAGCATCAACCTGCTGCACCTGACGTCACGCAAGGCTGTCGAGGCGGCGCTGCGAATGGCAAAGGCGTTCCCGCACGTGAACTTCCGCCGCGAAGTCACGATTGCGCATCTCTGTCTCGACTACGACACGCCGGTGAAGGCGCTTGCCAAGGTCAACCCGCCGATCCGCTCACGCGACGACGTGGAGTTCCTGTGGAAGACCCTGCTCGATGGCAAGCTCGACTGGATCTGCTCGGACCACGCCTGCTGCAAGTACGAGATGAAACTGGGCAAGGAGGACAAGAACGACATCTTCCAGGCGAAGTCGGGATTCGGCGGCACCGAATTCATGCTTCCGGCGCTCATCACCGTGGGCAGGCCGCGCGGCCTCAGCTACAACCGCATGGCAGAGCTCCTCGCTTACAATGCCGCGGAACGTTTCGGGCTCAGGGGCAAGGGCGACATTGCACCGGGCCTCGATGCCGATCTCGTGCTCGTCGACCCGGACAGGAGCTTTGTCGCGAGCGGCAAGGTTTCCGGGTCGCAGCAGGGGTATTCGGTGTTCGAAGGCATGGAAATGAGCGCCACGGTGACCGACACTTACCTGCGCGGGCACCGGATCTGGGGCGACGGCCAGGTGATCGGCGCGCCCCGGGGTCAGTACCTGATGCGCCCGTACGGTTGATCCACAAGGAATCCGGATTTCTCAAGGAGCTGTCATGACGATCAAGGCCGGTGACAAGATGCCTTCGGGCACATTGAAGACGATGACCCCGGACGGGGCCCGGGACCTCACGACCGAGGAACTGTTCAAGGGCAAGACGGTGGTGCTGTTCTCGGTGCCGGGCGCGTTCACGCCGACCTGCGACGCGAAGCACCTGCCAGGCTACGTGCAGCACGCGGCCGCCATCCGCGCCAAGGGCGTCGACACGATCGCCTGCATGGCAGTGAATGACGTGTTTGTCATGAGCGCTTGGGGCAAGGCGTCCGGTAGCAGTGACGTGCTGATGCTGGCTGACGGCAATGGCGACTACGCGAAGGCGCTGGGTCTCGAGATGGATGGCCGTGGTTTCGGCATGGGGCTGCGCGGCCAGCGTTTCGCCCTGATCGTGAAGAACGGCGTCGCGACGCACGTCTTCATCGAGGCGCCGCGTGAGTTCAGGGTTTCCGCGGCGGAATACGTGCTTGGTCAGCTCTGAAATGACCCCCGTTTCCGATCGCAATCACCGCATCACCTTCCAGCGCAGGCCGCAGGGCCTGCCGGCGCCGGGCGATTTCGGCGCAGATACCACCCCGATTCCGGCGCCTGGTCCCGGACAGTTCCTGTCGCGCACGGTCTGGCTCTCGCTCGATCCCTACTATCGCAATGTGATGAAGGGAACGCAGATGTATGCGGAGGGGGTGAAGCCTGGCGATGTCATGATCGGCGACACGGTGGCGCAGATCATCGAGTCGCGCCACACGGACTATCGGGCGGGTGAGTTCGTCCGGGTGCGCAATGGCTGGCAGGAATACGCGCTGTCGTCGGGCCATGACGTGCGCAAGCTCGATCCCGCGGCGGCACCGGTCTCGACCGCGCTGGGCGTGCTCGGCATGCCGGGCATCACAGGCTATGCCGGCCTCGTATACCTCGGCGAGCCGAAGCCGGGCGAAACGGTCGTGGTCTCTGCGGCGACCGGCGCGGTTGGAACCACGGCAGGGCAGGTGGCCCGCCTGGTCGGCGCACGTGCAGTAGGCATCGCCGGCAGCGACGAGAAATGCAACTTCGCTGTGCGGGAACTGGGTTACGAAGCCTGCGTGAACTACAAGAAGGGCGATCTTGCGGCGCAGTTGAAAGAAGCCTGCCCGCGCGGCATCGACGTTTACTTCGACAATGTCGGCGGCGATACGCTGCAGGCCGTGCTGCGCAATCTCGCGCTGCACGCCCGAGTCGTGCTCTGCGGCATGATCGAGTCCTACAGCCTCGAGCAGCCGCCGCCGGGGCCTTTCCTCGGCCCCGTGGTTGGCGCGCGCGCGACAATGCGCGGGCTCGTCGTGTACGACCATATGCACCGCATGGACGAGTTGGTGCGGGTGGTCGGCGGCTGGATCCGTGCCGGTACGTTCCGCTACCGGGAAGACATCACGGAGGGGCTCTCGCAGGCGCCCGAGGCATTTTGCCGCCTGATGCGTGGTGAGAACTTCGGCAAGGCACTGGTGCGCGTCAGCGCCGAGCACAATTAGGGCCCGTCAACGGCCCGTGGGTCCGCGGGTCGCCACGCGTGCGGAGAACGCAACGCCGATTGCACCGAGCGCCATCAGCAGCGCGATCGTGTCGGCCGTCCCCCGATAAAGCGCGCCGGTCGCGGCTGAAAAGAGCACGGTCGTCAGCATCGCGATGGAACTGGAGAGGCCGCTCGCGAGTCCGGCAAGCCCGGGATGCCCACTCACTGCCCCCGCAAGCGCCAGCGGCGACATGAGGCCGTTGCCTGCCAGCAGGAAGATGAGCGCTGCGAGATAGGTCTGTACCCGCGTGTCCACAAGCAACGCCGCAACAGCAAAGGTCGTTGCGCCGAGCAGCGTCAGTGCTACGCCGACATGCAGCATGCGTCGCGAGCTCCAGCGCCTCGCTCCCGTGCCCGCGAACCAGGCGCCGCCGGCAAAAGCGGCTGCCAGCAATGCCCACAGGAGGCCGAACCGGGCAGGACCGATCCGGAATGCATCCTCGAAAAATGCCGCACCTACCGTCAGAAAAGCGTAGATGATGCCGTTCGCGCAGCCGTAAATGAATGTATAGCCGAGAAAGCGCCGATCTCCGAGCAACACTGCGCCAGCGCGCATGAGTGTGGTGTCGGCACCTGTCCGCAGTTGCGCAGTGCGCGTCTCGGGCATGGCAGCGAACATCCAGCCGAGCAACGCGAGCGCCACCGCGGCGTGCAGCCCGAATACCGCGCGCCATCCGGCCGTCTCGACGATGAAGCCTCCTGCTATCGGCGAGACGATCGGCGAGAGCCCCGTGACGGCGGTGATGAAGGACAGCGAGATGGCAGCGCGCTCGGGCTCGTGCGTATCCCGCACCATCGCGCGTGCCGCTACGGTGCCGACGCTCACGCCCGCGGCCTGCACGCAACGCACCGCCACCAGCCACGGTAGTGTGGGCGCGAAGGCGGCGGCAATGCTGCCCGCGGCGAAAGTCGCGAAGCCAACCAGTACGACCGGGCGGCGTCCAAACCGGTCGCACAGCAAACCCTGAAACGGTTGCGCGAGACCGAGCGAGAGGAGATACACGGAGACGACGAACTGGGCGGTGCCGAAATCTGCCTGCAGACCGCTCGCGAGGGCAGGCAGTGCCGGCATGAGACTCGCCATGCCGAACGCGGAAAGACCGCTCGCAAGTCCGAGCAGCAAAATCCAGCTACGCGAACCGGCGCGGTTGCGCGTCACGCGCCCAGCAGTTTCTCGAGCTCCGGAACGATCGTGAAGAGGTCACCCACGAGACCGATGTCGGCCACTTCGAAGACGGGCGCTTCAGCGTCCTTGTTGATCGCCACGATGGTGCGCGCGTCCTTGATGCCGGTCAGGTGCTGGATTGCACCTGAAATGCCGATTGCGAAATAAAGCTCGGGGGCGATGATCTTGCCGGTCTGGCCGACTTGCAGATCGCTGGCAGCGAAGCCCGCATCGACGGCAGCGCGTGAGGCGCCGACGGCGGCGCCGAGGCGATCGGCGAGGCTGTAGATGATCTTGAAGTTATCGGCGCTGCCCAGGGCACGACCGCCGGACACGACGCGCGAGGCGCTCTGCAGATCGGGCCGGTCGCTCTTGGCCGCCACAATGCTGACGAACCGCGTGTGCGAAGGCAGTGCAACGTCTGACGCGAGCGTCTCGACTGGCGCCGCCCCCCCGCCGGGTGTCGCCTCGAACGAGGCGATGCGTACGGTCGCGACGATCCGCGTGCCGGGATCGACTTCGGCGGTGACGATCGCGTTGCCGGCATAAGTCGGACGCCGGAAACGGGTGGCGCTTTCAGCGGCCATGATATCGGACAGCTGTGGTGCGTCGAGCAGCGCGGCCACGCGCGGCATCAGGTCCTTGCCGAATGTGGTCGAGGGACCGAACACATGTGTATAGGCGGCGGCAAGGTGCGCGACCTGGGGAGCGAGCAGTGCCGCGAGCGCGTGCGAGTTCTCCGGCCGGTCGATCCGCAGTACGCGCGTGACGCCTGCGAGCTTCGCCGCCTCGGCGGCAACTGCCGCGCCATCGGCAGCGAACACCGCGACGTCGATCTGCGCGCCGGCCACGCTGCGCGCGCAGCTGACGCACTTTGCCGTACTGGCATTCAGCCTGGTGCCATCGTGCTCGGCAACGATGAGGATCTTCGCCATCACAACACTCCCCGCTTGCGCAGCGCTGCGACGAGCTCCTGCGTGTCCTTCACGATGATGCCTTTCTGCCGCTGGGCGGGTGGTTCGGTCTTCACGATCTTTACCCTGGAGACGGCGCTCACGCCGAGGTCGGCGAGCGACATGCTGTCGAGCGGCTTCTTTTTCGCCTTCATGATGTCGGGCAGCTTCACATAGCGCGGCTCATTCAGGCGCAGGTCGGCTGTCACGACCGCGGGCAGGTCGATCTCGAGTGTCTCGAGGCCGGCGTCTATCTCACGGGTCACGCGGGCCGTGGTGCCCGCAATTTCCACCTTTGACGCGAAGGTGGCCTGCGGGCGCTGCCAGAGAGAGGCGAGCATCTGTCCGGTCTGGTTGTTGTCGTCGTCGATGGCCTGCTTGCCGAGCAGCACGAGAAACGGCTGTTCCTTTTCGATCACCTTCAGGATGGTGCGGGCCGCCGTGAGCGGCTCCACGACGCCGTCGTGCACCACATGCACGGCGCGATCGGCGCCCATCGCGAGTGCCGTGCGCAGCTGTTGCTGGCAGTCGGCGGGGCCGATGGTGATGGCCACGACCTCCTCGGCCTCACCACGTTCCCTGATGCGCAGCGCTTCTTCGAGTGCGATCTCGTCAAACGGGTTGAGACTGAGCTTGATTCCGTCGGTGATGACGCCGGAACCATCGGGCTTGACCCGGATCCGGACGTTGAAATCGACGACACGTTTGACGCAGACGAGGATTCTCTTCATCCGCCCAGTATATCAGGATGGCTGCGCAGGTCGATGATGTTGATGGGGCGGGTCGCGCTGTTGCTCGATGAACGAAGCGCGAATGTGGCCTGCCGTCTCGCGCAGCTTGGGCAGGAAGCGCTCGATGGCGAGCTTCATGGGCACGGCGGTGCCGGAGAACCGCACGGAGACCGCCGCGAGCACCCGGTCGTCGAGCTGGATCGGCACGGCCATCGTGATTTCGTCGGTCACGCGGCGCGGGCGAACGGCAGTTGCATAGCCCTGGCTGCGCGCTTCGGCGAGGATCTTCTGCACCTCGGTCCTGTTGCTGGCGAGCTTGTCGACCTCGCGCGAGGAGCGCGACAGGATCTCGAGCAGTGAGTCGCGCTGCGCGGCCGAGGAGAATGCGAGGAAGATGCGCCCGGATGCGGAAGTGAGGAGCGGCACGCGAAATCCTGCCGAGAAGCGCTCGACCGCAAGCGGACTTCTGTGATCGGTCGACTCGCGCACCATCATCGAAGTACCGGAGAGCGATGCGATCGCCACGGGCCACACGATGTCTTTGGTCAGCTCGTTCAGATACGGACGCGCCACCTGCGTCACCCAGGCCTCGTCATCAAAGCCATCGGACAACCCGCGCACCATGATCGTGAGCCGGTAGCGGTCATCGACCGGATCCCGATAGACGTAGCCCGCATGGCTCAGAGTCTCGAGGATGCGGTAGGTGGTGGTACGCGGCAGCCGGATTTCCTGTGCCACTTCGGAAACGGTGGCGCCGTTCCTGAGGTTCAGGACGGTGAGGGCGTCAAGGCCCCGGATAAGGGCCCGGATGGGGCGCGTCGATTCCATGGGTGCCAGTTGGCCGCGACCACGGTGCGGAGCGCAAGTTGGGGAAAACCGAGAGGCGAGAGTCCTGGTAGGGACTTTCCGAGGTGCAGGCGGCGTGCCGCACTCACCCGGGCCGGCCGGGGATAGACTGCGGCGCACGGATCCCCGGGAGTTTCCATGGCGCAAGCGCTTCTCGACGAACTGACCGCACTTCTCGGCGCAGATAACGTCCTGACCGGCGAAGCCGAGCGCCGCTTCTACTCACAGGATGTCTATCGCGAGGGGCGTCTGCCGCTTGCCGTCATACGCCCCGGCTCGGCCGACGAGCTGGTCGCTGCGTTGCGCGCCATTGCCCGGGAAGGGCTCGCGGTGGTGCCGCGAGGCGGCGGAATGTCCTACACGGATGGTTATCTCCCGCAGCGGGACAACTCGATTTCCATTGATCTGCTGCGCCTGAACCGGGTCCTCGAAGTGAATGCCGAAGATGGTTATGTCACCGTGGAATGCGGCGCAACCTGGCAGTCCCTTTTTGAGGCGCTCGCGCCGCTCGGTGTGCGCACGCCCTACTGGGGTCCGCTGTCGGGCCAGAAGGCGACGATCGGCGGTGCGCTGTCACAAGGCAGCATGTTTCTCGGATCTGGGCGCTACGGCGCGGCTGCCGAGAGCGTGCTCGGCCTCGACGTCGTGCTCGTCGACGGCACAGTGCTCAAGCTCGGCAGCCACGCAAACGCCTTCGGGGTTCCCTTCTTTCGCCAATACGGCCCCGACACGATGAGCCTGTTCCTGTCGGATACAGGTGCACTCGGCATCAAGACGCGTGCGACTTTCCGGCTGGTGCGTCCGCAACCCGAGTCTCGCCACCTGTCCTTCCAGTTTGTGTCAGCCGCGGACCTGTTCACGGCGATGGGCGCCGTGGCGCGCGCGGATGTCGTCTCGGAGTGCTTCGCCTTCGATCCAGGCCTGCAGGGTATGCGCATGAAGCGCGCGCGCCTCACCGACGACGTCAAGACACTCGGCAAAGTGATGAAGGCGGCGGGCGGCGGACTTGCCGGCCTGAAGGAAGGCGCGAAACTCGTGATGGCAGGCAGGGGCTTCCTCGACGAGAAGCAGTATTCCATGCACCTGTCCCTCGATGGCCGGGATGCGGCAGACGCCGACGCGAAAGCCGCCGTTGTGCGGGCAGCGGTGGGTGACGCCAAGGCGCGGGAAGTGGAGAACAGCGTGCCGAAGGTCATGCGCGCCAATCCATTCGCCGACGTGACGAGCATGCTGGGGCCGGGTGGTGAGCGCTGGGTGCCGGTACACGGTGTCACGTCCTTCTCGCGTGCCGTGTCACTGTTCGATTCCTGTCAGGCCGTGTTCGCGCGCCACGCCGAAGAGATGCGGCGCTTCGACATCGACCACGGCTATCTGATCGCGAGTGTCGGGATGGCCGGCATCCTGCTCGAACCCGTGCTCTACTGGCCCGAGGCTCGTCTCGCCTTCCACGAGCGGGTGCTGCCACCCGACTATCTCGCCAGGCTCCCGGTCTTCCCACCGAATCCGGCCGCAACCGAAGCGGTCGGCCGCATCCGCATGGCACTTGCCGAGAACTTCACGATGCAGGGAGCCGTCAGTTTCCAGATCGGCAAGTTCTACCCCTATCAGCGCGGGCTCGAGCCCGGTGCCGCGACCTTTCTGCGGGAGATCAAGGCACTGGTCGACCCCGAGGGCCGGATGAATCCTGGTTGTCTGGGACTCGGCAATTAGCGCAGCGACCCTGTAGACTCGGCTGATGTCCGATCCGGTTACCGTGACACGCGCGCAGCACGGCTGGCGCTTCTACGGGTGGTGGGGCGTCGTGCTCGCCACGCTGTTCTTCATCTTCGTGACCAACGGGCTCACGATCGGCGGCATCCAGGCGTTCGACCCGCACCTGCTCGCCGCGCTCTCGATCGATCGCGCGCCGCTCAAGCTCGGTGACGCCATTCAGCTTGGCACCGCGGCGATCTTCACGCTGCTCACGGGCTGGGCAGCAGACCGCATTGGTGTGCGACCGGTGATGACGGTCGGCGTGCTGCTGCTGGCCGCCGCGTTCTACGGACTCGGTCAGGTCGAGACGGTTGCGGGCCTCTATGCGCTGCGCTTCGTAATGGGCCTCGGGCTCGCAGGGGCGGGACTCGCGGTGTGCGTCGTGATCGTCTCGCGCTGGTTCATATCGCGGCGCGGACTCGCGCTCGGCCTGATGCTCGCCGGGACGAGCCTCGGGAGTGCCGTGTTGCCAACCGTATTCACGGATCTCATCGCGGCGCACGGCTGGCGACTGGCGGCTGCGTACGGGGCGTTCGCTCCGCTCATCCTTTTGCCGGTCATCTGGTTTGCGATCAGGGAGTGGCCCGCAAGTATCGGACTGGCGCCATATGGCGGCGCCGCCGCACATGCGGCGGCACTCGCAGGGCCGGAGCTCTCGTATCGCGACATCGTCGCACGGCGCGAATTCTGGTTGATCGGTGCGGCGGCCTTCGCGACCTTCTATTCGATACTCGCAGTCAGCAACAACCTGTTCCTGCACTCGAAGGATCTCGGCTTCACCCCGGTCGAGAGCGCGGCGCTCTTCGTGCCGCTGTTCATCCTGGGGCTCGTCGGCAAGGTGGTATCGGGCGTGCTCTCGGATATCCTCGGCAGGAAACGTGTGTGGATCCTGAACCTCGTGCTGATGCTGGCCGGCGCGCTCATGCTGGTCACCTTGCAGAAATCCCTCCTGATGCCCGCGATCGCGCTATTCGGCTTCGGCTGGGGCAGCAACTACTCGCTCCTGCAAGCCATTTCTGCGGATGTCTTCGGTTCGCGCTCGCTGGGGCGGGTGATGGGCGCGGTCACGGTCCTCGATGCCGGTGGTGGCGCGCTCGGTCCCTGGATCACGTCGCTCTTCTACGATCGCTACGGCAGTTACACGCCTGGCTTCTGGCTCGTGTGCGCGCTGATCATCCTTTCGATCGTGCTCGCCGCAAGCCTGCGATTGCGCTCGCCGGAAAGCGCCGCCACGGTGGTACCCGCGACCTGAGTGCATCCCGATGATGCGCTATGCACTCGCCCGCATCATCGGCCTCATCGCCACGCTCCTTCTGCTGGTGACAGCCGCATTCTTCGTGATCCGGCTCGCGCCAGGAGGGCCGTTCGATGAAGAGCGGACGATCCTGCCCCAGGTGCGTGCCAATCTCGAGGCCGCTTATGGTCTCGATGCACCACTCACGATCCAGTACGCGCGCTATGTCTCGGGGTTGCTGCGGGGGGATCTCGGACCCTCCTTCAAGCACAAGGATGTGCGGGTGAGCGAGTTGCTTGGCGCGGGGCTGCCCGTCAGCGCATCCCTCGGTGCCGCGGCGCTCGCGCTCGCGCTGCTGTGCGGCGTGCCTCTCGGCTTCTGTGCAGCCCTGCAGCGCGCCCGCGTGCTGGACCACGCTGCATCGGTGCTCATCGCGCTCATGATCGCGTTGCCTGCTTTCGTGCTGGGCCCGGTACTTTCCCTGGTTTTCGGGCTCTGGCTGCGCTGGTTGCCGGCAGCGGGCTGGAATGACGGGTCGCTCGGGTATGCAGTGCTACCCGTGCTCACGCTCGCGGCTCCGGCGCTCGCCTACAGCGCGCGACTTGCCCGCACGGGCCTGCTCGAAGTGCTGGGCTCCGACTACATCCGCGCAGCGCGCGCGAGGGGGCTCGGCCTGCGCCGCATCGTCGTCGCGCACGCGCTGCGGCCGGCGCTCCTGCCGCTCGTCAGCTGGCTCGGGCCTGCGGTCGCGTTCGTGCTGACCGGCTCGCTGATCGTCGAGACCGTGTTCGGCATTCCAGGGGCAGGGCGCTTTCTCGTCGAAGGCGCCCTCAACCGCGACTACACGCTCGTGATGGGCATGATCGTCGTCTACGGAGTCATCACGCTGCTTTGCAATCTCGCTGCCGATCTCGCCTATGGCTGGCTCGATCCTCGCGTCCGTCGGCGCTGAGTTGCCGCGTCACCGTGCGGTACTCGCTGCTGCGCTGCTGCTGGCAGCGCTTTGCCTGATGGCGCTCGCAGCGCCTGCTTTCACGCAACACGCCCCCGATTCGATCAATCTCGCACAGGCGGGTTCGCCCCCCGGTCTGGACGATGCCCACTGGTGGGGTACCGACAGACTCGGTCGCGACGTGTTCGCGCGCACGATGCAGGGCCTGCGGGTTTCGCTGCTCATCGGGTTCGTGGCGGCGCTCGTTAGTGTCGCAATCGGCGTCGCCTGGGGGGTGCTCGCGGGATATTCCGGGGGGCGCATCGACGCAGCGATGATGCGCATCGTTGACATCCTGTACGCACTTCCCTTCGTGTTCTTCGTGATCATTCTCGCCACGCTCTTTGAACGCGGCGATGTGCTGGTGCTGCTTGCGGCCATTGCGAGTGTCGGCTGGCTCACGACGGCGCGCATCGTGCGCGGACAGACACTTGCCTTGCGACGGCGCGAATTCATCGAAGCCGCGCGCGCGATGGGTGTGCCGACCGGACAGATACTGTGGCGGCATGTCCTGCCCAACGTAGCCGGACCCGTCATCGCGTATGCGACGCTCACAGTCCCGCAGATGATCCTCTACGAGAGCTTTCTCTCCTTCCTTGGCCTCGGCGTGCAGGAGCCGCTCGCAAGCCTCGGCAGTCTCATCAGCGAGGGTGCGCGTGACATGGAAACGGCACCCTGGTTGCTGCTTGCGCCGGCCGGTTGCCTGACGGCGCTGACGCTTTCGCTCAACGTGCTCGGAGACGGACTGCGCGATGTCCTCGATCCCCGCACCCGTCCTTGAGCTGCGCGATCTTGTCGTGCAGTTTGTCTCGCGCGAGGGGCCGCTCGTCGCTGTGGCAGGCGTGACGCTCGCGGTGCGGCCGGGCGAGTGCGTCGGCATCGTCGGGGAGTCCGGGGCGGGCAAGAGTCAGGCACTGCTTGCGCCGTTTCGCCTCGCTGCATCGGCGGCGCAGGTGGGTGGCATCGCGCAGCTGCATGGCGAGGGTCTCCTTGCGCTCGATGAACACGCGCTCGATCGGGTTCGCGGTGCGCAAGTCGGGTTCGTCTTTCAGGATCCGATGTCCTCGCTCACCCCGCATCGCACGATCGGGGACCAGATCATCGAGGTGCTCGAGCATCACGGGAGGGCGCGAGGTCAGGCGGCACGCGAGCGCGCGCTCGCGCTACTGCACAAGGTGCGAATCGACGACCCGGCACGTCGCCTCGATCAGTACCCGCACGAGCTGTCGGGAGGGCAACGCCAGCGCGTGCTGATCGCGATCGCGGTCGCCTGCGATCCTGCGCTCCTGATCGCCGACGAGCCGACGACGGCACTCGACGTCACGGTGCAGGCGGAGGTGCTGGCGCTGCTCGCGGAACTGCGCGTCGAGCGGCGCCTCGCCGTCGTACTCGTGTCACATGATTTCGGCGTCGTGAGCCGGCTCGCCGATCGCATCTTCGTCATGTATGCAGGGCGGGTGGTGGAGGAGGGCCCGGCATCGGTCGTGCTGGCCGCGCCGGGACATCCCTACACAGCTGCGCTGCTCGCCTGCATAGCGCGCATGGACGATGCGCTGGATGCGCCGCTCCCGCCGATCCCGGGCCAGCCGCCCGAGCCGCGCGCCTTGCCCACGGGGTGCGCATTTCATCCGCGTTGCCCGCGGGCAGTGGTGCGCTGTCGCAGCGAATCACCCGCTCTTGTGGCGGATGGCCCGCGTGCAGTCGCCTGCCATTTCCCACTCTCTCCATGAACGCTGCTCTGAAGGCCGGCGTGCCATTGCTGCGGGTGAGGGACCTCGCCGTGCAGTACCGCGAACACCGCCATGCGCTGCGCGGTGTCTCAATGGAACTCGGCGAGGGTGGTGCGCTCGGCATCTGCGGCGAATCGGGCAGTGGCAAGTCCACGCTCGTGCGGGCACTGCTCGGCCTTGTGCCGGTTTCGCAGGGAGAGATTCACTGGTACGGGCGTTCAATGGCGACCTTCGGCAGGAAGGAATGGCGGGCGCTGCGCCGCACCGTACAACCGGTATTCCAGGATCCGCTCGCGAGCCTCGATCCGCGCATGCGCGTGCGCGAGATCCTGGCCGAGCCGTTGCGAGTACACAGACAGGAGCTTGGCGCCGCGGTGCGCGAGCAACGGATCTCCTCGCTGCTTGCCCGGGTCGGACTCACGGCCGGCGTGCTCTCGCGCTATCCGCATGAATTGAGCGGCGGCCAGTGTCAGCGGATCTGCATCGCACGCGCGATGCTGCTCGAACCGGGCGTACTGGTCTGTGACGAGCCGGTGAGCGCGCTCGATGTCTCGATCCAGGCGCAAATCCTTGCGGTGTTGCAGACGCTGCACCGGGAGTCAGGCGCAGCACTCGTCTTCGTGAGCCACAATCTCGCGCTGGTGCGGCGTCTGTGTTCGCAGGTGATCGTCCTGCGGGGTGGCGCCGTGGTCGAAGCAGGACTGACGCGGGAGGTCCTCGACAACCCGCAACATCCGTACACACGGCAACTCATCGCAGCGGTGCCAGTCGTGCCGCGACGGGCGGCGCGCAGTGAGCAATGAGCTACGGGCGACGAGCGACGGGCAATGAGCGGCGGGCAGCGGGCGGCGCGCGGCGGGCCAGACCGCTCGACGCCTGCGCGAGTTCCCCGCCTGTGCATCTCTTTGGCCGATGGTCGCTCGTTCGTCGACCTCGACACGAACGAGAGCGCTCCAGTGCGCGCCTCTGGCGCATTGCCCGTTGCTCAGTGCCCGCCGCGCGGCGCGCCGCCCGCCGCCCGCCGCCCGCCGCCCGCCGCTTATTGCCCGTTCCTCACCGTCTCCACGAGCTCTATCCATTCTCCGGCCGGACCGACGATGACGCCGGCGCGGTGTCCCCCGTATGGTTTCTCCGGCCTGACGCGCGGCTTCACTTTCCATGGCAGCTTCAATCCGTCGAAGCTCTTCACGGCGAAGGTCACCATCGCGATGCCGGGTGGCAGATGGCCGCGGTGGATGGGGCGCGTCACGGCGGCCTGCGGGTATTGATCGAGCTCGATGAGGAAGCCTGACGGAAAGCGGACGATGCCGATGCGTGTCTCTGCATCGCGTGACAAGCCATAGGCGTCCTGCAGCACATGGATTTTCGTCGGCGCTGGATCGGTCGTCGGCATCTTCAGGACATCGCGGTAGAACGCGCGCGAAGCATCGACATCCGGGCCGCCGGTGACGACGATGAAGGTGCGGTCGACGAATGATTTCGCGCTGCCGAGATTGAAAATGGATCCGGCCGGTGGAATCCGCGTGAAGTAGTTGACCTCTCCTGCCGGGCCGGTGACCTGCATGGCGATGATGTTCGGATTGAAATCGAGCGGTCGCGGTTCGCCAATGATCCTGAAGGGCTCCTTGAGAAGCGGCGCGAGCGCCGCCGGGTCCTCGACGAGGATCTCGTTGGCATTCCAGCCAAACGTGCGCAGCGGCGCGTAACCGGGCGCCGGCTCATCCGCGTCGACGATGCGCAGAAAGACGGGCTCGCCGCTGGCGGGCTGCATCAGCACGTAGTCGCGCCCCTTCATGGCCCGGGCGCCCCAGCCGGACGCGAGCGGGCGAGATACGGTCGCGCGCTCGACGAGCCGGTAACCAAGCTGTGTTTCGTAGGCTCGCGCCGTCGCGCCGAGGTCCGGGGCCGACAGCGTGACGGCAATGATCGCATCGAGCATTCAGGTCTCCTCTGGCCGCTACGCGGTCGGGCACCGCAGCAGTCGCGCGTAAGTGTTGCTACTGTTGTGAAGGGACGACACCCGCGGTATATAAACGTGTCTCTTCATATTGCAGGTCGAGCAACGTGAAATCCATTCCGCACAAGCGCAGCCGCGAGGTCGAAGCCTGGCTCAAGCGCGAAATCACCGAGCAGAAGGCACGCTATCGCAAGATCGTCGCGGAGCAGGATGCGCTCGCACCGAAGCGTGACAAGTGGGTCGCAGAGTTCCTGCAACGCATCCAGACACGCGGCACCCACGTGCACTTCAACATGATGCGCAAGGTCGGGCCGGAAGAGATTCCGGTACGGCCGAAGCGCAAGTTCCGCGTCGTATTCTGAAAACCCGAGTGCCGGAGTAATCATGGCCCGCCCCCACATCGAACCGTTCGTCGATCGCGACGTACCCTTTCGCAAGTTCACGATGCCCGGCTTCCCGAAGGGCATGCAGTACAAGATGCTCTCGCTCGACCCGGACAACGGCGCGTGCACGATGACCGTGATGTTCGAGCCTGGTTACCGCCAGCCGCCCGGGATGAGTTACAGCGAATACGAGCTGTTCATCATGACGGGCTCTGTCACGGTGGGCGACAAGGTGCACGGGCCCGGCAGCTATTTCATGGTGCCCGCCGGTGTCACGATCGGCGCGCTGGCTGCACCCCGCGGCGCGACGGGCCTGCTTTTCTACAACTACGGTGAGCCGTCGTTCGTCGAGTCGGACAGCGATCATCCGCGGGCAGAGCGGAACAAATTTGCCGCGGTCAACGCTTACGACGACATGCAGTGGACCTCGACCAATTTCTTCCCGGCGACCGCGCCGGGCTGCCTCGTCAAGGTACTGCACTTCGATGAGCGTACGCAGGCGTTCACTTTCCTCTACTGCATGACGCCGAATTTCTGGCAGGACAACATCTCGTATCACGATTGCGCAGAGGAGGCCTACCACATCTGGGGCACCTCCTGGATGATGCAGTTCGGTGACCTGCCGACCGGTGGCTACTTCTACCGGCCGCCCTACATCAATCACGGTGCCTTCGGCTGCAAGCTGGGTACCCTCGCGATCGGTCGTACCGACTCGCGCCTCTACAACCACTTCCATTTCAATCCGTGGACGAACATAGAGGAGAACCGGGAGCGCGCGGCGAACCGCATCCAGCACTGGATGCCTGACCTCTACAAGTGGATCAACACCCACGGCCACAATCACCCGGTCGATTTCGAGTTCGACCACGGCCATGCGCATGGCGACATGGCGCATCATCACGGCGACGGCAGGGTGGAGCACAGCCACAAGAAGCAGCGCCGCCGCAAGAAGTAGCAACGGCATGGGCCCCTTGCACGGCATTCGCGTGCTCGACCTGTCCCGCGTGCTCGCGGGACCGTGGGCGACGCAGGCGCTCGCGGATCTCGGTGCGCAAGTCATCAAGATCGAGCGGCCGGATGGTGGTGACGACACGCGCCAGTGGGGTCCTCCCTATGCACAGGATGCGCAGGGGCGGGACACGACCGAGTCGGCCTATTACCTTTCGACGAACCGCGGCAAGCGCTCGGTGGCCGTCGATCTTGCGAATCCCGAAGGAGCGCGGCTCGCGCGTGAACTTGCGAAGCGTTGCGATGTCCTGGTGGAAAACTTCAAGGTCGGCGGGCTCGCAAGGTTCGGACTCGCGTACGACGATCTCAAGACCGACAACCCGGCGCTCATCTACTGTTCGATCTCGGCGTTCGGGCAGGACGGGCCGGACGCCGACAAGCCGGGCTATGACGCCATGATCCAGGGCATGGGTGGGCTGATGAGCATCACCGGCCTGCCGGATGGCGAGCCGGGCGGCGGGCCGCAGAAGGTCGGCGTGGCCGTGGTGGACCTGATGACCGGCATGTACGCCGCCACTGCCATCACCGCTGCGCTCTATGAGCGGCGTGCGTCCGGAAAAGGGCAGTACATTGATCTCGCGCTGCTCGACACGCAGCTCGGCTGGCTCGCGAACCAGAACATGAACTACCTCGTGAGCGGGCATTCGCCGCGCCGACAGGGCACCGCGCACCCGAACATCGTGCCTTACCAGGCGTTCGCGACCGCCGACGGCTTTCTGATGCTCGCGGTGGGCAATGACAGGCAGTTTGCGAGCTGGTGCTCGGTTGCGGGGCGGGCCGAACTCGCCGCGGATGTGCGCTTTGCGACGAATGCCGCGCGCGTCGCGCACCGTGCCGAGCTCGTGCCACTGGTGGCAGCCACCTTGCGCGCGCGTACCACGCACGAATGGCTCGCAGCCCTCAACGCCGCGCAGGTACCCTGCGGTCCCATCAACGACATCGGCGAGGTGTTCGCCGAGCCGCAGATCGTCCACCGTGGCATGCGCATCGATCTGCCTCACCCGACAGCCGGCCACGTGCCCGGCGTCAGGAACCCGATCAACTATTCGCGCACCGCGATCGAGTACCGGGAGGCACCACCGCTCCTTGGCCAGCACACCGACCAGGTGCTCGAGGCGGAACTGGGTCTCGATTCCGTGGAACGCGCACGGCTGCGGGGGGCCGGGGTCATCCGCTGATTTGGTATGCTCGGGCGATGAGCGATACCTTGCGTCCGAGCGACAGCCTCAAGAACGTCCGCTACGAAATCCGTGGCCGACTCGCCCGTCGCGCCCACGAGATGGAGCGCATGGGGCACGAGATCATCTCGCTCAACATCGGCAATCCGGGGCTCTTCGGCTTTCGTACGCCCGAAACCATGCGCCTCGCGATGATCGAGAATCTGCGCGAGAGCGAGGCCTACTGTCATCAGAAGGGCATTTTTCCGGCGCGTGAAGCCGTGGTGATGCAGCAGCAGGCTCGTGGCGTGCAGGGCGTGAGCGCTGAAGAAGTGTTCATCGGCAATGGCGTTTCCGAACTCATCGACCTCGTGCTGCGCGCGCTGCTGAACGACGGCGACGAAGTGCTGGTTCCGAGCCCCGACTATCCGCTGTGGTCGGCGGCGGTCACGCTCAATCGCGGCAAGGCAGTGCATTACCCGTGCCTGCCGGAAAACGGCTTCCTTCCCGACCCGGAAGTGGTCGAGTCGCTGATCACCCGCCGCACCCGTGCGATCGTGATCATCAACCCCAACAATCCGACCGGCGCGGTTTATCCCCGCGCGATCCTCGAGCGTCTCGCCCGCATCGCGGAAAAGCACGGGCTCGTCGTCTTTGCGGACGAGATCTACGACCAGATCCTCTATGACGACGCGCAGTTCGTGCCGATGGCGACCCTCGTGCACGACACGCTCTGCGCGACGATGTCGGGCTTGTCGAAGGTGTATCGGGCCTGCGGCTATCGGGTCGGCTGGGTCGCATTCTCGGGCCGGTTGCGTGCCGCGGCCGACTATCTGGGCGCGCTCGAACTGCTGTCATCCCTGAGGCTTTGCAGCAACGTTCCGGCGCAGTGGGCAGTGCAGACTGCGCTTGGCGGCTACCAGAGCATTCGCGAACTCACCGCACCCGGCGGGCGCCTGTACGAATCGCGCGCTGTCATCACCGAAGCGGTGGCTGCGAGCCCGTTCCTGCGCCTTCAGGCGCCACGTGGTGCACTGTATGCCTTCATCGGCATCGACACGGATGTGCTGCCGGTCGATGACCAGTCCTTTGCGCTCGATCTTCTCGAGCAGAAGCACGTGCTCGTCGCACCGGGCGTGAGCTTCAATGTGCCGTACCGCAATCATTTCCGTGTCACGAACCTGCCCGATGCGGCCACGTTGAGAACCGTATTCCAGCGCATGGGCGAGCTGCTTGCCGCGTACGCGAGCGGTGCCCGGGAATCACCGGCCTCTGCGCGCGTCGTGGAGGCGTCAACACGCTTCAAGTAATTTCTTGATATATAGTGTAATTAATTGAATTGATTACACTAACGGATACCTTAGCAGAGACGATCAGCCGCGGCGACACGATCGTTGTGCCGTCGCGTCAGCGCGCCCACGCGATCCGGATGGCCTGTGCGCACCACGCGCTCGCAGCGGGGCGTACGGTCTGGCCGAGCCCCGATGTGCTGACTTTCGATGCCTGGGTTCTGCGCGAGGTCGAACGGGCAGCGGCCCTCGAAGACACGCCGCGCGCGTTGTCGCCAGCCGAAGAGTGGTGGCTGTGGCGCGAGGCGGTGACGCAGGCCACACAGGACACTGCACTCGTCAATGCATCTTCGCTTGCCGATGGGCTGCGTCGTGCCGATCGCCTCGCCGACGACTATCTCATCGACATCGGGCGCTGGCTCGCCATCGGTGGTGCCGGGACGCGTCTGTTCGACGCCGTCCGGCGCAACGTACGCCATGCATGCCGGGACCTGGGCGCCGACACGGCGTTGAATATCGCGCGCGGCATGCCCGGCCTCGGCGGTCTGCGGCCTGTGCACTTCGCTGGCTTTCACGCGCCAGGCGTGCCGCAGGTGCGGGCGTTGCAGGCTTCGCGGAGCGCGCGCGGGCTGCCGGGTGAGTGGTGGCTGCCAGGCGCGCCGATCGCCACGCCTGCCATCGAACTGGCGGGCGACGAGGCCGACGAGATCGAACGCGTGGCCGCCTGGTGCCTCGATGGGCTGCAGGCAACGCCGGCGTCCCGGCTGCTGATCGTTGCGGCCGGCAGCTTGTCGTGGCGCGAGGCGATGGCAACGCGGCTGCGCGCCGCGCTTGCCCCGCGTGCGAAACTGGCGGGCACCCTCGATGCGGACCTCGTCGCGATCGAGGGAGGCGCGCCTCTTGCGCGGCAAGCGCTCGTGCACCACGCGCTCGCCAGCCTCACATGGCTCGTCGACGGGCTCGAGTTCGACGATTTCTCCGCATGGCTGCTGAGCCCGTACGGCCCGCTTTCGCGTGAAGCGGGCGCACGGCTCGACCTCTGGTGGCGGCGACGCGCACCCCTCGAGGCGGACGCCCGCGCGAGCCTCGCGCGCCTTGCAGGGGCGGTGCAGGACGGGGTCGAACCCGCACACGCGCTTGCGGGGAAGGTGCGCGCAGCTCTGAGCGCCATCGGTACGGGGTCGGCGAGCGCACAGGGATGGTCCGAGCGCTTCAGTGCGGCGCTCGAGGCATTGCGGCCGGAGGACAGGGTTGCCTACGGCAGCGACGAGCAACAGACCCTGTTGCGGTTCGTGGCCCTGCTCGACGAGTTCGGCGGCGTGTCGCGAGTGACGGGCCACTTCGAGGCGGGACAGGCCTTGCGCGCACTGCGCGAGCTTGCCGCACGCACGACCTGGCAGCCGGCGACGGGTGACGCCCGTGTCACGATCGCCTCGGCGCACGACGACCCGATCGTGCGCTATGACGGTGTCTGGGTTGCCGGCCTAACTGCCGATGCGTGGCCCGCCTTTTCGCTCCCGGATCCTTTCATTCCCCTGCCTGCATTGCGGGAGGCCGGCGTGCCGATGATCGATTCGGGCGCGCAACTCGCTGCGGCTCGAGCCAGTCTCGAATCCTGGCAGGCAGCCGCCGATTCCCTCGTCCTGAGCACACCCACGGCATCCGGCGATGCGCTTCTGGCACCCAGTCCGCTGCTCCTCCCCTGGCCGCGACGCGCGGCTTCCCGGCAGGTGATCAGCTGGCCGCCAGGGCGGCTGCGCGAGCCGGCGCTCGAGGTGATCGAAGACTTCATGGGCCGTACGTGGCCCGCGCGTGAACCACTGCCCGGCGGCACTCGAAGCATCGAGCTGCAGGCTGCCTGTCCGTTTCGCGCTTATGCCGAGCTGCAGCTCGGCGCCACGGCACTCGATGCTCCCTTGCCCGGCATCGCGCCCCAGGAGCGCGGCCGATGGCTGCATCGCGCATTGGAACTTCTCTGGAGGCGGATTGGCGACTCGGAGCACCTCGGAACACTGCCGGTAACCGCACTTCAAGAGTGGGCCACCCATGCCGTCGCCGAGGCGCGCGAGACGGAACTCGGCCCCCCGAATGCGGTGGCGGTTGCATCCCGGGATCGGGAAGAGCGACGGCTGGGGCAGCTCGTGGCTTCGTTGGCGGAGATCGAGCGAACGCGTCCGCCGTTTCGGATCGAAGCACTGGAGGAAGAGCGACAGGTCCCGCTCGGTGCCGCTCGCCTCACGGTGCGGATGGATCGTATCGATGCGCTCGGCGATGGTGGCCTCGCGGTCATCGATTACAAGAGCGGGAAGGCGACGCCCCAGGACTGGTTCGGTGAGCGGCCGAATGCGGCGCAGCTCCTCGTCTACCTCGCCGCGCTCGGCGATCACGTGCGCGCGCTGGCCTTCGCCCGGGTTGCGCCACCGGCTCCACGATTCCAGGGGGTCGCGATCGAGGCGGGATTGCTGCCTCGCGTCCGCGGAATCGGCACCCTCGATGGTGAGACCGCGCTGCGCGCCTGGTCGCGTCAGCTTGCCACCTGGGAGGGGCAGATGCAGGGACTCGCCACAGAATTTCTTGCCGCGCACGCGACCGTCACACCCGTCAAGGGCGCGTGCCAGTACTGCCATCTCGCCGCGCTGTGCCGGATCGGCGAGCGCGCCGAGCCCGAAGCGGAGGAGGGCGCCGATGATTGAGGGCGACTTCGACGCCCTTGCCCGCGAGCGCGCGCTCGCGATCGACCGATCGATCCTGCTGGAAGCACCGGCCGGCTCGGGCAAGACGACGGTGCTCACGCAGCGCCTGCTCGCGCTGCTCGCCGAAGTCGATGAGCCTGAGCAGGTGCTCGCGATCACCTTTACGCGCAAGGCAGCCGCCGAAATGCGCGTGCGCGTGCTTGCGGCGCTGGCCGGCGACATCGATCCCCGGCACCCCCAGGCGACGCAGATCAGGACTCTCGCATCACGCGTCCACGCGCGCTCGGCGGAGCGCGGCTGGCAGCTCGAGTCCCATGCGGCGCGGCTACGCATCCAGACGATCGACGCGTTCAATTTCTCGCTCGCAGCGCAGCGGCCGCTCGCCGCGAGTGCGGGGCCCGGTCTCGCCATTGCCGACCGACCGGAAGAGCTGTACCAGCGGGCGGCGCGACAGGCGTTGATCGACGGAGAAACCGTGCCCGGCATGCGGGCTGATATCGATGTGCTGTTCGGGCGCCTCGACAACCAGTGGCAGCGTGTCGAGACACTGCTCGCGGACATGCTTGCAAAGCGCGCACACTGGCTGCCGCACGTGCTCGAGAGTGAAACGGGGGATCTGCGCGCGCGTATCGGGGCGTCGCTTGCGCGTGTCGTGGCAGATCAGCTCACTGCCAATGTCGCGACGCTTCCGGCAGCGCTCCTCGCGTCCGCGGCGCTGTTGCCAGGCGTCGGCACCCTCGATGCGACCGGCGCGAGCCTCGATGCCTGGCGGGCCTTTGCGGACGCAGCGCTCACGAAGAACGACACGCTGCGCAAGCGGGTCGATGCCCGCATTGGTCCCGGGTACAAGGACCCGGCCAACAAGCTGAAGCTCATTGCGATCATCGACGAGCTCGCCGCAGTGCCCGTTGGCGAACGACTGTTGCGCGACACGCGCCGGTTGCCCCCGGAGGCGCTCACGGCAGAAGATGGTCTTGCGATCGACGCACTGTCCCGCGTCCTCACCTGGGCCGCACGCCACCTGCAGCTGGTCCTGGCCGAAACGGGGCGCGTCGATCACGTCTACATTGCGGGCGCAGCTCGCGCGGCGCTCGCCGATGAAGACGGCGTCAGCGATCTCGCGATCCACACGGGGCTCGCGCTGCGCCA
>CAUJHX010000151.1 GCA_963204795.1 Pseudomonadota bacterium | reverse complement strand
GGCACCAGCAGCCGGTAGAGGTTCAGCAGCCCGACGATCCGCCAGCCGAGATCGCCCAGGGTCGAGTCGCGGTCGTTGTCATGAGACCCCATTTGCCGGGACTTTAGCATTCCGCGAGAATAGGCGTTCTTTTTGCGATTTGGCGGGTCCATGAATCTTCACGAATATCAGGCGAAGGAAGTCTTCCGGAAGTACGGCGTGCCCGTGCCCGAGGGGCGTGTGGCGCGCAGCGCCGATGAGGCGGTGACGGCCGCCGAGGCGATCGGCGGTGCGGTGTGGGTGGTCAAGGCACAGGTGCATGCGGGCGGCCGCGGCAAGGCGGGCGGCGTGAAGCTTGCGCGCGATCTGGCGGCCGTGCGGGCGGCTGCGCAGGGCATGCTCGGCCAGCGGCTCGTCACGAAGCAGACCGGCGAGGAGGGCTTGCCGATCAACGCCGTGTACGTCGAGTCGGGCTCGGAAATCGCGCGCGAGATTTACCTGTCGCTGACCCTCAACCGCGAGAAGGGCCGCATCGCGCTCATCGGTTCGGCCGCCGGCGGCATGGACATCGAGGAAGTCGCCGAGCACACGCCGGAGAAGATCGTCACGGTGAACGTGCACCCGGCCGCGGGCCTGCAGCCCTACCAGTGCCGCGAGATGGCGTTCGCACTCGGCTTCAGCGGTGCGCAGATCGGCGAGTTCCAGCAGATTGCGATGGCGCTCTACCAGCTCTACCTCGAGCGCGATGCGAGCCTTCTCGAGGTGAATCCGCTCATCGTCACCAAGGCGGGCAAGCTCGTCGCGCTCGATGCCAAGATCAACATCGACCCGAACGCGCTCTTTCGCCAGAAAGATCTCGCTGCGCTGCGCGATGTCACGCAGGAAGACGAGATGGAGGTCAGGGCGAGCGAGCACGACCTCAACTACGTCTCGCTCGACGGCGACATCGCCTGCATGGTGAATGGCGCGGGCCTTGCGATGGCGACGATGGACCTGATCAAGCTGCACGGCGGCAGTCCCGCGAACTTCCTCGACGTGGGCGGCGGCGCGACCGCCGAACGCGTCACCGAGGCGTTCCAGCTGATTCTCTCGAACGCGAACGTGCGCGCGATCCTCGTCAATATCTTCGGTGGCATCGTGCGCTGCGACCTGATCGCCGAAGGCATCATCATCGCGGCGAAGAAGCTCGGGGTGAAGGTGCCGGTGGTGGTACGCCTGCAGGGCACCAACGCCGAGAAGGCACGCGAGATGCTCGCCGGCAGCGGGCTCGCGCTCGTGCCGGCGGCGGATCTCACGGACGCCGCGAAGAAAGTCGTCGCGCTGGCATCGAAGGGCAAGTCATGAGCATTCTGGTCAACAAGCACACACGGGTCATCTGCCAGGGTTTCACCGGCAAGCAGGGCACGTTCCATTCCGAGCAGTGTCTCGCGTACGGCACGCGCCTCGTCGGCGGCGTGACGCCGGGGCGGGGTGGTGAGAAGCACATCGGCCTGCCCGTTTACGACACCGTGCAGGATGCGGTGAAGGAGACCGGCGCGACCGCGAGCATGATCTACGTGCCGCCGCCCTACGCCGCGGATGCGATCCTCGAGGCGGCCGACGCCGGCATCGAACTCGTGGTGTGCATCACCGAGGGCATCCCGGTGAATGACATGGTGAAGGTCAAGGCCGCACTCGCCGGCAAGGGAACCCGCCTCGTCGGGCCGAACTGCCCCGGGGTCATCACGCCCGACGAGTGCAAGATCGGCATCATGCCCGGCTTCATCCACAAGAAGGGTGCCATCGGCATCGTGTCGCGCTCAGGCACATTGACCTACGAGGCCGTCTTCCAGACGACCAACAATGGGCTCGGGCAGAGCACTTGCGTCGGCATTGGCGGCGATCCGGTGCGCGGCATGAACTTCGTCGATCTGCTCGAGCTGTTCGAGCGCGACCCTGGCACCGAAGGCATCCTCATGGTGGGGGAGATCGGCGGCAGCGACGAGGAGGCGGGTGCGGAGTTCATCCGCAAGTTCGTCTCGAAGCCGGTCGTCGCCTATATCGCCGGCGTCACCGCGCCGCCGGGCAAGCGCATGGGGCATGCGGGTGCGATCGTGGCGGGCGGCAAGGGCACGGCGGCTGATAAGTACCGCGCGCTCGACCGCGCCGGCGTGCGCACCGTGAAATCACCGGCGGACCTCGGCAGCGCGATGCGCGATCTGCTGTTCAGGCGCCGGAAAAAGGCGGCGAGCGGCGGGCTGCGGGCGGTGGGCAAGAAGAAGGCGGCGGGCCGCGTGCTGCGGGCGACGAGCCAGAAGGTGGCGCGGCGTCCCGCGCGGCGGGCACGCAAGCCCAAATGACCGGCGCCGCGCCGCTGCGCCTCGCACTCGCCCAACTCGATTTTCTGGTTGGCGACGTGCGGGGCAACGTCGCGCGGGTGATCGACGCTGCGCGCGCGGCGCGCGCGCAGCACGTCGATCTCGTGGTTTTCCCCGAGCTCGCGCTGTCGGGGTACCCGCCGGAGGACCTGCTGTTCCACCGCGGCCTTCGCCGGCAGATCGAGGCGGGACTCGCCGAGGTCTGTCGCGGTGTGGGCGATGTGGCCGTGCTCGTGGGTCTGCCCGAGTACAGCGGCTCGCAGATCTACAACGCATCGGCGCTCGTGGCGCGTGGTGCGGTCCAGGCCATGCACCGCAAGAGCGCGCTGCCGAACTATCAGGTCTTCGACGAGAAGCGCTATTTCAGCGCGGGCGCCCAGCCCACGGTCGTCGATGTGCGCGGCGTGCGAGTCGGTGTGCTCGTGTGTGAGGACATCTGGGAGCGCGAAGCCGCGCAGCTTTCACAATCGGCCGGCGCCGAGTTGCTCATCGTCAGTAATGCCTCGCCCTATCAGCTGAACAAGCAACGTGATCGCGAGGCGATCGCGCGGGCGCGGGTGAACGACGTGGGGCTGCCGCTCGCTTACGTGAACCTGGTGGGTGGCCAGGATGAGCTGGTATTCGACGGCCAATCCTTTGTCATGGACGAAAAGGGCGTGATCACGATGCGCGCGCCGGCTTATGCCGAAGGCCTGCATGTCGTCGATTTCGCGCGTGACGCCCGGGGCAGGGTCGTGCCGTGCGCGGGCGAAGTCGCCCCCGAGCTGCCGGAGGTGGCCAGTATCTATGGCGCGCTCGTGCTCGGTGTGCGTGACTATGTGGGCAAGCATCGGTTCCCTGGCGTTGTGATGGGGCTCTCGGGTGGCATCGACTCGGCGCTGACGCTTGCGATCGCGGTCGATGCGCTGGGCCCGGCACACGTGCACGCGGTCATGATGCCATCGCGTTATACCGCGCCGATGAGTCTCGAGGACGCGAAGGCACAGGCGGAGCTGCTCGGCGTGAAGTACAGCGTGCTGCCGATCGAACCGATGTTCGAGGCGACGCTCGCCACGCTGCGGGAGGAGTTCGCCGGCCGCAAGCCCGATACGACCGAGGAAAACATCCAGTCCCGCTGCCGCATGCTGTTACTGATGGGCATTTCGAACAAGACCGGCCGCATGCTGCTGACGACCGGCAACAAGAGCGAGATGGCGGTGGGCTATGCGACCCTCTATGGCGACATGGCCGGCGGTTTCGCGCCGATCAAGGACTGCAGCAAGCGGCTTGTCTGCCGGCTCGCCGAGTACCGCAATGGTGTATCGCACGCCATTCCGCAGCG
>CAUJHX010000150.1 GCA_963204795.1 Pseudomonadota bacterium | reverse complement strand
GTGTTCAGGTGACACACCCGCATCATGACGCAGCCGATCGCAACCAGCGGCGCGGTGGCGAAGCCGAACTCCTCGGCTCCGAGGAGGGCGGCGATCACGACGTCGCGGCCGGTCTTCAACTGCCCATCCGTTTCGACCGCGATGCGGCTGCGCAGGTTGTTGAGCACGAGCGTCTGGTGCGCTTCGGCGAGGCCGAGCTCCCAGGGAAGTCCCGCGTGCGCTATGGAGGTCTGGGGCGCCGCTCCGGTGCCGCCATCGTAGCCGCTGATGAGCACGACATCCGCATGCGCCTTGGCGACGCCAGCCGCGATCGTGCCAACGCCCACTTCCGCCACCAGCTTCACGCTGATGCGCGCGTGGCGGTTGGCATTCTTCAGGTCGTGGATCAGCTCGGCGAGATCCTCGATCGAATAGATGTCGTGATGCGGTGGTGGCGAAATGAGGCCGACGCCGGCTGTCGTGTGCCGGGTCGTGGCGATCCAGGGATAGACCTTGTTGCCGGGCAGCTGACCGCCTTCGCCGGGCTTGGCACCCTGCGCCATCTTGATCTGCAGCTCGCGGGCGTTCACCAGGTACTCGCTGGTCACGCCGAAGCGCCCCGAGGCGACCTGCTTGATGGCCGAGTTCTTCGAGTCCCCGTTCGGCAGCGGTTGATAGCGCGCGGGGTCTTCCCCGCCCTCGCCGGTGTTGCTCTTGCCGCCGACGCGATTCATGGCGACTGCGAGCGTCTCGTGCGCCTCCTTGCTGATCGAGCCGTAGGACATCGCGCCCGTCTTGAAGCGCAGCATGATGCTCTCCACCGACTCGACTTCCTCGAGCGGAATGGCCTCTGCCGCCTTGAATTCCAGCAGCCCTCGCAGCGTGTAGAGCTTCTGCGCCTGATCGTCGATGAGTTCGGTGTAGGCCTTGTACGTCGGGTAGCTTCCGGTGCGCACCGCCTTCTGCAGCAGATGGATGGTGGCCGGATTGAAGAGGTGCTGTTCGCCGTCCGTACGCCACTGATAGAGCCCGCCCGAAGGCAGCGTGTGCCCATTGACGTCGCGCTCGGGGAAGGCGGCGCCATGGCGCATCAGGACTTCCTTCGCGATCACGTCGATGGCGATGCCACCGATGCGCGATACGGTGCCCGTGAAATATTCGTCGATCACATCCTGGCGCAGGCCCAGCGCCTCGAACACCTGCGCGCCGTGATAGCTCTGCACGGCCGAGATGCCCATCTTGGACATGACCTTGATGACGCCCTTGGTGGCCGCCTTGACGAAGTTCCTGCAGGCCGTCTTGTGATCGACACCCGTCAGGAGCTCATCGCGGATCATGCCGTCGATCGACTCGAAGGCGAGATAGGGATTCACTGCGCTCGCGCCATAGCCGATGAGCAGCGAGAAATGGTGCACCTCGCGCGCCTCGCCGGTTTCCAGCACCAGGCTCACCTTGAGCCGCAGCCCCTCGCGGATCAGGTAGTGATGCAGCGCCGATACGGCGAGCAGCGCCGGAATGGGCGCAAACTCCCGGTTCACGCCGCGATCGCTGAGGATGAGGATGTTGACCTCTTCCTCTTCTATGAGGCGCCGCGCCATCAGGCGCAGCTCCTCGATCGACTTCACGAGACCCTTGTCGCCACGTGTCACGCGAAAGAGCGTCGGGAGCACGCCCACCTTCAGGCCAGGCATGCCTTCGATACGGCGGATCTTCGCGAAGTCCTCGTTCGAAAGCACGGGTCCGTAAAGCTCGAGACGGCGGCAGTCGGCCGGCCTCGGCTGCAGGAGATTGCCCTCCGAGCCGAGCCAGACTTCGGATGAGGTGATCAGCTCTTCACGGATGCAGTCGATGGGCGGGTTGGTCACCTGCGCAAAGAGCTGCTTGAAGTAATCGTAGAGCAGGCGTGGCTTGGTCGAGAGCGCCGCGAGCGGGGTGTCGTTGCCCATTGAACCCACGGCCTCCACGCCCGAGCGGGCCATGGGGTCGATGAGGATGCGCTCGTCCTCGAACGTGTATCCGAAGGCGATCTGGCGCTGCAACAGCGTATCGTGATCGGGCGCCGGCACTTCGGGCGCTGCGGGCAGGCTCGCAAGATGTACCAGATGTTCGTCGAGCCACTGGCGATAGGGGCGTTCGGTCACGACCGCCCGCTTGATCTCCTCGTCATCGACGATGCGTCCCTGCGCGGTGTCCACGAGGAACATGCGCCCCGGCTGCAAGCGGCCCTTGCGCAGGATGCGTTCGGGCGCAATATCGAGAACGCCGGCCTCGGACGCCATGATCACGAGGTCGTCCTTGGTCACGTAGTAGCGCGAGGGCCGAAGGCCGTTGCGGTCGAGCACTGCGCCGATCTGCACGCCGTCGGTGAAGGCGATGGACGCCGGCCCGTCCCAGGGCTCCATCAGGCTCGTGTGATACTGGTAGAACGCGCGCCGCGCATCGTCCATGCCCTCGTGCTTCGACCAGGGCTCGGGGATCATCATCATGACCGCGTGCGGCAGCGAACGGCCGGCGAGCACCAGGAGTTCGAGCGTGTTGTCGAACATCGCGGAGTCCGAGCCGTTCGGATTCACGATGGGCAGAATCCGCCGGATGTCCTCGCCGAATGCATCGGATTCGAACAGTGCCTCGCGCGCGCGCATCCAGTTGATGTTGCCGCGCAGCGTGTTGATCTCGCCGTTATGGGCGAGATAGCGGTAAGGGTGCGCCCGGTCCCAGCTCGGGAAGGTGTTGGTGGAAAATCGCGAGTGCACCAGCGCGAGCGCCGTCTCCATCGCGGGGTCTTCGAGGTCCGGAAAATACTGCGGCAGCTGCGCGGTGAGCAGCATCCCCTTGTAGACCAGTGTCTTGTGCGACAGGCTCGCGATGTACCAGTATTCGTGGCCGTCGAGCGTGGAGGTGCGGATCTCGCTGTAGGCGCGCTTGCGGATGACATAGAGCCGCCGCTCGAAGGCGAGGGCATCGGGAAGCTCGGGGTTGCGCGCGATGAAGACCTGGCGGATGAAGGGTTCGCTCGCCATGGCGGTATCGCCAAGGGGTGCGCTGTTGGTCGGCACGGTGCGCCAGCCGAGAATCTGCAGGCCTTCCGATTGCACGATCTGGTCGAAGCGCTCCTCGAGCCTGCGGCGCATCGTCGGGTTGCGCGGCAGGAAAACGAGCCCGCAGCCGTAGTGCTCCGGCTCGGGGAGGGCAATGGAGCTTTTCCGGCAGGCTTCCTTCAGGAAGGCGTGCGGCATCTGCATGAGAACGCCCGCACCATCGCCCGTATTGACCTCGCAGCCGCTTGCGCCGCGATGATCGAGATTGCGCAGCACCTCGATGGCCTGCGCGAGGATCGCGTGGGACTTGCGACCCTTGATGTCCACCACGAAACCGACACCGCAGGCATCGCGCTCAAAGGCTGGATCGTAGAGGCCCTGCTTGGGGGGAGGGCCCAGGAGTGGCCGGTCGGGGCGTGCGCTGCGCGTGCGGCGTGCGCCATGGAAGATCGTTCGGTTCCTCTTGCTCATCCCGGTCTCTCTCGCAACGGTCCAAAACGTCGCGCGCCTCGACCAGGCACGCGGACACGGTCGCCAGTGTGGTGGATCAGACCGCCCACAATGCTCATGACATCAAACACTAACGCTGGGAGACGCTGGCCGCGCGCCCACTCGGATGCGGGCCCGCCGGCTACAAGCCCGGAATCAGGGCATCACGCGGCGCGCGCTGTTTGCAGCTAGGTAAGGACCGACAATATCCGGGATAAGATTGACGGTCAATCGGCAGTGCGCCTCGTTGGAGAGGATCGAAACATGATCAGGCGACGGAAATTGCGCTTTCTGGTGGTCGGGGCCGGCATGTCGGGCATCCTCGCGGCGATCCGGCTGCGCGAGGCGGGCCATGAGGATGTGGTCGTGCTGGAAAAGGCCGACCGGCTCGGCGGCACCTGGCGCGAGAACCGCTATCCGGGCCTGACCTGCGATGTGCCTGCGCACGCCTATACCTACAGTTTTGCGCCGAACGCGGAGTGGTCCCGTTATTTCGCGGGCGCCGACGAGATTCGTGCCTATTTCGAAAAAGTTGCGCACGATCGGGACGTCTTGCCCCTGATTCGGTTCAATCGGGAGGTCACCGACCTGTCGTTCGGGCAGGGGAGGTGGACCGCGACGACCCGCACCGGCGAGCGCTTTACCGCCGATGTGGTGATCCTCGCTTCGGGCGTGCTGCACCACCCCCGCACACCCGATATCGGGGGACTCGACAGTTTTGCCGGCAAAGCCATGCATAGCGCGCGCTGGGAGGACGATGTCGTGCTCGACGGCCGGCGGATCGGGGTGATCGGTTGCGGCTCAACGGGGGTGCAGCTGATCTGCGCGCTCGCAGACCGCGCCTCGCGGCTGGTGCACTTCCAGCGCAGTCCGCAATGGATCATGCCGGTGGTCGACTTCGCCTACACGGACGAGGAGCGCGCGGCGTTCCGTCGTGATCCGGCGCTGATCGATGCCATCCGCTACGACCCCGAATACGAGGGCAATGTCCAGCGCTTCACCATGGGCATCGTCGATCCCGACAGCGAAGCGATGCACGCCATCGAAGAGCTATGCCGGCAGAACCTCGAGCAGAATGTGGCAGACCCCGTGTTGCGCGAGAAGCTGCGACCGGACTACCGGGCTGCCTGCAAGCGCCTGGTCTATTCGCCCGACTATTACGCCCGCGTGCAACGGCCGGCGGTGCATGTCGAGACCGGTGCCATCGAGCGGATCGTTCCGCAAGGTGTGAGGATGCGTGACGGCACGATCCACGAACTCGATGTGCTGGCGCTCGCCACGGGGTTTCATGCCGACCGTTTCATTCGTCCTGCAACGGTGCACGGTCGCAATGGAGTGGCGCTCGACGACCTCTGGGCGAAGCGCGCTACCGCCTACTTCGCGATCACGCTGCCTGATTTCCCCAACCTGTTCCTGCTCAACGGCCCGACGTCGCCGGTCGGCAATTTCTCCCTGATCGATGTCGCCGAGCGTCAGTGGCAGTTCGTGGAGCGCCTGATCGGCGAGCTCGCAAACGGGAACTGCGATGAGATCTGCGCCTCGGCTGAAGCGATGGCTGCTTACGAGGCGCGACGGCTGGAAGCGGCGAGGGGCACGATCTTCGCCTCGGGTTGTTCGAGCTGGTATCTCGATCGCGAGGGCGTGCCGATGACCTGGCCCTGGAGCTATCAGGCGTTCGCTGATGCGATGGTCAACCCCGTGATGAAGGACTTTGAACGGCGGGCGACGGCCCGCGCGGCGGACTGAGTCGCGCCCGGTGGCTCAGGCTGGTGGGAGCTCCAGCAACTCGGCGATGATGCGTTTCAGGGCCTCGAGCTCCTCGCGATAACTCGGGCGCACGGGTTCGAGCAGCCCCTGTATGGACATGCCGAGCATGGCCGTCGAGGCCAGGGTGCGCGCGGTATTGAGCTTGCGGGCGTCGAGCCCGAGGTCGCCGAAGAGTGCCTGCCAGATCCGGCGCGTCGTGGTGAGCACCATCTCGGCCTGACGCCTGCGGATGCTGCCCTGGGGGTGTGAGCGTCCGTAGAGAATGAGTTCGGTGTAAGCCACGGAGGACGGCTGGTTGATGTGCTGCCAGGAGCGATCGATCAGCAGCGAAACCCGCTCCCGGGGCGAGAGGCTGCGGACCGCCATGGCCGCGGCGAGCTCCCGTTCGATGAGGCCGATGTTGCGTTCGACCACGGCCAGCAGCAGCGATTCCTTGTCGCCAAACTGATGGGCGATGGCGCCCCAGGTCACGCCGGCCCGCTCCGCGATGCGTGCCGCCGACGTGTTGACCAGGCCCTCCTCGGCGATGCATTGGATGACCGCCTGGATCACCTTCTCCCGGGTATCCGCGCTGCGTTCAGCCTGCGTACGGCGCCGACGTCTATCCGTCGCGTGGGGCACATTCGGCATGTCGACGTCCGCTTTCATTTCATCATGCCATCGATGACGGATCGATACCGGGAGCCGTAGGGCGGGCGCAATCCGAAAGCATCCGCCAGGTTGATCTTCGCCTGCACGTACACGGCACGCGCGTGGGAGAAGCGCTTGAATCCTTCGTGTCCGTGATAGGCGCCCATGCCACTCGGGCCGACGCCACCGAAAGGCAGATCCTCGCAGCCTGAATGTGCGGCGATGTCGTTAACCGTCACTCCGCCTGAGCGGGTGCGCGCGAGCACCTGCTCGAGCTCGGCGCCACCGGCACGGCCGAAATAGTACAGGGCGAGCGGATGACCCTGGCGATTGATGAAGGCGATCGCCTCATCGACGTCGCGGTAGGTCCGGACCGGCAGCAGTGGCCCGAAGATCTCTTCGCGCAGGATCGGCTGGTCGTCCGCGGGGTTGATGACGAGGCACGGCGGCATCTTGCGATTCGTTGATGCCGTGAAATCCTCACCGGCCGGATTGATCTCGATGACTTCGGCACCTGCGGCCGCGGCCGCCTCCCGGTAGCCCTGCAGGCGCGCGAAGTGGCGCTCGTTGATGATCGCGGTGTAGTCGGGGTTGTCGAGGAGCCGCGGATACATGCGCGCCACGGCGCTGCGAAGGGCCTCGATCAGCTCGCGCAGCAATTCTTGCGGGACCAGCAGGTAATCCGGGGCGAGGCAGATCTGCCCCGCATTGCTCATCTTGAAATCGATGATGCAGGTCGCCAGCCTGTCGAGATCGAAAGGCAGTTCCCGGCTCACGATGACGGGCGATTTACCGCCCAGCTCGAGCGTGACCGGCACCAGATGGTCGGCTGCCGCGCGCATGACGTGACGCGCGATGGATCCTGCGCCCGTGAACACCAGATGATCGAACGGCAGCGTCGCGAACGCCGTCCCGACCTCGAGTCCGCCGGGAAACACGGTGATTTCCTCCTCGCTGAAACGGTGTGCGATCAGCTCCGCGAGGAGTGCCGAGTTGCGTGGCGTGAACTCCGAAGGCTTCACCATCGCGCGATTGCCGGCGGCGAGGATGTCAGTGAGCGGGGCGACCGTGAGATTGACCGGAAAATTCCAGGGCGCGATCACGCCCACGACACCGAGCGGCTGATAACATACCCGCGCCCGTGCACCCAGCAGTCGAGGCAGCAGGGCCACCCTGCGCGGCTCGTCCTTCATCCACGCACGCAGATGCTTCATCGCGTACTTGATGCCGGCCACGGGGAAGGCGATTTCCGTCATCGCGGCATTGGCGATCGAACGCTGCCCGAAATCGGCCTGCAGTGATTCGCACAATGCCTTCTCGTTCTCTTTGAGGAGCGCAGCCAGACGCTCGAGCCGGTCGATGCGGGTGCCCCAGTCGGGAATCCCGTCGGCCAGCTGCGCGGCCCTCTGCCGCTCGAGCGTCCGGCGCATGCTTGCGGCGAGCAGCGCCTCGCTCACGCCGAAACACTCCGATGCGGGTCGAGCGAGGCCATGCCGTGGCGGGCTTCGAGTTGCCCGAGATCGGCGGCCAGGCAGCGCTCGAGCAGTTCGACGAGTTGCGCGTAGTAGGGCAGGGGATTCTGTTGCCCGAGCTTGGCGCGCATCAGCGGAATCCAGCGCCCCGGGTGGCGCGCGATGAAATCCCGTCGACCGAGCCGGTACGAGGTGGGATCTTCGCCACGACTGCACAGATCCGCCTCACCAAAGGCCAACACGTGCAGGAATTCGAGCTCGGAACTCAGGTGATCCGGCGTCTCGCGGCTGTCTGCCGCCGGCGCGAGTCCGAAGTGATGGTAGAAGCGCAGGACTTCCTCCATCGTGATCATCTGTGGACCGACGTGCAGGCCGCCGTGCAGGGAGCAGGGCGGTGCCGATGTACCCGGATCGAAGAGGCGGGTGAACTCGGCCGGCAATGCCTCGTCACGGTCGCCGGCGTCTGCGAGCGCCGCCCAGTCCACGCCGCGCGTGAGCGCGGGGCCGAGGCGGTCGACCCATGACTGCAGGCGTTGCGCGAGATCGCCACTGCGGATGGCGTTCAGCAGCTCTCCGCGCGGATAGGCAAAGGCCTCGGCAAAGAGCGCATAGAGCGCACTGTGTATGGCGGCATTTTCGGCTGCGGGCTGCATGTCCTGGTTCATGAGTCGAGCTTGATCACCTGGGTGGCAATTTGCGGCACCGGCAACGTGGTGCGCGACCAGCGCAGCATCATCATGCCTTCCCGGTGTCCGCAGGTGTCGATCCAGTTGCCGGTGCCCGGATCGCGCGCGGCGATCGTGATCCGCACGGAGCCGTCGCCCGCCATCGTGACCGTCCGGTTGTTGAGATGCGAGCGGTGCGAGGGGAAGGATAGCGGCTCGAACCAGTAATTGGTGATGTCCACGCCCCAGTAGGGCACCTGCGCCGGCGCAAAACTCACGAGCAGCGCCTCATCGGGTTGCAGGCGAAAGTGGCCCGAGGCGAAGCGATGTCCCGTGGGCATTTCGGGCGACTCATCGTGATCCTTCGCGGGAAAGGTGACGAAGCGGTTGGGTGGCGCCTGACGGGCCTGATCGACGATGCCCGCCCAGATCGCACTCGAACGCGTCACGTAGGCCGCGGTGCGCGGCAGGGCGGCCATCACCCGTGCGAGCGTGACATTGGGCGGCAGCGAATCGGAGCCGATCTCGCGGATGGTGAACGTGGCGCCCACGGTGCGGCTCCAGTCGTGCGCGTACTGGCGGATGAAGACGCACGTCGCCTCGCGCGTCGTGCGGATCCAGTTGCCCGGGTGCTGCTCTGGCGAGAGGATGATCTCGTAGCGCCCTTCGGCATCCACCTTGAGTTCCCGCTCGGTGATGGCTCCCACCTGCGCACTGTGCGCGTCGATGCCGATCTTCCCGGCGTACACCGTGAACTCGATGAAGGGGGCATCGCCCCGCTCGCCGCTGAGCACATAGGACCGACTGCCATCGATCATGGTCTGGTAGTAGCGGGCGTCCGAGGTCTCGCCCTCCCCCAGAGTCGTGGGCGTGACCAGCTGATAGACCTCGGGGTGGCGCGTGTTCGCGTACTCGAGCGTGGCTTCGAGCCCCATGCGGATCATGCGCGCGAGCTTGCGCAGGCCCTCCGCCTGCGTGAGATCATCCTGGGGCGTCGCAGGCCGGGCGAGCACCGCACCGGCCGCTTTCAGTTGTTCGCAGAAGTCTTCCCAGGCCTTGACGCTGGCCGCCGCATGCTCGTTCATTCCTTGGCCACCTTGAAGTAATCCTGATAGAAGCGATAGCGCGCGCGCTCCGTTGCGCGATCGAGACCGAACTGCTCGAGCGTGTAGCGATGCGTGCCGTGGCGGTCCCGCGGATTGCCCGCGATGAAGGCGCGCATGCGTTGCTGCGCCTCGTCGCTCATCGGCATGTCGAAGTGCGCGTAGATCCTCTGGGCCATGCCGACCTGGTCCTTCAGGATCTCCGCGAAATGCATGTCGAAGGCGCCGCGCGCGGCCTTGTGGCCGCTCTCGCGGAACGCCACACCCCGGCGCATGGCCTCTTCCCAGGACTTGCTCCACATCTGCCCGATCTCGACCCGGTCGACCTCGTCGCTGCCCATGCTGCAGGCCATGGAGACGAGCGAGCAGTGCGAGGCGATGAGCTTCAGTGGATCACGATGCGTCATCACGATGCGCGCATCCGGATACACCTTGCAGATGGCTTCGAGCCCCCAGTGATAGCCGGTGCTCTTAAGGACCCAGCGCTCGCGGGGGTTGTGCCATTGCATGTACTGGAGCTGGCGCTTGTGCGTGCGGTAGACCGGGGTCGGGTCCGTGTTCTCGACCCAGCTCTGGTAGGCCGGGATGCGGAACTGGTTGGCGAAGATGATGCTCCTGAAGTCGAAGGCGTTGAGCATCAGGCATTCCTGCGCAAGGAGCGCGCCCATCTCGTGCAGCGCCTGGAACTCGGGGATGAGTGCCCGTGAGGTCTGCTCGAAGTGCTGCTCGCAAATGGCGATGCGCGGATCCGTGTCGTAGCTCGCCGCTTCCGCCGGCGGCGACATGAGGTGGCACTCCCAGGTCATCGGCACGCGGTTGGCCGGATCCTTCGCCAGCAGGTCGTGCATGATGGTCGAGCCGGTGCGCGGCAATC
Organism: Pseudomonadota bacterium; assembly: GCA_963204795.1. Lineage (GTDB taxonomy): Bacteria > Pseudomonadota > Gammaproteobacteria > Steroidobacterales > Steroidobacteraceae > CADEFQ01. The sequence goes on along the minus strand of CAUJHX010000150.1, from coordinate 107 downwards.
CCACCATGAAGAGAGGTTTGACGATCTCGACATCGAGAATTTCCGGGTGTCGCTTCAGGTCTTCGGTCACGCGCAGGCGGTTCTCGAGATGACGCAGCAGTTCATTG
>CAUJHX010000149.1 GCA_963204795.1 Pseudomonadota bacterium | reverse complement strand
GGCGTGCAGTCGCATTCCGTGGCGCTGCCGTCCAGCAGTTTGTGCTGCGCGATGCGCAAGGCAACTGGGCGCCGCGCGCGAGTGCGGGCATTGCCGATCAATCCCGCGACGTCGCCATGGTCAACGATACCGCCTGGATCGTGAGCACGAGCGGCAGCGTGCCAAACGGCACATTTCGCAGCACCGACGCAGGCCTGAACTGGACGAAAATCTCGGACGGGCTCCTACAGGATTTTGACTTTGCCACGAGGCTCAAGGGCTACGCCCAGGCCGGCGGACCGGCGATGGCCACCTACGATGGTGGCATCAACTGGCTTTACCAGGCTCCGGGTGGTGCGATCTGGCCGAGCGTGATGGATGTATGGGCCTTCGACAGGACGCACGCAGCCTGGGCAGAGGTAGGCTTTGGCGATCCAAACCAGATCGGGCAACTGTTCACCTACGTCGAACCCGCGCAGTCGAGCTTCGAGGCTCGGGCCCATGTGCCTCTGGCCGATGCGAGCGTGGCACGCGGCGCGAGCAACGTGCCGCTGGCGTCGTATCGGGTGACGAGCTTCGGCCCGACGCCGATCGCGAATGGCACGCTCAGCCTGCGTGCCTCGGGTAGCCTGAACGATGCGGCGCACGTGACGTCGATACGGGTCTGGTGGGACCGCAACGGTGACGGCACGGTCGATGCGGGCGACGCCCAGCTCGCAAACGGCGCTTTCGGTGCAGACGACGGCACCGTGACGTTGTCGCTCGCGGGAGCCGGTGCACTGGAACAGTTGATCCCGGTGCAGCTACTCGTGACCTGCGATCTGTCATCGTCGGCGGGCTACTCGGGAACGCTTCGGGTATTGCTCCCGGCAACGGAGGCGCGCGGCGAAGAGTCGGACACGGGGGCCCCCATCCAGGCGGTCGCGCCAACGGGCTTCGTGCTCGCCAGCAGAACCATTACCGTCTCGCCATAGGCTCGGGGATACGGGGCGTATGAAGCTCAAACCCCATCTTTCAGCGCAGTCTGCTTCGTCGAACGGGCGGGCCTCATGCCGGCGGCCGCGCGCGCAGTGAACATCGCCTGAGGAGATCTTTCGCAAGTCCTGCCATGGCCCGAATGCTTCATGAAATCCTGAAGCACGGGTCTTCGTGAGGATGGCCAACACCGTCGCACGCCGCCGATTGGCGGATGCATGTGCCTTGCCGGCTTTCGCCACGGCAGCGTGCCCGAGGGTCGCCGGACTCACTCCACCACCGGCAACACCACCGCACTTGCGCGGTCACCGCCGAACCACACGCTCTGCGTCGCCTTGCGATAGTCGCCCGGTTTCGCATACATGATGTTCCCGACATAGGTTTGCGGATTGCGATCGTAGAGCGGAAAAAGGCTCGACTGCACCTGCACCATGATCCGGTGACCGGGCAGGAACACGTGATCGACGTTGGGCAGCGCCCAGCGATAGTGTTCGACGCGACCGGGCGCGAGGGGCGCCGGCTCGGCGAAACTCTTCAGATAGCGTCCGCGAAAAATCTCGATACCGATCGGCAGCTCGTAGCCTGCCATCGAAGGCTTCGCACCCTGCGCAGCGGCCTCTGGCACATCGTTGGGGTAGACGTCGATCAGCTTTACGACCCAGTCGCCGTCCGTGCCGCTGGTCGATGCGAACAACTCGACTTGTGGTGCACCCATGATGTGGACGGGTTTCTCGAGCGGCGCGGAGGTCCAGCTCGCAACGTCGGGACGACCCGATACGAAACGCTGATCGTGGACCAGCCAGGGCTTCCACTGCATCGGATCGCTCATGTCGATCGGGCGCGGAATGAAGGGTACGGGGTGTGCTGGATCGCTGACGTATTCGTAGTGCCCCGCCACGGCGGACCGTTCGAAAGTGGCGGTGCCGCCGTCTGCGAGATAGAGGGGCCTCGCCTTGCCCATCGGCCAGCGCGGTGACTTGTTCCACTGGTTCACGCCGGTCGCATAGGTGAGCACAGGCGGCGTGTGCGGATCGGGCGCGCCCTTGAGCCAGTGGTCGAAGAAGGGCTTTACGTAGTTGACGCGCCATTCGCGCGCCGTGTCGCCGGTGAAGGTCAGGCTGCCGAGGTCGTAGCCGTAGTGATTGGCACCCGAATGACGCCACGGACCGATCGCGAGAAACACCCTGTCGTTGCGGGTGTCCTTGGGTTCGAGCGCACGATAGACAGCGGGTCCGCCATAACTGTCTTCCTGATCCCACTGACCGACCTCGATCAGGGTCGGCACCTTCAGCGGCTCCGCGGCGAGCCATTTGTCGACCGCCTGCAGCGACCAGAAGTTCGTGTACGCGGGGTTCTCGAGGAACTTGCGGACACCCGGATAATGTTCGATGCGCAGCCTCTTCGCGAAATCCGCCACGGACCCCGCCTCGAGATAGCGCGTGTAGTCATCTCCCCCGCCGAGCGCGAACTCGCCCCCGCCGTCCGCCTTGTTGGTCGACTGGCCGACAGCGTAGTCCAGCGAGCTGAAGCGAAAGGCGCCGTTGTGAAACCAGTCATCGCCGATCCAGCCATCGACCATCGGGCTCTGTGGAACGGCTGCCTTGAGTGCCGGGTGCGGACGAATTTCGGCCATCAGTGTCGTGAAACCCAAGTATGAAGAACCGATGACTCCCACATTGCCGTTTGATTCCGGGACATTCCTCACCAGCCAGTCGATGGTGTCATAAGCATCAGTCGACTCGTCGATGCCGGTATCGTTCAGCGGCCCTGCGAGCGGCCGGTTCATGATGTAGGCGCCCCCGGAACGATGCAGACCGCGAATGTCCTGATATACGCGGATGTAGCCATCTTCGGCGAATTCGGCGTCCATGACTTCCAGGATGTCGACGATCCTCTGGCTCGCAACACGATGGGTTGAATCGTGGGCGTCATAAGGCGTGCGTGACAGCAGAATGGGCGCGTCCTTCGTGCCCTTCTTCATCACGATGACCGTGTACAAGCTGATGCCATCGCGCATCGGAACCATCGCTTCGCGACGGATGAAGTCGGCGGACGGCTGCGTCTGCTCGTACTTGTCGACCACGTCGGGCGTCATCGGTGTCACGCGCGGCGCATCCCTGGATGTCGCAACGGTGGCGAAGAAGAGAATGCCGGCGGAGATGAGCAGAACGAGTCGGGTGAAGATGCCAATCATACCCGGCAGCCTACGAGTCGCACACCGCAGGTGCAAGCGCAGGGGGCGCGTGGCAGCGACAGTTCAGGTGTTGAACCGCGGGGGGCGCTTCTCGATGAACGCGCGTGTCGCTTCTTCGAAGTCCGGGCCCTTCATGAGCCGCTCTTCGACTTGCGCTTCCCGCCACAGCACCTTGTCGCCGTCCGGCTCGCACATGTTCTCCCAGACCAGCTGCTTGGTGGCGAGGAGCGCAGACGTCGGATGCGCAGCGATCTCGTCCGCGAGCGCCAGCGCCGCCTCCATGAGTTGCTCGTGGGGCACCACCTGGGTGACCAGTCCGATGCGCTCGGCTTCCTGCGCATCGATGCGCCGGGCGGTGAGCTGGAGCCTGAGCGCGTGCGCCAGTCCCACCGTCTGCACCAGAAGACGACTGCTGCCCATGTCGGGCACGAGTCCGACCCGAACGTGGCGCTCCTCGAATTGCGCGCGATCGGAGGCGATGCGAATGTCACAGGAGAGAATGACAGTGATCCCGCCGCCGACGGCGAGGCCGTTGACCGCCACCACCACGGGCTTCGAGGCCCGCATCATCTCGAGCCAACGGAGCTGGGAGCGGTAGCTGGCCGGCTCTCCCGCCGCAGGCGGAGCGGGATGATCTTCCAGGTCCTGCACATCGAGGCCTGCGCAGAACGCGCGCCCCGATCCGGTGAGGATAATGACCCCGATCTCCCTGTCCGCGTTGAACCGCCCGAAGGCATCATGAATTTCGCCCACGAGCTTCATGTTGAGAGCGTTCAGGCGCGCGGGGCGATTCAGGGTCACAATCGCGACGCGCCCGCGGCGCTCGGTCAGTATCGTCTCGTAGTTCATGGAAACCGTCTCCATCCGGAAAATCGTTCACCCACCCGCGGCCCCCGAACTGCACAGCAAACGCTGCAATGCCAGTGGTTATCGCTCCGTCTTGAAAAACGGCTCGACCTTGCCCTTCAGTGTGATCGTCAAAGGCTTGCCGCGACGGTCGAGCGTCCTGCCCACGGCGGAGCGGATCCAGCCCTCGGAAATGCAGTATTCCTCCACATTCGTGCGCTCCACACCGTTGAAGCGGATGCCGATGTTACGGGCCAGCAGTTTCCCGTCGTAATAGCGGCTCTCGGGATCAACGCAAAGACGGTCGGGCAGCGTATCGGTCATTTCAGGAACTCCATGCAATGCAACGACGCAGCGTGCTGGCCGGCCGCGACGTGCGTGCGAATGTCATCGGCGGTCAAATGATAACCCGCCGACCGCTCCGCCTCCGTGTCCCATAGAACCTTCGGCTCCTGCAATGAGCCACACGCCATTGACGCAATAGCGGCGCTATCCTTGCTGCTGTCAGGCCCATCAGCCAGAGTCCACCACATGAGCACCACCATCAACGTCACGCCCTCACAGCGTTCGCGCGCGCTGTGGCTTTGTACTTTCGCTTTCAGTGTGTGTCTTGCGGTCTGGGTGATTTTCTCCATCGTCGGCGTCGAATTGCAGACGGAGCTCGGCCTGTCCGGAACCGAGTTCGGCTTGCTCGTGGCGACGCCGATCCTGACGGGCTCGATCAGCCGGCCGCTGCTCGGCATCTGGTCCGAGATGATCGGCGCCCGCCGGGTGCTGGTTCTGCTGATGCTGGTGGTGGCAGGATTCACGTTCGCACTGCCTTATGCGCACTCGTATCCGGCCCTGCTGCTGCTGGGTCTCGGCCTGGGGCTCGCCGGCGGCTCGTTCGCAGTCGGTGTGGTTTATGTCGCGGCCTGGTACCCGCGCGAACGCCAGGGCACGGCGCTCGGAATGTTCGGCCTCGGCAATGTCGGCGCGGCGGTGACCGGCTTCGCCGCGCCGCTGCTCCTGGCAGTGATGGACTGGCGTCATGTGGTCTGGGTCTACGCCGGGTCGATGCTGCTCGCGGCGACCCTGTTTTACGTGTTTTCACAGCCCGAACCGACGGCTCGCAGCCGCGTCGCCGCGAGCCGGCCCGCCTCGTTACGCGATCGCATCGAGCCGTTGCGGAACCTGCAGGTCTGGCGGTTCTCGCTGTACTACTTCCTGGTATTCGGGGGCTTCGTTGCGCTCGCCTCATGGCTGCCGCGCTACTACATGGGCGTGTACAAGGTCGATATCCGCACCGCCGGCTTGCTCGTGACCAGCTTTTCGGCGCCCGCGACGCTGTTCCGCGCCCTCGGCGGCGTGCTGGCCGACCGCTATGGCGCGCGGCGCATGATGTACATCTCGTTCTCGGTGTGCGCGGCAGGCCTGTTCCTGATGTCCTATCCGAACACGCATTACGTGATCGAGGGCGTTCGCGGCCCGATCGCCTTCACGATCGCGCCGACCATGGCCGAGCGCGCGATCGTGCTCGCCATCGTCGGTTTCGTGATGGCGCTCGGCATGGCGGCTGTATTCAAGCACATCCCGGCCTACTACCCCGAGCACGTGGGCGCGGTTGGCGGCGTAGTCGGCATGATCGGTGGACTCGGCGGTTTCTTCCTGCCCATCGCATTTGGTGCGATGAACGATCTGATCGGCATCTGGAGCAGCTGCTTCATGCTGCTGTTCGTGATCGCGCTCGCCGGCCTGCTGTGGATGCATTTCGCCATCCAGCGGATGAATCGCAGCCGGCATCCGGAGATCAAGGCCGATACCGATCTTCCCGAGATCATGGCTGCGGTGCTCGACGCAACCCGGCGCGCGCAGGCCGCTGCCGAGGCAGCTGGCAAGGCGGCACGTGAAGCCAGCGCGGCCGCAGCCAAACTGGGCGGCGGAGGCGTCTGAATGCAGCCGCCCTTTGCCAGCGCCATCGTGGAATGTCGTGGCCCTCCCCGCTCCCGGCGATCTTGCATCAGCCTGCTAACCTTGCCTGCATGGATGAAGCTCGTCTCGTGCTTGTATCGAACCAGGCTGGGCATTGGGAGGACAAGACCCCGGAAATCGCCACCTGCACTATCGAGTCGGCCAGCGGGCAGGTCACGATCTGCTACAAGATCAATCCGACGCGGAAGTACTCGTACCGGCAAGAGCGCGTGCGCCTGTTGGCGGCGACCGGGAAGCTGAATCCCGCCGAAGTGCTGCTCCGGGTTGGCGGTCGAGTGCTTTCCAGCGTGGACTCCATCATCACGTTTCCGGATTTCTACCTGGTGGCAGCGCACGGCGTTCGCACGCTGTATGCCGCACGCGATGTGCGCAAGGAGCGTGATGTCGCGGCTGATCCAGCCTGCAGCCACGCGCTGGATTACTTTCGTGCTGTAGCAGAATTGGTCAGCGTAAGAAACGACGAGGGTCAATCGATCCTCGCAGGGCAGTACAAGTATCTGTCGCGGATCTCTGATGCCAGTGTCCTGGCTGCGTATCTGGCACCCGGTTCTCCATTGGCACAATACAGGCCGCGGCGTCCGTTGATCCATCCGTTCGGAACGAATGTCAGCCAGAAAGCCGCAGTCGAACAGGCCTTCCGGTCGCAGGTCAGCATCGTGCAGGGCCCTCCTGGCACGGGCAAGACCCAGACCATTCTGAACATGGTCGCCAATGCAATTCGCTTCGGCCAGACAGTCGCGGTGGTTTCGAACAACAACGCCGCCACAAGAAATGTCGCCAGCAAGCTGGAGGAGAAACGCCTCGGATTCCTGCTGGCCGCCTTGGGAAAGCGGGTGAACAAGGCGACTTTCATCGATAGGCAGAGCGGATATCCAGCATGGCTGTCTTCAGCGGCCAAGCGTCCCGATGAGATAACGCACCTTGACGCACGCCTTGCGTCCTTGACTGCCACCCTGGACAGGCTGATTCAAGCGAATAACGAGCGCGCAATCTTGACGGCGCAGGTCGGGCAAACGCGCTCGGCAGCAGCGTTGCATCGTCAGATCACGGCATATTCTCCACCGCCGAAGAACGAGCCTGTGCTGGACCGCTGGACGGCCAGCGACTTGCTGAAGCTCCTTGTCGAATGTGAAGAGACCGGCCCGGATGCGCGAACCGGCTTGCTGACGTGGTTCTCAAGCATCTTGCGCCATGGCATGTCCGGACCAAAGGAACGCCGTCAGCTGCTCGCGGCAGGACCTCTGGTTCTGCGCAGCCGGCACTACGAAAAACATCAGATCGAGTTGCAGGCGCGGCTTGCAGCCGTGGAAGGGTTCCTCGCTGAGAACGATTTTCGGACGACTCAGCAAGCAATGGAAGACGTGTCGTGGGAGCTCCTTCTGGCAAGCATTGCCGAACGATTCCAGGGCAGGCAGGAGCGGCGCCTCTTCACTGAACGTGACCTGTGGTCGAAATATTTCTCATTCCTGGAGGATTATCCGGTGGTGTTGAGCACCACCCATTCGCTCAAGACTTCCTTGTCGCCCGATTGCCTCTACGACCTGGTGATCATCGACGAAGCGTCCCAGGTCGATGTAGCCACTGGCGTGCTTGCCTTGTCATGCGCCAGGCGCGCGGTAATCGTGGGCGACGACAAGCAGTTGCCGAATGTCATCGACGCAGATTCCGAACGACAGGCCGACGAAATCTGGATGCGGCACCAGCCGGCGTGTCAGTCGTGGAACTACACCCACAACAGCCTCCTTTCGTCTGCGGTCTCGTTATGGCCAGAGGCCCCCAGCGTGCTGCTGAGGGAACATTATCGTAGTCACCCCAGGATCGCCGGTTTCTTCAATCACAAGTTCTACGATGACAAGCTGATTACCATGACCACCGATCACGGGGAGGCGGACGTGATGCAGGTGCTCTTCACTGTTCCAGGCAATCATGCCCGAGGCCGGATCAACCAGCGGCAGATCGACGTCATCGTGCAGGAGGTTCTTCCCTCGCTGCGGGCAGCAGGTGTGACCGACATAGGCATCATCGCGCCTTATCGCGCCCAGGTTGACCAGCTCAGGAATGCCATTGGCGAGGGAATCGACGTGGACACCGTGCATGGCTTTCAGGGCAGAGAGAAACAGGCCATCGTTGTGTCCACGGTGGACAATGAAATCGGGGAGTTTGTCGATGATGCGAAACTGCTCAACGTGGCAGTTTCGCGGGCGCAACGCAGACTCATCGTGGTGATGGCTGATGGGCAGGACAGCTTCACCACCAATTTCGGCGATCTCATACGCTATATTCGTCATCATCAGCAACTCATCACGCACTCCCGGGTCCGTTCGGTGTTCGACCTGCTATATGCGAGCTACGGCAAGGCGCGCCGCGAGTTCCTGCACATGAGAGGCAGAAGCTCAATGTGGGATTCCGAGAATCTCGCCCAAGCCATTATCCATGATGTACTCCGCGATCCCGAGTTTGCCGGACTGAGTCTGGGCTGCCTTGGTCACGCGCCGCTCGCATGGCTCGTCGGCAGCGAGCCGAATCTGTCGGAACGGGAACGGAGGTTCGTGGCGAACCCCTGGTCGCATGTCGATTTTCTGATCTACGACACCATCGGGAAAGTGCCGCTGGTCTGCATCGAAGTCGACGGCTGGGCCTTCCATCGGCCTGGTTCCTTGCAGGCGGTACGCGACGACATCAAGACGACTGTCTTTCAGCGCGCCGGCTTGCGGCTGATCCGGCTCTCGACGACCGGCAGCGGAGAAGCGGCGACGATTGCCGGCGCGATCCGGCAAGCGGTTGGCTTCGCTGGCAAGAATTGATCTCGGCCCTTCGCTCCCACTCAATCGTCGACGATCAACGCAAGATGTCGCCACCGCTGAAGCTTCTGCGGGAGCGCCAGGATCTTACCGTCAAAATAACCGTCGAATTATGCTACTCGATAGCGTAGCCTGACGATGGATGACGAAAGCCTTCGGCACCGAGTGGCGTCAGCAAGCGCTTACGCTACCTCGCCTTTCGATCAAGCTTGTCGAGCAGCTGCCGACCCACCACAGGCTTGCCTCGCGCCTTGCGTAGCAAGTAGCGATTCTCGGCATCTGCCTGAGCCAACGCCACCGTGGCCAGTTCCTCGACCAGCTTACTGACGCTCACGCCGCGCGTACGGGCAAATGCCTTCAGCCGCTCGTGCTTCGTGTCGGGCAGTCGGATCGTCAGTGTCGAAGGGCCACCTGTTCCTGCGAATTCAGGCTGCACCGCTGCTGCAACCGTGTCCGCGCCAGAACGTCTTCGTATTCCGTGAACAAAGGTATTGAGATCAGCCCCAGTGCCTCGCCTCTCAACATGCGTCGCAGAACCTCCCGCGATGCCGCTCGTCCACTCATGAAGGCCGAGGCCAGCACGTTGGTATCCAGGACAACCCGGGGAATCGTCATACTTTGCTTCTTGCTACTGCCGCGATGTGCAAGCGACGGCGACGTCGTGGTGGTGGTGGTGCCGGCCGGCGCAAAGCACGACGTAATCAACACGTCGCATACGCCACCGCACCACAAGGACCAGCGCATCAGCCCCGGGCGGTGAGTGCCCGCCGGGTTGCGGCACTGACCGTGCCTTGGTCGGAGGTTGACCAGGAAGGGCGTCCTGGCATTTCATCTCCGCGTGAACACCATCATCCTGGGAGTTCTGGTGGCTGCCATCGCCCTTGGCGTTCTGGGCATGCACTGGAAAGTCGGGTTTCGCTCGATTGCACGCGTTGTCCTCGGCATCCTGTTCGGGTTGAGCCTGATAGCAACTCTCGCACTGGTCGTCGGCAGCATCGTATTGAGCGCCAAGGGCGCCGGGGCACTCTTCCTGTTGGCCCTGCCGGTGGCGGTCGTCGCGTGGCTCACCGGCTCGCTGTTCTTCGCGATCGGCAAGGCCGAGCGCTACTTCGACCTCAGTGTCGACGGGAAGATCGGGCAAAACCTGGCGAGCCTGGACCAGACGCTCGCGGACCTGCGCGCACGCATTGCGGCAAAGACTGCGGAGCGGGAGCGCTTCTGGACCAGCGCAAAGCGCCGCGAGCAGCTTGATCGCGAGATCCGGAACGCACACGAGCAATTGGCGAGGCTGCCGCAACTGCGCGAGGCGCTCGCGCGCCCGGCGACTTATGCGAAGGACGAGCCCTGACTCCCGGC
>CAUJHX010000148.1 GCA_963204795.1 Pseudomonadota bacterium | reverse complement strand
GGCGCGCGGGCTCGCTGCCACGCTGCGTTTTCGTGTCCATCACGGCGCGGAGGTGGCGTTCGACGACTTCGTGCACGGACCCCAGCGCTTCGCGACCGACGAGATCGGGGATTTCATCGTGCGCCGCGCGGACGGATCCGCTGCATTCTTCTTCTGCAACGCGGTCGATGATGCGCTGATGGGCATCACACATGTCTTGCGCGGTGCGGACCATCTCACGAACACACCGCGCCAGATCCTCGTTCTCGGGGCGCTCGGGCTGCAGGCGCCTGCCTACGGGCACGTGTCGCTCGTCGTGGGCGAGGATGGCGCGCCGCTGTCGAAGCGTCATGGCGCCGCCTCCCTGGCCGACCTGCGCCGTCAGGGCTATCTCGCTGCCGCGGTACGCAATCACCTGTTCCGGCTGGGACACTCGGGCAGCGAGCAGGGATTCATGGACCCCGGGGCGATGGCTGCCGCGTTCGACACGCGCCATCTCGGCCGCTCGCCAAGCCGCTTCGACCAGGCGCAGCTCGACGTGTGGCAGAAGGGCGCAGTGCACGCGATGCCGGACGCCGAATTCGGTGTCTGGGCAGGCGACGCCCTGCCAGCGACGCTCGACCCATCCACGCGTGCGGCCTTCATCGCGGCGGTGAGACCCAATGTGGTGTTTCCGGCCGATGTGCAGGCGTGGGCGAAGATCGTGTTTGGCGGCCTGCCCAGCCTGTCCGAGGCCGGCGAGGCGGCAGTGCGCGATGCCGGGGGCCGGTTCTTCGACGTGGCTGCCGGTGCTGCGGCCGCGGGCGACGCTGATCTCGCCACCATTTCCGCCGCGATTCGCGCTGCCACGGGCCGCAAAGGTCCCGCGCTCTTCAAGCCACTGCGTCTCGCGCTCACGGGCCTCGACCACGGGCCTGAGCTCGCGCCGCTGCTGCGCGCAATGCCGCGCGCAGCAATCCACGAACGGCTTCTCCGCTACGCACACTGAACATGCTGCGCATACATAATTCGCTCACGGGCAGGAAGGAAGAACTGCGGCCGATCGTGCCGGGCAAGATCGGCATGTACGTCTGCGGCATCACCGTTTACGACTACTGTCATATCGGTCATGCGCGCTCGCAGGTCGCGTTCGACATTGTGCGCCGCTGGTTGCGCGCATCCGGCTGTGATGTGACCTATGTGCGCAACATCACCGACATCGACGACAAGATCATCCGTCGCGCCGCGGAGAACGACGAGGCGATCGACGCGCTCACCGGGCGCTTCATCGAGGCGATGAACGAAGATTTTGCAGCGCTTGGCATCGAGCGCCCTGACTACGAGCCGCGCGCCACGCAATACGTGCCCGCAATCGTCGCGATGATCGAGGCCCTTGTCGAGAAGGGCTACGCCTATGTAGCCGCGGACCGCGACGTGCTGTATGCAGTCGAGCGCTTCGTGGACTACGGCCGTCTGTCGGGAAAGAAGCTCGAGAATCTCGAGGCTGGTGCGCGCGTCGCGGTCGATGCGGACAAGCGCAACCCGCTCGATTTCGTGCTGTGGAAGGCCGCAAAGCCCGGTGAGCCTGCCTGGGACTCACCGTGGGGCGCGGGTCGCCCCGGCTGGCACATCGAGTGCTCGGCCATGTCGACCGAGCTCCTCGGCACGCACTTCGACATCCATGGCGGCGGCATGGATCTCAAGTTCCCGCACCACGAGAATGAGATCGCGCAGTCCTGCGCGGCGAGCGGCGACAGCTTCGTGAACATCTGGATGCACAATGGCTTCGTCAACATCGACGAAGAGAAGATGTCGAAGTCGCTCGGCAATTTCTTCACGGTGCGTGACGTGTTGCCGACCCTGCGCCATCCGGAGGTGCTGCGTTACTTCCTCATCTCGAGCCACTATCGCGGACCCATCAACTACTCGACGGCGCAGCTCGCCCAGGCCGACGCTGCGCTCACGCGCCTCTATACGGCGCTGCGTGGTCTTGCGACGAAGAAACTCACCCGCAAGCACACAGCGGCGCAGGAAGAGTTCGCCGCCGCGATGAATGACGACTTCAACACGCCGCAGGCACTCGCGGTGCTGCAGGGGCTCGCGCGCGACCTGAACGCGGCGCGCGCCGCGGGCGATGCGAAGACTGCGCAGTGGCGCGCCAACGAACTCGTGGCGCTCGGCAATATGCTGGGTATTCTCACTGTCGATCCGGAGCAATGGTTCCGGCTCGGTGTGCCGCGTGCGGAAGGCGAGGGCGCCATGGACGATGCCGCGATCGGTTCGCTGATTGACGCGCGACTCGCGGCGCGCAAGGCGAAGAACTGGGCGGAGTCCGACCGCATCCGCGATCAGCTCGCGGCGGCGGGCATCGTGCTCGAGGACAGGCCGGGAGGCGTGACGGAGTGGCGGCGGCGGTAGGGCGGCGGCGGCTTCGGGCGCAGCGTGGCGGCGGGCACTGCGAGGTCCGGTTCCTCGCGGGTCGAACGCATCGCCTCCGGTGATGTTCCCTCGGCGTGGCGACGCCCGGCGCACTGGAATTCCGGTAGCAGAAGCCGAAGTGGTCGCCAGGCGCCGCTCGCCACGCCTCGGCGTTCTCCACGCTCGTCACCAGACATCGCAGTGCCCGTCGCCACGCTGCGCGCGGAGTCACCGGGGTCCGTGCGCCGCGAGGTGTGTCCGATTGGGGGCGTGTCACAATACGCCGGACCAATGTGAATTACTGGCGGCCTGGCGTAAACTTGGAGGCGGATCTTGAAGAGGCTGTTTCTGCTGGTTGTTCTCGGCATCATCGGGTGGCAGGTGTATGCGAAGTATTTGCGCAACGGACCCGCCACGGAAGGCATCGATTCCCAGTCGTTCCTTTCAGGCTCAACTGTTCCGTCTGCAGATGAAAATGATACATCTGCACCATCATTCACCTGCGACGGTCGCATCTACTGCTCGCAGATGACCTCCTGCGCCGAAGCCGAATATTTCCTGGAACATTGTCCGGGCGTGAAAATGGACGGCGGCGGTGATGGCGTGCCTTGCGAAAGGCAATGGTGCGGAAACAGATAGTGCCGGGGCAGGCACGCGGCGATGGTGTCGCACGGCAACGGGCGCTGGCGAAGTCCGGCTCCTCGCGGGTCGAGCGCAGCGCCTGCGGCGCTGTGCCCTCGCGGCGGCGGCGCTCGGCGCATGATCAATCAGAAGCAGAACCCCTGGCGGACGCCTCGCTCTGACCGCCGCCGCTCGGCGCTCTCCACGCTCGTCGCCGAACCTCGCCGCGCCCGATGCTGCGCGACAGCGCCGCCGCGTCTGGCCCGCCGCTCGCAGCCCGACGCCCACCGCTCGCTGCCCGCCGCCCGCTGCGCGTACCCTCAGCCGAGCGCCGCAAGGAAATTCGTGTACCAGGCCCTGAGATCATTGCCGCGCAGCGTCGCGAGCATCGCCGTGTGCCTTTCCTGGCGCTCCGCGAGCGGCATCGCAAGAGCGGTCTCGATGGCCTGCGACACGCCCCGCAGATCGTAGGGATTGACGATCACGGCGCCCTCGAGCTCGCGCGCCGCGCCAGCGAGCGACGAGAGGATGAGCGCGCCCGGGTCGGCGGGGTCCTGCGACGCGACGAATTCCTTCGCGACGAGGTTCATGCCGTCGCGCAGCGGCGTGACGATGCCGACCTGCGCTGCGCGCATGAAACCCATCAGCGTGCCGTGGGGAAAGTTCCGGTTGAGATAGCGCAGTGGCGTCCAGTCGGTATCGGCGAAACGCCCGTTCGTGCGCCCCGTCGCCTGCTCGAGCGCCTCGCGAATCGTGACATAGGCCTGGATATCGTCGCGGCTGAGCGGCGCGATCTGCAGATAGATCAAGCGGCCGCGGCGTGCAGCGTGGCGTTCGAGAAACCGCTGGTAGGCGGTGAAGCGCTCGACGAGGCCCTTGCTGTAATCGAGACGGTCAACACCGATCATCAGCCGACGGCCGATGAGTCCCGCGATCATCCGCTTGACGGGCTCGGTACGCATCGCGCCACTCGCCTCGGCGATCACGCCATCGACGTCGATGCCGATCGGGAAGCTGCCGGTTTTCACCAGGGGAGCGCCTTCAGGGAACACGCCGCCGAGCCCGGCGTGGAAGGACTTCTCGTCGGCGGCGGTCTGGAAACCGACGAGGTCGTAATGCGTCAGATTGCGTATGAGCTCCTCATACGGGGGCAGCAGGCGCAGCACTTCGATATGCGGGAAGGGGATGTGCAGGAAGAGGCCGATCCGTTGCCTGACACCGAGCGATCGCAGTTCGCGGGCGAGCGGAATCAGATGGTAGTCGTGGATCCAGAGGCGGTCGTCCGGCCGCAGCAGCGGCACAAGCCGCTCCGCGAACCAGCGGTTCACGTCGCGATAGCCGGCGTGCCACTCGTGGTCGTAGCGGAAGCGGTCGGTCAGGTAATGAAAGAGCGGCCACAGCGTGGTGTTGCAGAAGCCGCGGTAATAGCGATCGTACTGCGTCTGGGTGAGATCGATCGTGGCATAGTCGATCCGCTCGCGTGTGACGAGTCCGGGCTGCGTGGACGGATTGGCACTCAGGTCGCCGCTCCAGCCGAACCACAGTCCGCCCGTCTCGCGCATTGCTGCGAGAACACCGACGGCGAGCCCGCCGGGAGCTGCCGTCTTGCGCGGCAGCGTGATCCGGTTCGAAACGCAGACAAGGCGACTCACAGCGCGGACTCCCACGGCTTCGAGAGGCGCATCGCGGCGTTCACGATGCCGACCAGGCTGTAGGTCTGTGGAAAGTTGCCCCACAGCTCGCCGCTGCCCGGATCGATGTCCTCGGAGAGGAGGCCGACGTGGTTGCAGCGCGCGAGCATCGATTCGAAGAGCTGCCGCGCCTCGTCCATGCGGCCGACGCCTGCGAGGGCATTGATGTACCAGAACGTGCAGAGATTGAACGCGACGGTCGGTGCGCCGAAATCGTCGGCGCGATCATAGCGGGCGAGAAAGTCGCCGCGCCGCAGACGGCGCTCGAGGAAGCCGAGCGTGCCGAGAAAGCGCGGGTCATCGTGCGCCACGAGACCGATCTCCGGCAGCAGCAGCAGGCTCGCGTCGGCGCCACTGCCGTCGAACACGTCGACGAAGCTGCCGAGTCTTTCGCTCCAGCCGCGCTCGAGCACGCGCGCGCGCACGGTATCGGCCCGCGTGCGCCACAGGCTTGCTGTCGGTTCGTGAAAATGGTCGTGCAGTTGTGCGAGGCGATCAAGCGCCGCCCAGCACATCGCGCTCGAGAAGGTGTGGACCTCACTGCGCGTGCGGAACTCCCAGAGGCCGGCGTCGGGCGCATCGTGCAGGGCCCAGGCGTGCTCGCCGAGCACCGTCAGCTGACGCAGCGCGTCGATGCCCGCCTTCTCGCGCAGGCGTTCGTCGAAGAATGACTGCATGGCCGACAGTACGACCGCGCCGTAGGCATCGTTCTGCCGCTGCTGCCACGCCGCATTGCCGACGCGTACCGGGCGCATGCCGCGGTAGCCGTCGAGCGCGCCAGCGATACGCTCTTCGACGGCGGACTCGCCGCTGATCCCGTAGAGCGGCTGCAGCGCATAGTCCTTGGCGCCCGCGGCGACATTGACGATGAAGCGCAGGTACGACTCCATCGTGCGGGTGGCGCCGAGGCGGTTGAGCGCCTTCACCGTGAAGAGGCTGTCGCGCAGCCAGCAGAAGCGGTAATCCCAGTTGCGCTCGCTGCCGGGCGCCTCGGGGATCGAGGTCGTGAGCGCCGCGACGATTGCGCCGGTGTCCTCGTAGCTGCAGAGCTTCAGTGTGATTGCCGCGCGGATCACCGGCTCCTGCCACTCGAAGGGCACGGCCAGCGTGCGCACCCAATCGCGCCAGTAGTCGGTCGTGCTCGCGAGGAAGCGGGCGCCGAGCCCGTCGACTGATTCGGCAATCGACTCGTCTGGGCCGAGCACCAGAGTCAGCGGATCCTCGAGGGCAAACCAGCGTTCCTCGACGATGTAATCGAGACTCGTGTTCGTCGTAAGGCGAAGGTCGAGCGCATCACCGATGTAGCGCAGGTGGTGACTGCCACGGCGCACGGCATACTCCGCCTCGCCATATCGCTGCCGCGGGCGCATCCGCACGCGCACGCGCGGCCGGCCTGCAGCGACCTCGACGATGCGCACGATCATCATCGGATGGAACATGCGGTCGAACTGGCGAAAACGCGGGCAGAAGTCGAGGATCCGCACGGCGGCGCCGTCGGCTGCCTCGAGTCGTGTCTCGACAATGGCGGTATTGCGCAGATACTGCTGCGAACTGCGCACGCAACCGGTCAGTTCCACGTCGAAGTATCCACGATCCTTGCCGTCGTCGAGCAGGCGGCAGAAAACCGGGTCGCCGTCGAGCCGCGGCAGGCAGGTGAAGACGTGCCGGCCACGCAGGTCGATCAGCGAGGCGATCGAACAGTTGCCGATGACAGCGAGATCGAGGCTGGCGGGTCGGTCGCTCACGAAGGGCTCTCCCCGTTGGTGGCAAGCCCGGCGATCCAGGCGCGTACCTCGGCCGGAGCCGGCACGCGAAACTGCGCCAGCGTCGTGGGTGAATGGCCGACATGAATCGAAAGGCCGCGGTTGTCGTTGGCGTATCTGAACGCGCTCTCATCCGTGACGTCGTCACCGATGCAGACGGGAAGGCGGCCCGCAAAGGGCGTCATACCGTGCAGGGCTGCAATGCCACTCGCCTTGGTCAGTGCCGCGGCCTTGATCTCGAACACCTGCTTGCCCTGCATCAGGATGAACTCCGGACCCGCGAGGTCCGCCATGTTCTGCAAGGCACGGCCGATCACGCGCGCGTCGACTTTTGAGGCACGGTAATGCAGTGCGAGCGCGATCCCCTTGTCCTCGAGCACCGCGCCCGGCCATTGCGTGATCGTCTCCGCCAGCGCGTTGCGTACGCCATCGAGCTGGCGCGAGAGGTAGTCTGCCGTGCGCACCGGGCCGACCGCCGTGCGCACTTCCGCGCCGTGGATACCGACGGCCGCGACGCGCAGGGGGCGAAAGAGCTGATCGAGCGCGCTGATCGGGCGGCCGCTCACGAGCGCCAGTGCGCCGTCGAGACGCTTCGCTACAGCGGCGAGTGAATCGATGAGACCGGCCGGGACTTCGACCGAGTCGGGGGTGGGCGCGATATCGAGCAGCGTGCCATCGACGTCGAGATAAAGGGCGCGTGCCCCGAGCGCACTCCACGGCAGTGTGCGCTGCAGGTCGATGTCGGCTGCCGCCACCGTTCAGACACCCTGGCGGCGCAGCGACGCTTCCAGCGTGTTACGCATCAGCATGGCGACCGTCATCGGGCCCACTCCGCCCGGTACGGGCGTGATCCAGCCCGCGCGCTCGCGGGCGCCGGCGAACTCCACATCGCCGACGAGGTGTCCGTTGTCGAGCCGGTTCATGCCGACGTCGACGACGATCGCGCCCTCGCGGATCCATTCGCCGCGGATGATGCCCGGCTTGCCCACGGCGACCACCAGCAGTTCTGCGCGGCGCACTTCCGCTGCCAGATCGCGCGTGAAGCGATGGCACACCGTGGTCGTGGCGCCCATCAGCAGCAGTTCGAGCGACATCGGCCGCCCGACGATGTTCGACGCACCGACGACCACCGCCTCGAGACCCCGCACCGAGAGTCCTTCCGCGTCGAGCATGCGGATCACGCCGTACGGCGTGCACGGACGGATGAGCGGGTTGCGCTGCGCGAGACGCCCGAGGTTGTAGGGGTGAAAGCCGTCGACGTCCTTCTTCGGATCGATGCGATCGATGATAGCGCTCTGGCGGACCTGGTCGGGCAGGGGCAGCTGTACGAGGATGCCGTCGATGCGAGGGTCGCCGTTCAGCTCATCGATCAGTGACAGGAGCTCGCGCTCCGACGTCGACTGCGGCAGGTCGTGCGCGATCGACATCACGCCCGATTCCTCGCAGGCGCGGCGCTTGTTGCGCACATAGATCGCGGAGGCCGGATTGTCGCCCACCATGACGACCGCGAGCCCGGGGCGGCGCAGTCCGCGCGCGAGCGCCGCGTCGATTTCGGCGCGTACTTCGGCCTTTACCGCAGTGGCGATGCGCTTGCCGTCGATGAGTCTCGCGGGCACACGTCGCTCCTCTGTGGAAAAGAAGCGCATTTTACGGGATTGTGCGTAAAATTGAGGATTGTTCACCCGGTGGCCGGCATCGGGGCATGGCGCAGTCTGGTAGCGCATCTGCTTTGGGAGCAGAGGGTCGCAGGTTCGAATCCTGCTGCCCCGACCATTTCCGGCCCGGCGCGTTGCGCCCGTAGCTCAGCTGGATAGAGCACCGGCCTTCTAAGCCGGGGGTCGCAGGTTCGAGTCCTGCCGGGCGCGTTCCTGTAACATCGCGCGCCATGAAAACCTCCACATTGGCGCTTGTCGCCGCGCTCTCCATCGTTTCACTGCAGGCTGCCGCCGACGACGCGGCGGAGAAATCCGGCGCTGACGTGCTGAGCCAGTCGCCGCGTTTCCTCTCCGATGAACGCTCCCTCACGCAGGGCAGCGTCACGGTCGGCGGGCAGAAGCTCGAGTATCAGGCCGAGGCGGGCCTGCTGGTCGTACACCTGACCGATCCGATGGACGAAGACCCGCCGCTGCCGAAGGCCGAGCGCGACGGCCCGCTGCCGCCGCAGCAGCCCGAGGCTGCGATGTCGTATGTCGCCTACTTCAAGGGCAAGGCGGCCGATCCGCGTCGCCCGGTCACTTTCATCTTCAACGGTGGCCCCGGCTCCTCGACCGTGTGGTTGCACATGGGCGCCTTCGGCCCGAAGCGCGTGCTCACCCTCACCGACAGCCACACGCCCGCGGCGCCCTACCGGGTCGTGAACAACGACTACAGCCTGCTCGACGCGAGCGATCTCGTGTTCATCGACGCGCCGGGCACCGGTTTCGGCCACTTGCGGGGGCAGGACAAGGAAAAGGCCTTCTTCGGTGTCGATCCCGACGCCAATGCGTTCGCGAACTTCATCGTCGAGTTCCTCTCGCGCCACGGCCGCTGGAATTCCCCGAAGTATCTTTTCGGCGAGAGCTACGGAACGACGCGTTCGGCAGTGCTCGCGCGAGTGCTGCAGGAGAAGTACTCGATCGATCTGAACGGCGTGATCCTCCTCTCGCAGATCCTCTCGTTCGACAACAGTGTGGATGAGCCGCAGCTGAACCCGGGCGTCGATCAGGCCTACGCGCTGGCGCTGCCGACGTATGCGGCGACCGCCTGGTATCACAAGCGCCTGCCCGAGCAGCCGGCGGCGCTCGCGCCCTTCATGGCAGAGGTCGAGGCGTTCGCGCTCGGGGACTACCTGACTGCGCTCGCTGCCGGGGCAAAGCTCGATGCCACACGCCGCAGCGCTGTCGTCGCGCAGCTGCATCGCTACACGGGGCTGCCGGTCGACTATCTCGAGCGCGCGAACCTGCGCGTCAACGGTGGCGAATTCGACAAGACCCTGCTCGGCAGCGATGTCACTGC
>CAUJHX010000147.1 GCA_963204795.1 Pseudomonadota bacterium | reverse complement strand
GAACGCGCGCACCACTCCCGAGGGCATGTGGGTCGCAACACCATCGAGCACGAAGCCGCCGATGATGGCTGCATCGCCGACCACCGCGGCCGGTGAGGTCACGAACTGGAAGCCCGGCGTGACATCCCCGAGGTTGACGCGCAGCGAGATCTCGCCATTCTGACCGAAGCTCTGGCAGCGTGCACCGGTCGCGGCATCTACTGCAATCAGGCGTGCATCGACGGTGGCCACGAGAATACGCTTGGGACAATCCGATACCGCGGTGCGTGCTTCGTGATACGCCACACCGCGGCACGCCAGCATGACGACACCGGTCGTGTCGACTTTCGGATCGTGTCGCCAGCGCTCCTTGCCCGTTTCGGCGTCGAGCGCAATGACGATATCGCGCGGCGAGCAGATATAGAGAGTGTCACTCACCTGGATCGGAGTCGCCTCGAACATGTAGGCAGACTTGTTGCCGGGATAGTTCTCCGGCAGGTCACCCGTGCGGTACTGCCACGCGACCTCGAGCTGACTCACATTCTCCGGCGTGATCGCAGCAGCTGACGAGTAGCGCGTGCCGGCGTCGCTGCCGCCGTAGGCGTACCAGTCGGTGGTCGCCGGATCGCCTGCTTTGGCCGACGTCGCGAGGGGAGCCACCACCGCACGCACTTCGCGCCACCCGAAGGCGATCGCTGCCAGCAGCCCCGCTCCGAGCACGATTGTCGCCACGCGCGCGGTGCCGTTCGGGCGTCCCGCAACTGCGGGCTTTGCATCTTTGAAGGCCCCACGCACCCAGGGCATGAGCAGATACAGCACGATGGCGAGCGGCAGCCCGAGGCGGGGCACGAGCTGCCAGAAGTCGAGCCCCACTTCAGCGAACGCCCAGATCACCGTCGCCGCGAAAGTGGCGAGATAGATCCAGAGTCCGATTCGACGTGCGCGCCAGAGCAGCACCGCGGAGGCAATCGTCGCCACGCCCGCCAGCAGGTAGTACCACGAGCCGCCAAGCCTGACGAGCCAGGCGCCACCTCCGGCGAGCCACACACCTAGCACCAGCAGGAAGCCTGCGAACAATTTCAATCCGAACCGCCGGAACGACATGCTGCTCACCCCGCCTTGATCTTCTCGAAGAGCTGCATGATATCCGCGGTGGCCGGCGGCGAGCGCCCTTCCACGATGCACCGGGTGCGCAGCTCCAGCACCTGCCGGAAGAACTCGTCATCCGGCACGATCCAGAACCTGTCTGCCTCGATCGCGGCGAAGACCTGTGCGGCAAACACGTCGGGCGACAGGCTCTTCGCCACGGCGCCCGCCACCGCGTCGTGAAACTGCCGTTCGCCTTCACTGTCGAGACGATTGCGTTCCGCCGCGGGGCGCAGGCGGTCCGATTGCCAGATGCCCGTCGCCACCTCGGCAGGACACACACAGGACGCCGTGACCGGCGCCTGCTCGAGCGCCAGCTCCGCATACAGCGTTTCGCTGAGCGCAGCTACTGCGTGCTTGCTTGCCTGATACGGCCCCATGAACGTGCCGCCGCCCATCAGCCCGCCCTGCGACGAAGTGTTCACTACGCGCCCGGGCTCGCCCTGCTTCAGCATCCGCGGCACGAAGCTGCGGATGCCGTGGATCACGCCGTAGACATTCACCTCGAAGCTCCAGCGCCAGTCACGCATCGGACGCTCCCAGCTCTTGCCATCGACGAGCACGCCGGCGTTGTTGAACAACAGATTCACCTTGTGGTGCTTCGCGAAAACGTGCTCCGCAAGCCCCTCGACGGCCTGCTCATCACGCAAGTCGATGCGACGCGTCTCGATCGGCTGCCCGCGATCGCGGATGGTCTTCTCGAGCCGGGCCAGCCCCGGCTCATCGACATCCACTCCCACCACATGCATGCCGGCTGCAGCGGCATGGCGTGCGAGCCCGCCGCCGATGCCGCTGCCGGCGCCCGTGACCACGCAGACCTTGCCTTGCCAGTCGCTCATCTCGGGGGCCCGCCGCTCAGAAATTGATCTTAACGTCGACCCCGTAGCGGCGCGGCTCTGTAAAGAAGAGTCCGCCGAATCCGAGGCCACCGAAATCGATGCCGTAGCCGAGGTTGTTGTGATCGGTGAGGTTGTCACCCCAGATTCCGACTTCCCAGGAGCCCTTGTCGCCGATCGGCATCCCGCTGAGCGCGATCCGGGCACGCAGGTTCTCGGTCCCCGGGTCTTTGACTTCTTCGTTGAAGATGTTGATGGAATCGAGCGGGTAGTAGTAATTCTCGCCACGCTCGGTCCAGTCGACCCGTGCCGTGAGCTCGCCGACGCTGAAAGGCTTGAAGGTGTAGGCCGCACCGATATGCAGGTTCTCCTTGGCGACCGCGGAAAAACGCGCCACTTTCGAGATATCGCTGATCACATCGGTCACCGGATCGCGAAACAGGTAACGGTCATATTCAGGATCGGTATAGCCGTAGGCCGCATTGACCGTGAGTCCCTCGGCGAGCACCGCCGCAATCTCGAGCTCGAAGCCCTTGATGGTTGCTTCCGCGGCATTCACCGTATAGCCGACCGAGCCTCCGGTGCCCGACTGGAACTGCTGCACCTGCAGGTCCTTGTATTCGGTCTGATAGAGGGAAAGGTTCGTGCGCAGCCGGCGATCGAGCCACTCTGCCTTCAGGCCGAGTTCGTAGGCGGTCGCCTTCTCGGGCTCGAATCTTGCGAGGAAGGGCGAACGCGGTGAAAACCCGCCCGCCTTGTAACCGGTGGAGACACGCCCATAACCCATGACCGTGCCGGTGAACTGGTAATTCACCGATGCGAGCCAGGAGGTGTTCGAGAAATCGGCCTTGCCCGGCTGCACAAACAGGTTGGAGAAGAATTCCTTCTTGTCCTGCGTGTAGCGCGCCCCACCCGTGAGCTCGAGCCGATCGTCGAACCTCGCGGGCCGATAGCTCACTTGCCCGAAGATCGCCCTGGATGTGGTCTCTCCGCCGAAGTTGGACACTGGCGACAGGTTGAGCGCCGCCTGCCCACCGGGCAGCACGAAGGTGAAGCGCTGCCGGTTGTACTCGGAGGCACGCTCGAAGAAATAGAACGCACCGGCGACGAAGCTCCACTGCTCCATGTTCCCGAGCGCCTGCAGCTCTTCCGAATACTGGTGCTGATTCTGCGGCCCGTTGTGGCAATTGTACGGGCCGTAGAGATCCTGTATGCCAGCGAACTGGAAGGTCACCGGATCGAGCACGGGTCCCCGCATCACGCCCTGCCCCGTCAGGTTGCAGATCGTGTCCTGCTGGAACGAGCGGTAGGAGCTGATCGACTTGAGGGTCAATGCATCGCTCGCCCGGTACTCGAGCGTGAGGTTGTGTCCAAGCGTTTCCGAGTCGCTGTTGAAGCGTCCGTCGAAGGAGGCCTGCTGCCCACTGTCGAGGCGCTGTCGGCTCAATTGAAATGGCGCTCCGCCAAAGAGTGTCGAGTTCCCGTAATAGCTCGCGACATCAGCCGATGCCACCACCGTCTGGAAGAAAGGTGCCGTACCGCTGCGCTCGTTGTAGTCGAATGTGTAGTACGCGGTGAGGCGATCGCCGAAGTCTCCGTACAGCGAGAGCCACACCGCATCGTTGTCGTAGGCGCCGGGATCGCGATCATCCGGCGCAAGCGTGTTGTCGAAGTAGCCATCGCGCTGGCGGTGCAGATAGGCGATCGTCGCCTTGACCGGTGAACCGAAAAGATGGCCGGTATCGACGCGCGTGCGAGTGGACCATTCGTTGAAGCGCCCGAAATTGAGCTTCTCTTCGATGCCGAAGTCGTCGCCGGGCTTGCGGGAAATCAGCTGCACGGCGCCTCCCGTCGTGTTGCGCCCGAAAAGCGTGCCCTGCGGACCTCTCAGCACTTCCACGCGCTCGAGGTCCACCAGATCGAACACGGCCCCTGCCGTGCGCGCGATGTACACGCCGTCGAGGTAGAGCCCGACTGCCTGTTCCGCAGTTGCGGCCGGCTCGGTCTGCCCCATGCCACGGATGGTGATGGCGGTAGCGGTCGTGCTGGAGGGCTGGGGGACGATCGCAAGATTCGGCACGAACTCGGCGACGTGGGTGATGTCCTTGAGATTCAGCTGGTCGATGACCTCACCGGTCACGGCCGTGACGGAGACCGGCGTCTTCTGCAGCGATTCTTCCTGTCGCCGGGCCGTAACGGTCACCTCGGCCAGTTGTTCGGAGACCTGCGGCGCCGCGCCTTCCTGCGCGCTGGCGCCGCCATTCAGGCCGAACACGCCCGCTGCCGTACAGGCTCCCGCAACCAGTATCGACTTGATGTCCCTGAAATTCATATTGCATTTCCCTCGTGAGACGTAATTCGATTCAAACCAGAAGATCCGCATGGTTCTCGCCATCGGCCGCAATCACGGCGAGCGTGGTGAAGGTCTCCACGGTCTGCCCTTCCGGCACCAGAATCTTCACCAGCCGGCCGCTCGCAGTCGCTGGTGCCTGCTCGGTCGCCTTGGCGGACTCGATCTCCACGATCGGCTCGCCTTCGGTAACCGGGTCGCCTTCCGCCTTCAACCATTTCAGGACCGTGCCTTCGTTGATTCCCATGCCCCACTTCGGAAGTACGACTTTACTGGCCATGATCCTCGCTCTTCTCCGGATAGCACCGCCTTGCGGGCGGCTGCCGTGATCTTGTCCTTGTTCGGGTACAGCGGGCGCTCGAGCTTCGGGCTGAACGGAATCTGCACATCCGGCGTCGTCACGCGCTGGATCGGCGCCCGCAGCTCCGCAAAGGCTTCCTCCGCGACGATGGCCGCGATTTCCGCGGCCGCACCCGCCGTGCGATGGGCATAATCCACCACCACCAGCCGCCCCGTCTTCGCCACCGAGGCAAGGATCGTCGCCGCATCGAGTGGCACGAGACTGCGCACATCGATGACTTCGGCGGAGATGTCTTCCCTGGCCAGCTGCCCGGCCGCGGCCAGGGCGTGGGGCAGGCAGCCCGCCACCGACACGATGCTCACATCGGTGCCCTCGCAGCGCACGGCGGCCTTGCCCAGTGGCACGAGGAAATCGGGGTCCGCCGGCACCGCTTCCTTCCGGCCCCAGAGGTCGTTGTCCTCGAAGACGATGACCGGATCGTCGTCGCGGATCGCGCTCTTCAACATGCCCTTCATGTCGGACGGCGTGGCGGGCGCGATGACCTTCAGCCCCGGCACGTTCATGAACATCGGATAGGGGCGATCCGAGTGCTGCGCGGCATTCGCCCCGTTGTGCCACATGGACATGCGGAAGACGACCGGCACGCGCACCTGGCCACCGGTCACGTAGCGCAGCTTGGCTGCCTGGTTGATGATCTGGTCGGATGCGAGATAGACGAAGCTCGCGATGGTGAGATCCACGATGGGCCGCAAACCCGTGATGGCCGCACCGATCGCCATGCCGGAGAACCCGAGCTCGGAGATTGGAGCGTTCCAGGTACGCCTGGGGTCGAGCTTGCCGAGCGCGCCGCTCGCGGAATAGAGCGCGATGTCCTCGCCGATCAGGATGACACGCGGATCACGCTGCATCTCTTCCTTCTCGGCTTCCAGTATCGCGTTGAGATAGGTCAGCTCGACGGTTGACATGTCCGTGCTCCGGTGGAGTTCAGGCCACGCAACCGATGGGGTTGCTGTAGAGATGGTCGAAGACGCTCGCGGGATCGGGATGCGGGCTCTTGCGGGCGAAATCCACCGCTTCGGCAACGGCGCTTTCGGCCTCGCGCTCGAGACCGGAAAGCTCGAAATCGCCATGCCCGGCCCGGAGCAGATGTTCGCGGTACAGAGCGAGCGGGTCTCGGCTCGCGCGATAGCGCTCGACCTCTTCCGCCGCCCGGCAATGCGAGGGCATGAAGATGCCGATGGCGTGCTCGTCGAAGCGATAGGTCTTGGCCTCGATCAGACTCGGGCCCTCGCCGCGACGCGCCCGGGCGACGGCAGCGTGGGTCGTCTCGTGGACCGCCTCGAGATCCTGACCGTCCACGATCACCCCGGGGATGTCATAGCCCGCCGCGCGCTTTGCGACATCGGGCTGGGCATGCGTGCTGAGCGCGGGCGTGGTCGCGGCGTAGAGGTTGTTCTCGCAGAAGAAGACCACGGGCAGTTTCCAGACCGCGGCCATGTTCAGGCACTCGTGGAACACGCCCTGATTTGATGCGCCGTCGCCGAAGAAACACAGGCTCACCTGGTCCGTGCCCCGCACGAGGGCGCTCAGACCCGCTCCCGTGGCGAGCGGAATGCCGCCCCCGACGATCGCGGACTCGCCGATGATCCCGACGCTGGTATCAGCGAGATGCATCGAGCCGCCGCGGCCCTTGCAGATGCCTGTCTCCCGGCCCATGAGTTCGGCCATCAGCGGTGCAAGCCTGGCGCCCTTGGCGATCGGATGGCCATGGGAACGGTGCGTACCGGTGATGTAGTCGTCGTCGCGCAGCGCCATGCAGGCGCCCACGAGCGCAGCTTCATGGCCGATGCTGGAATGCACGGCCCCCGGGATCTCGCCGGCGGCAATGCATCGCGGCAGAGCCTGTTCGAAGGCCCGGATCGCGAGCATGCGCCGGTAGGCTTCCCGGCGTCGATCCGCTTGCAGCGTCATGGCCAACCCCCGGTGACGATCGAGTTCCGGGCGAGCCTATACTCCGGCTTCGACCGCGACATCGTGCACTTGCTGTATGACCGAGCCCCCGGCTGGCGTCTCCGAACTCGTCAGAAGACTCTACGCAGGCGTGATCGAAACGCCGCCGTGGGAGGGCTTTCTGCACGGCATCCGCCGGGAAATGGACTGCAAGGCCACCCTCATCATGCTGATGCCTCCGGGTTCGGCGGTCGTCAACCTGATCAGCGTCGTCGGCGGACAATCGGAAGTGACGAGCGCTTACCGCGGGCAGCTGTTCGCGCTCGATCCCTTCGTCAATCTCCCCGAGGGGCGGGTCATCACCCTGCACGAGTTCGTCGGCGCGTGCGAGCTCGAGCAGAACGAGTACTACAACAACTTCATGCGCGGCGTCTGGGGCGTGGGTTTCGTGCTCGGCTTCGACGTGCGAACGGCGGCTGGCTACACGGCGGGCCTGCGCCTCTGCCGTGGCATCGAGTCCCTCAATTTCGACGCCGCGGCGCACCATCTCGTCAACGAACTCGTGCCGCACCTGCGCCAGGCGATCGAGATCTTCGATCGCGTGCATCACCTCCAGGTCGAGGAGATCGAGCTGAGCGATGCGCTCGACCGGCTCGGGGTCGCCGGTTTTCTGCTCGATGTCACAGGCCGCGTCACGCAATCCAACAGAACGGCAGCAGCGCTGCTGGCTTGCGCGGCGGGTGTCACCATACGCCACGGGCGTCTGGTCCTCGGCAGCGAGGATGCGCAGCGGCAGCTCGGCGAGGTGCTGGCCCGGGCGCGCAAAACCGCGGATGCCCCGGCCGGGGAGCCGTCACACGTGCCCGAGGTGATCACGATCCGGCGCGAGCCGGGCTCACCGTCGCTGGCCGTCGCCGCGCGCATCCTGAGCTCGCCCGCCGACCTGCGCTCGGACCATGCGCCCGTGGTTGCGCTCTACGTGAGCCGGCCCGAGCAGGGCAGCACCCTCTCGCCCGCAGTCATCCGCCAGCTGCTCGGCGTCACACCGGCCGAAGCGCAACTCGCGGCCTGCCTCGCCAACGGGGCCACGATCAACCAGGCGGCCCAGGAACTGGGCGTCACGCTCGCCACCGCGCGCACCCAGCTCTATTCGATTTTCAGGAAGACCGGGATGCATCGCCAGTCCGAACTCGTGTCGGTGATTGCGCAGACCTCGGCCCGGCTGCTGCAGCAGTAATTACTGTCCGCGGGGCAGTCAAACGCGTGCCGTTGCCAGCGGCACCCTGTCGCAGTACAGTTACATGTAACACGAGATGAGGAAGTTTGCATGACGACACGCCCCGATGTTGCTGCACGCGTGCGCAAGCACCGGCGAGCCTTGCGCGCCGCTGGATTGCGGCCCGTGCAGATCTGGGTGCCGGACAGCCGCCGTGCCGGCTTCGCTGCGGAATGCCGCCGGCAGTGCCTGTTGCTTCGCAAGGGACGCGGAGAAGGCGCGACGCTGAAGTGGCTCGGCAAAGTCGCCGATACGGAAGGCTGGAAGTGAGACGTGGCGACATCGTCACCATTGTGCTTCCGGGAGCATATGGAAAGCCGCGCCCGGCGTTGGTGATACAGTCCGACTACTTCGCCACACTCGGCTCGGTAACAGTGCTGCCGGTTACCAGCGAGCTGCACGCTGCACCCCTCATGCGAATCGGCATCGATCCCGACGAAGGCAACGGGCTGCGCAAGAAGTCCCAGGTCATGATTGACAAGGCACAAACGGTTCCGCGCGACAGGATCGGCACCGTGATCGGCAGGCTGCACGTCGATACATTGGTAGCGGTCGAGCGGGCGCTGGCTGTGTTTCTCGGGATTGCCTAGTTCGAGAGGATCGCGACCCCATAGGCGGCGAAGCTGTGGCACAGGCGCGGATTGACCAGCCAGTCGGAGCACTCAGGGTCGAACCAGCGATCGATGAACGCCCAGTGATACGGGTGGAGCATGTACGGCCCCATCAGGCCTGCGGTATCGGCGAACTCCTGCTCCCAGACGTGTGTCCATGGAAGCTCGCCCCCCGCCTCGATCACACGGCTGAACCGCCAGTTGCGGATGGCAGGAATGTACTTGGGCATGAGGGCCATTTCGGCTTCGAATTGCGCAAGCCTGGCCTCGCTGGCGGCGCGATCCGCGCAAAGAAACAGTGTCCGATGGATACCAGTCGACAGGCCTTGTTCACGCACACCGATTGATCCATGGCCAAAGAAGGCGGTGTCCGCCCGCGCCACGCCGGCGCCGTTCAGGATCGCGTGAATACCGGGTCGTGCGGCGTGGTAAGCAGCCTCATTCTCGAAGTCCCAGATTGCGGACAAGTCCCCACCGTTGAAATTTCCCTTCATCACCTGCGCAACGGCCGCCCCGAGTCCTGCGAGCGCGGCGCAGATGCGAGCGGCTTCGCCATCGAGGTGCAGGAGCGCAATCAGGCTATGCATCGGCGAGTTCTGCAACATCGGCGTCTGCTGCGCCGAAATGCCGGCGGCGCGAAACAACCAGATCCTGGATCGATGCCCAGAACTGCGCCACGGCCGGATCGTAGCGCGACTGCGCCGCCTGCCCCCACCAGCCGCCGGGGCCTTCCACGGTCCACAGGATCGTCAGGCGGTTGGACGCCTCCTCGAGCCACACGGGCGGCGATACGATAACCTTCTCCAGCGTCATCCCACGCGCTACGCCGCCCGGGACGTAGCGTTCACGATAGGCAGCCAGCAACTCTCGACCTTTGCCGGGCGCGGCGAGCAAGTCGTCGATCAGGTAAACCGTTTGTCCCATGCTTCGCTCACGATCCCCGGGAGAATGCCGATGAAGGCGATGGTGCTCGATCGGTTCGGCGGTCCCGAAGTTCTGTACCTGGCCGACATCGAGCGCCCCCGCGCTTCGCCCGGCCATGTCGTGGTGCAGGTGGTCCTTGCGGGCGTCAACCCCGCGGACTGGAAGGTCCGGGAGGGCTGGCTGGCCCCCTACTTTCAGTGCCAGTTCCCGTTTGTCCCCGGGTTCGACGCGGCCGGAATCATCGCCGAGGCGGGGGAAAGCGTCGAGGGGTTGAAACCGGGCGATCGCGTCGTGACTCCTGGCAATCAGGGCGTGGGCGAACGCGGCTCCTATGCCGAATATATGCGGGCCGCGGCGGAGCGAGTGATCCCATTGCCGGATCACGTGAGCTTCCGGCAGGCCGCAACGCTGCCGACAGCGGGGATGACGGCGTGGGAGGCGACGCTCGACAATGGCAAGGCAGGTGAAGGCGCGCGCGTCGTCGTCAACGGCGGCGCGGGCGGATGCGGGAGCTTCGCCATCCAGATCGCGAAAATGGCTGGCGCGCGCGTCGCAGCAACCTGCAGCGCGCCCAACACAGACTATGTGCGCGCGCTGGGAGCGGAGCACGCGATCGACTACCGCAAGGGAAAGGTCGCCGCCGCAATCCGGCATTGGGCGCCGGATGGCGTCGATCTCGTAGTCGATACCGTCGGCCAGGGAACCTTGATCGACGTACTTCCCGCGATGAAGCGCGGCGGAGTCATCTGCCCGATCGGCACGCTCATCCCCGATGAACCCCGGATCGATACTGCGGCGGCGCAGGCCGCGGGCGTGACCGTGATTCCGACGATATCCACCTTCGCGCACCAGCCGCGCCAACTACGCGCGCTCGTCGATGCGCTGGCGACGGGCAAGATTGTGGCCCCCGCCACGACCCTTCTGCCGCTGGCTGAAGCCGGAGAAGCACATCGACGCGTCCAGCAGGGCCACGTCCAGGGCAAGATCCTGCTCGAAATCTAGTCCGAACGGACCAGCCGGTATCTACGTAGAGCGCCCATCGAGCCAATAGGTAAATATTGAGCGATCGTTATGTAAGTTAAGCTGCGGTCCGGGGGACATGACGTGAAAGCTCTGGTTGCGCTCGAGCTGAATCGCCTCTC
>CAUJHX010000146.1 GCA_963204795.1 Pseudomonadota bacterium | reverse complement strand
GCGTGAGCTGGAAGGCCGCCGCTACGCCGTGGTCGAGGCGACGCCCGAGGGTGGGGATACCCTGTCGCTGTGGTTCGATGCGACCACGCACCACCTTGCACGCGTCGAGCAGAAGCAGGATCAGGACACCGCGACGACCCTCTTCAGCGACTGGCGGGAAGTCGAAGGCATGACGCTGCCGTTTCAC
This sequence comes from Pseudomonadota bacterium, assembly GCA_963204795.1. Taxonomy (GTDB): domain Bacteria; phylum Pseudomonadota; class Gammaproteobacteria; order Steroidobacterales; family Steroidobacteraceae; genus CADEFQ01. Next base: position 19,264 of record CAUJHX010000146.1, on the reverse strand, counting down.
ATCATGACCACGCTGACCGACGCGGCCGGTCGCACCGATCCGCGCCGCAGCACCGAGTTGCGCATCGAGCGCATCACACCCAATGTCGCGGTCACGGCAGCCGGCTTCGCAGTGCCACAGATGCCGCCCACGGCGAGCATCGCCTCGCCCGCCGGCTACACCAGGGTCCCGTTCGAACTGATCAACAACCACATCCATGTCGACGGCGCGATCGACGGCAAGCCGGCGCGCTTCATCGTCGACACGGGTGGCGTGAATCTGCTGACACCGGAGGCAGCGAAGAAGTTCGGTCTCGTCGCCGAAGGCAGGCTCGCGGCGCGGGGTGTCGGCGAACAGACGGTCGACCTCGCGCTCGCCCACGCGCGTGACGTGCGGGTTGGTGCGGCCTTGCTTGCGGAGCCGGTGTTCTACGTGGTCGACCTCGGCGATCTTCCGGCCGTGGAAGGCGTCACCGTGGATGGTCTCGTGGGCTACGAAATGTTTCGCCGTTTTGCCATCACCATCGACTACGAGCATCACACGTTGCTCCTGAGCGAACCGGTCCGGTTCATGCCGCCTGCCGGTGCACAGGTGCTGCATTTCGAGCAGGCCGAGCGCATTCCGATCGTGACCGGCACACTCGACGGCCTGCCGATCCGCGCCAGCATCGACACCGGCTCGCGCGCGTCGCTGACGCTGCACTCGCCGTTCGTGCGCGAACACGATCTGGTCGCGCGCTACGGCGCGAATACCGAAGCCGTGGTCGGATGGGGCGTCGGTGGGCCGAACCGGGGTCGCCCCGCGCGCTTCGGGCGCCTTCTGCTTGGCAGTCTCGCGATCGACGGCATTGCAGGCGACCTCTACACGGGTGACAAGGGTTCATTTGCGAGCCCGGACCTTGCGGCGAATATCGGGGGCGGCGTACTGCGGCGCTTCACGGTCGCGTTCGATTACAGCAGGAAGTTGCTGTACCTGGCGCCGAATGCGGCCTTTGCGGCACCAGACCCGTTCGACCGCAGCGGCCTGTGGCTGATGGGTGCGGATGACGCTCTGCGCGTGGCCGATATCGCGGCCGGCAGTGCTGCGGCGCATGCGGGTCTTGCGATCGGGGATCGCGTGACTGCACTCGGCGGCGAGAAGGTCGCCGCGCACACGCTCGCAGCGTGGCGCGCACGCCTGCGCGAACTCCCGGCGGGTACGCACCTCGTGGTCGAATATCAGCGTGCCGGCCAGTCCGGGCGCACCGAACTGGTGCTCGCCGACCGTATTGCATCACGCTGGCAGCCCGCGCAGCACTGAAGCCGGCGCACGCAGGCCTCAACCCGCGGTCCGCAACTCCCGCGCGGCGAGTACCCCGGTCGCCTCGCCCAGATCGTCCTCGTCGAGCACCGCGTGCCGGTCGCGACCCTGCTCCTTGGCGAGGTACAGCGCGCGATCGGCGATGCGCACGAGGAGATCGTGCGACGAGCCGCGCACCGGCTGCATGGAAGCAACGCCGATGCTCACGGTGACCTGCGGCCGCGTCATCGAGCGCTCATGCGGAATCGCGAGTGCGGCGACTTCAGCGAGGATGGCGCGTGCCGCCTGCTCGCCGCCCCTGCGATCCGCGCCGGGCAGAATCGCGACCATCTCCTCGCCGCCATAGCGCGCCACGCAATCACGCGGGCGTGAGCCGGCTGCACGACGAATCGCATGCGCGACATCGCGCAGGCAGCGATCGCCCGCCTGGTGACCGTAACGGTCGTTGTAGGCCTTGAAGTGATCGATATCGATCATCACGACGGTGACGACGTCGCGGTCCCGGATCGCCTGTTGCCAGATGCGATGGATCTCGCTCTCGAAAGCAGCGCGATTCAGCAGCCCGGTGAGTCCATCGTGTGTCGCCACTTCGTGCAGCAGGCGCCGGTCGAGGAATGAGACGCGATTGGCGTGCTCGAGCGCGTAGCAACCGACGCCCGCGTAAAAATTCGCACAGAGGAGCAGGAATGACAGGTAGACCGCGAACTGCGGCGATACCTTGCCGAAGACGGCGGCAATCACGAATCCCGCCAGTGTCACCACATTCGTGCGCAGCGCCGCCCGGAACGACAGGCCGAGCATGAAATAGAAGAAGAATATCGCGATCACGAGGCGCGCATAGATGAAGGTCGTGAGCGCGCCCTCGGCGTTGACCGCGAGCACCACGGTCGCAAGGCCGTAGAGCGGCGCAAAGCTGTGCACGAATGGCCAGTACCAGCGATACAGGCGGCGCGAGGTGAGCACGATGGCGATGACGACGAGCGGCAGGTGCACACCGAAGCGGATGACATCCGGCACGCCGTGCGCATTGACGCCGATCAGCATCCGGTCAAGGAGCGCGAGACCGCCAATCGTCGCCAGCGCGATGCACACACCGATGCGCACCAGCCGGCGGCGGGACTGCCGATACTCAGCCACGAACTCCCGTTCGAGTTCGTCCGGAAAGCGCAGCCACGGAAATCCCGTGCGCAGGGTGCGGGCTACGAGCGACTCACCCTCTTGCGGTTGCGTCGCCGCGGACACAGGGGCTCAGAGGGCGGGGGCTTCGGTCTCGCGCGGCGCCTTGACGCGGGTGCGCCAGACGTCGTACGGGTCCCAGCCACGAGTCGCGCCCGTTCGTGGCGCGCGATCCTTCTGCGCCGCATCGGGCATCGTCGGCTCGTTGGCTGCGACGAGTGGAGTGGAAGCAAAACCGTCCGCCCCGAAAGGCTTGGTCGTTTTCATCAGCGGGGGACTCATCCCTGATTCGTTCTAACTCTTGTCGGCGCCGATTTTAATACTTTCCCCGAGACGAGGGGGAGGCAATTGCGCGAACCGGATATGTCAAATCAGGGCTTTGCGCGAATTCTGTGAACTAGTTCGCGAAATACCGGGCGAGATAGGCCTCGAAGGTACCGCTGTCGGCCGCTTCGATCGCCTGCTGGCGGGCAAGCGACTCCTCTGCCCCCTTCTGGAATTCGTCCAGGCGCGCCGCATTCGGCGGGTACAGATCGAGGAAATAGGCCTTGTGCGTGCTCGACATGCGCTGCGCGAGATCGAAAAAGGACTCGCCTGTCGTTTCGAGCTCGTGCATCAGCCGCGCCGAGGGCGTGCGCGCGACATCGCGCAGTTTCTCCCGCTGCAGGGCAAGAGCCTGCGTGTAAGGACGCGCCGTGTCATCCGCGTCGAGGACTTCGCAGAGCCCGGTCATGCCGTCGATGAGTTCCTCGGCCCAGTCGATGAGTCGCACCGCTCGCCCGTCCCGCTGCAAGGTCAGTCCCGGCTCGCGACCGCGACGCGCGACGAGCACGTGGTTGCGATCGAGCGCCTCCTGCTCGCCAGTTTCGATCGGCGGACTCTCCCGCAGCAGGCACAGTGCGAGGAAGGCCTCGAGGAAACGCAGTTTCGCCTGATTCACGCCCACCGGATCGAAAGCGCTGACGTCGAGTGCGCGCACCTCGACGTACTCGACGCCACCGCGCAGCAGCGCTTTCGTGGGTCGCTCGCCGGAGCGCGCGACACGCTTCGGCCGGATGTTGCTGTAATACTCGTTCTCGATCTGCAGCAGATTGGCGTTGAGCTGGCGCCACTTCCCGTCGACATTCACGCCGAGCGCCTCGTAGGGTGGATACGGCGTACTGATGGCTTGCGTGAGATCGTGCACATAAGCTTCGAGACTGTTGACCGAGACCGAAACGCCCGCCTGCTTGCGGTTGCGGTAGCCGAGATCACTCATGCGCAGCGTCGTGGCACAGGGCTCATACGCCGTGCCTTTCGACACCACGGGCAGTGTCTCGCCCCGCACCCGCAGGAAGGAGCTGCAGACCGCTGGCGACACACCGAAAAGATACAGCACGAGCCAGCCGTGACGGCGGTAGTTGCGCAGCAGGTCGAAGTAGGCCGCCGATCGCAGCGCGCGGCTGTCTCCACGTTCGCGCAGCGCGGCATACGGCTCCCAGAATTTCTCCGGGAACGAATAGTTGAAATGCACGCCCGAAATCGCCTGCATCACGCGGCCGTAGCGCAGCCCGAGTCCCTCGCGGTACACGGTCTTCATGCGGCCGATGTGCGAGGGGCCGTACTGCGCGATCGGGATCGACTCGTCACTCTCGATGCGACACGGCATCGAGGTCGCCCAGAGCCGCTCGTCGCCGAGATGGCGGTAGACGAACTGGTGCATGTCGCACAGGTACTGCAGCAGCTCCCAGTTCGTCGTGAAGGTCGGCGTCACGAGCTCGATCAGCGCTTCCGAGTAATCGGTCGTGAACTGCTCGTTCGTCAGCGCCGACCCGAGCGCGCGCGGATGCGGCGTCATCGCGATATGCCCGTCAGGCGTAACGCGCAGCGACTCCTTTTCCACGCCACGCAGGCCACCGCGCAGCAGCGGTGCGCCGCCGCCATTGACGAGCGTGGCAAGGCGCCGCTCGAAAATGCGGTCGATGGCTGTGGCCGGCATGTCGCTACCAGGGTGTGCGACGCAGGAGCACGTCGCGCAGCATCGCGAAATCGCCGCGCAGGCTGTAGAGGGGATGGCTGAATGTCGCCGGGCGGTTCTTCTCGAAGACGAAGTGCCCGAGCCACGCGCAGCCGTAGGCGATCACGATGCCGATCAGCACGAGCCGCCACTGCCGGGATGCGAGCGCGAACGCGACGATGGCGAGCATCGCGAGCGTGCCGACCACGTGCAGGCGCCGCGAGACCGGATGGCGATGCTCGCCGAGGTAGAATGGATAGAACTCGCGGAAGCTGGCGAAGCGCTGCGTCATGGTGGCGGGCATCTTGCCGCGCAGGCCGCCATGAGCGCAATCACGCCGCCGGGCGCACGAACCAGCTGGTCATTGTCCGTTCAGGTACCACGCGGTACCGTGGCAGGCATGACGCGCCTGTGCGCCCTGCTCCTTCTCGCCCTCGCCTGCACGCCAGCGGCCAGGGCAGAGAGCCTGCGCTGTGGTACGCGCCTGGTCGTGGAAGGCACTACCCGCGACCAGGTGGCCACCTGGTGCGGCGTACCGACCGAGGTGCAGGAACGCCACGCGCTCCGTCCGCCGATCATCTGGTATTACGGTCGCCCCGTGCATGTCGCGGGCGGCAGCCACATCGAGGTTCTGGTCGAAACCTGGACCTACAACCTCGGTCCGAACAAACTGATGCGGCGGTTGACGATCGAGGACGGTGAGGTCGTCGAAATCGAGACACTCGGCTACGGCTATCCCGGCGCGCCGAAGGGCCGTGAGTGAGCGACGGGCCATCACGGCTGCGATCGCTGCTTCCTGCTCGAATTCCCTTGGACTGCGCGCGCTGCGACGGCGCGTCGGGTGATGAGCGCATAGCGCCACGACAGCAGCACCGCACAGACGACAAGCCCGGCGATGAGCCCGGTCCAGACCGCGCGCACGCCCTGCCCGAGCACGACACCGAACCCATAGGCCAGCGGAAAGCCGATGAGCCAGTAGGCGACGACGTTGAGGAGCATCGGCACGCGCGCGTCCTTGAAGCCGCGCAGCGCACCGGCGGCCCCCACCTGCAGGCCGTCGGCCACCTGGAAGGCTGCGACGAAGGCGAGCAACTGGGTCGCGAGCGCGAGCACCGCTGCATCACCCGTGTAGGCACCGGCGACCTGTCGTCGAAATACGAGCAGCACGAGCGCCGAGATCGTCATGATGGCGACACACAGCGCCATGCCGACCCACCCGGCGAAGCGCCCGGCCGCGGCGTCGCCGCGCCCGAGTTGATGCCCGACATGGATCGTGGTCGCTGAGTGCAGCGACAGCGGAATCATGAACATCAGCGCGCCATAGTTGATCGCGATCGCGTGCGCGGCGAGCACCGTCGGCCCGAACGCACCGAGCATCAGGCCCGCAGACGCGAAGAGCCCGCCTTCCGCGAGCACGCTGCCACTGATGGGCAGGCCGAGCGCGAGGACTTCGCGCAGGCGCGCCTTGTCCGGCAGCTCGAACCTCTGCAGCGGCCTGAAGGGCGCGTAGCGGCGGTGGCGACGCATGTAGCACCACATGAAGGTGAACACCGTCCAGCTCGCGAGCGCCGTGCCCACACCGCAACCGACCGCTCCGAGTGCCGGCAGGCCGAACTTTCCGTACATTGAAGACATAGTTGCCCGCCACATTCGCCCCGAATGCGAGTACCGCCGTAAACATGATCGGCCGTGTCCAGCCGATCCCCTCGCTCGAGAAGCGCATCGCGAGAAACGCAAACATGGCGGGCACGCCGAAGGCCACGGCGCGCACGTAGCGGGCGGCGAGATCCGCGACATCAGGCGGAATCGCGATCGCGAGCAGCACGGGTTTCGCAAGCAGCAGCGCCGCACACGTGAGCAGAGCCATTGCCATCGCGAGCCATAGCGCATTGCGCGTGAAGCTGCCCACTTCGTCGTTGCGGCCCGCCCCGTAGGCATGAGCGACGGTCGGGGAGAGCGCCATCAGGAGACCGAGGCCACCGAGATGGAAGAATGACACGTAGTTTGCGCCGACTGCGACGGCGGCAAGGTCGCGCGCCCCGAGCCAGCCGGCCATGACGGTGTCGGCCGTGACCATCCCGGCGGTGGCGAGATTGTTGACGAGCAACGGTCCGGCGAGATGCGCGATTGCTGCGGCATCCGCGCGAGCCTGCGGCAGGCGTGACGGCATCGGAATTGGCTGGAGAGGCAGGGAGCGTGGCATTCTATCCCGACTATGCTCGCCGGATCAGCCATTCGACGCGTCGCCGTCATCGGCGGCCAGCGCATCCCGTTTGCAAGGGCGCACGGCGCCTACGCCGCGGTCGGCAACCAGGACATGCTGTCCGCGGCGCTGCGCGCGCTCGTGACGAAATTCAACCTCGCGGGTACACGCCTCGGCGACGTCATCGCAGGCGCGACGATCAAGCATTCGAGGGATTTCAACCTCGCGCGTGAATGCGTCCTGTCGAGCGGACTCGATCCGCACACCCCCGGGCTCGACCTCCAGCGCGCCTGCGGCACGAGCCTCGAGGCCGCGATCCTCGTCGGCAACAAGATCGCGCTCGGGCAGATCGACGCCGGCATCGCGGGCGGCGTCGACTCGGTCAGCGATGTGCCGATCGTCTACCCGCGCTCCTATCAACAGAAGCTGCTGCGCAGCTACCGCGGGCGCAGCTTCGGTGCACGCATCGCGCCGTTCTTCGCTCTGCGACCGCGCGATTTCAGGCCGGTGATGCCTGCGGTCGTCGAGCCGCGCACGGGCTTGTCGATGGGCGAACACTGCGAGCAGATGGCGAAGACCTGGGGCATCACACGCGAAGCGCAGGATCAGCTGGCATTCGAAAGTCACACGAAAGCCGCGGCGGCCTGGCGGGCGGGCTTCTACGGCGATCTCGTCGTCGACTACGAAGGGCTCGCGACCGACAACAATATCCGCGCCGACACTTCACTCGAGAAGCTCGCGAAGCTGCAGCCATCGTTCGATCGCAGCGCCGCGGGCACGCTCACGGCGGGTAACAGCACGCCACTCACCGACGGCGCTTCCACGGTGCTGCTCGCGTCGGAGGAATGGGCAAAGGCGCGCGGACTTCCCGTACTCGCGTGGCTCACCTACGGCAAGGCATGGGCGGTCGACTATGTGAACGGCCACGAGGGTCTGCTGATGGCACCCGCCTATGCCGTGCCCGCGATGCTGAAAGACGCGGGCCTCTCGCTGCAGGATTTCGACTTCTACGAAATCCACGAGGCCTTCGAGGCGCAGGTGCTGTGCACGCTCGCCGCGTGGGAGTCGGAAGAGTTCTGCCGCGAACGCCTCGGCCTCGAACACCCACTCGGCCGCATCGATCGCGCGAAGCTGAACCTCAAGGGCGGCAGCGTCGCCATCGGCCACCCGTTCGCCGCCACCGGCACCCGCATCGTCGCGACACTCGCGCAGATGCTGGCCGGGAGCCCTCAGGCACGTCGCGGCCTCATCTCGATCTGCACGGCCGGCGGCATGGGGGTCACCGCCATTCTCGAGCGTGCAGCCCCGGCCTCCGCATGAAACTCGCGAGCCTGAAGAGCGGCCGCGACGGCCGCCTCGTCGTCGTGAGTCGCGATCTCAGCCGCTGCGTCTTCGCCGACGGTATCGCGCCGACCCTGCAGTCCGCACTCGATGAGTGGACAGCGCTTGCGCCGCAGCTCGCGGCGCTCGCCGCGCGCCTCGAGGCCGGCACCGTCGCGGCCGCGAAGCCCTTCGATCCGCGCCTCTGCGCGGCACCGCTGCCACGCGCGCACCACTGGGCCGACGGCAGCGCCTACGTGAACCACGTGGAACTCGTGCGCAAGGCCCGCGGTGCGGAGATGCCGGCCTCGTTCTGGACCGATCCGCTCATCTACCAGGGCGGCTCCGACGACCTGCTCGGCCCGACCGATGATGCAGCGTTTGCGAGCGAGGACTTCGGCATCGACCTCGAGGCCGAGATCGCGGTGATCGTCGACGACGTGCGCATGGGCATCGCACCGGACGCGGCGGGAGAGCACATCCGGCTGCTCGTGCTCGCCAACGACTGGTCGTTGCGCAACCTGATTCCCGGCGAGCTCGCGAAGGGCTTCGGCTTCTACCAGTCGAAACCCGCGACGGCATTCTCCCCCGTCGCCGTGACACCCGACGAACTCGGCCATGCCTGGCGCGACGGCAGGGTGCATCTGCCGCTCGTGAGCCGCATCAATGATGCACCCTTCGGCGCGCCCGATGCCGGCGTGGACATGACTTTCAGTTTCCCGCAGCTCATCGCGCATGCGGCGCGCACCCGGCGGCTCGGTGCGGGCGCGATCATCGGTTCGGGTACGGTGTCGAACTACGATCGCAGCCGTGGCTCGAGCTGTCTTGCCGAGAAGCGCACACTCGAACTGCTGGCGGGCGGGCGGGCGCAAACACCGTTCCTGCGCTTCGGTGACCGGGTGCGCATCGAGATGCCCGATGCAGCCGGCCGCAGTATTTTCGGGGCAATCGACCAGCGCGTGGTCCCTGCCTCCTGACCGCGATATCCTTGGCGGCATGGGTGACTTCACGACGCTGATGGCCCGCGACGGCCATGAGTTCCAGGCCTACCTTGCGGCCGCGCAAGGCAAGCCGCGCGGCGCCGTGGTCGTGATCCAGGAGATCTTCGGCGTCAACCGCAGCATCCGTGCGGTCGCCGACGACTACGCTGCGCAGGGCTACACGGCGATCGCGCCCGCCCTCTTCGATCGCGTGCGCCGCGGCATCGATCTCGGCTACACGGCCGAGACGATGCAGGAAGGCATTGGCTACATGAAGCAGGTGGGCAAGGACCAGTTCCTCGCCGACGTCGGCGCCGCGATCAGCGCGGTGAAAGGCTCGGGGAAGACCGGCATCGTGGGGTTCTGCTGGGGCGGCACCGTCGCGTATGTCGCAGCGTGCCGGCTCCCGGTGGTGGCGGCGGCCTGCTACTACGGGGCCAGCATCCCGAAGTATTGCGACGAAGCCCCGAAATGCCCCGTCATCTATCACTTCGGCGAGAAGGACGCGAGCATCCCGCCCGCCATCATCGAAAAGATCCGCGCGGTGCATCCGGCAGGCGTGTTCCATACCTATCCCGCGGATCACGCTTTCGGCAATGCCGACCGCGCACAGTATGACGCACAGAGCGCACGACTCGCGCTCGAGCGCACGCTCGCTTTCTTCGCCGGATTCGTCGGCTGACCCCAGGATTTACGCCATGAAACTGCAAGACACGTCCCTGCTGCGGCAGCAGTGCCATATCGACGGCCACTGGGTCGACGCGGACTCGAAGCGCGCCATTGACGTCGTCAACCCTGCCTCCGGAGAGAAACTCGGCACCGTGCCGGACGCCGGCAGGGAGGAAACTCGCCGGGCGATCGATGCGGCCGCGCGCGCCTTTCCTGCATGGGCTGCACGCACCGCGAAGGACCGCGGCCATATCCTCAGGCGCTGGAGCGACCTGATGCTCGCGAACCAGGAGGATCTCGCCACCCTGATGACCGCCGAGCAGGGCAAGCCGCTCGCCGAATCGAAGGGCGAGATCGCCTACGCGGCCTCGTTCCTCGAATGGTTCGGCGAGGAAGGCAAGCGTCTCTATGGCGATGTGATCCCCGGCCATCAGCCCGACAAGCGCCTCCTCGTGCTGCGTCAGCCGGTCGGCGTGGTGGCTGCCATCACGCCGTGGAATTTCCCTTCCGCGATGATCACGCGCAAGGCAGGCCCTGCGCTCGCCGCAGGTTGCACTTTCGTGTGCAAGCCCGCCACGCAAACGCCCTACTCGGCGCTCGCGCTGGCCGAGCTCGCCGCACGCGCCGGCGTGCCCGCCGGTGTGTTCAGCGTCCTCACCGGCAGCGCCACCGCAATCGGCGGCGAGATGACCGCCAATCCGGTGGTTCGCAAGATCACTTTCACGGGCTCGACGGAGATCGGCAAGAAGCTCGCGGTGCAGAGCGCGAGCACCCTCAAGAAGATTTCGCTCGAACTCGGTGGCAATGCGCCCTTCATCGTGTTCGACGACGCCGACCTCGATGCCGCCGTGCAGGGCGCAATCGCGAGCAAGTACCGCAACACCGGGCAGACCTGTGTGTGTGCGAACCGCCTGCTGGTGCAGGAGGGGGTGTATGACGCCTTCACCGCGAAGCTCACCGAAGCGGTGGCGCTTCTGCGGGTCGGCGATGGCCTGAAGGGTGCCACCGATCAGGGACCGTTGATCGACCCCAAGGCGCTCGCGAAGGTCGAGGAGCACATCCATGACGCCGTGGCGAACGGTGCGCGCGTCGCATACGGCGGCAAGCGCCATGCCCTCGGCGGCACCTTTTTCGAACCCACCATCCTCACAAACGTGACACCGAAGATGATGGTCGCGCGCGAAGAAACCTTCGGCCCCGTGGCGCCGCTCTTTCGTTTCAGGACCGAGGCCGAGGCGATCGCGATGGCGAACGACACCGAGTTCGGACTCGCCGCGTACTTTTACACACGCGATCTGGCGCGCTCATGGCGTGTGCAGGAAGGCCTCGAGTACGGCATCGTCGGCGTCAATACCGGCATCATCTCGACCGAGGTGGCGCCGTTCGGCGGCGTCAAGGAATCAGGCGTCGGCCGCGAGGGCTCGAAGTACGGCATCCTCGACTACACGGAACTCAAGTACGTGTGCGTCGGCGGCGTCGTTTGACACGGGAGTCGCATGCCCACATTTCCTGGCACGCCGGGTTTTCCGCACGATGGCAGCGAGCGCGTCGGCGTACTGCTCGTCAACTCGGGCTCACCCGATTCGGCCTCCGTACGTGATATCCGCCGCTTTCTCGGCGAGCTCCTGTCCGACCCGCGGGTCGTCGAGATGCCCCGCTGGTTGTGGCTGCCCATCCTCCGTGGCCTCATCCTGCCGATCCGCCCGTTGCGCAGCGCGCGCAAGTACCGCGAAATGTTCGCGGCGGGTCGATCGCCTTTGCTGTCACTGTCGGAATCGCTGCGTGAAGCACTCGAGCGCGAGCTGACCCCGCAGTTCGCCGCGGCTGCGCCGGTGGCGATCGGCATGCTGTACTCGAGCCCGTCGATCGAGAACGCCATCCTCGGGCTGATCGACCGCGGCGCGCGCCGTCTCCTCGTCGTGCCACTCTTTCCGCAATATTGCGGCGTGACGACGGGTGCGGTCTACGACAAGGTCGCGGCCGTGCTCGGCAAGTTGCGCTGGGTGCCCGAAGTGCGCTTCATCGCCGATTACCACGACGACGACGGTTACATCGAGGCACTGCGCGCGAGCATCGCCGCGCACTGGGCCGCGAACGGGCGCACCGGACACCTGCTGCTGTCCTGGCACGGCATACCGAGCGCCTATTGCGACAAGGGCGACCCGTACCACAAGCGCTGTCACGCAACGGCCCAGCGACTCGCCGACGCGCTGCGCTTGCACGACGGGGAATGGAGCGTCGCCTTCCAGTCGCGCTTCGGTGGCGGCCGCTGGCTGCGGCCCTATACAGATGAGGTTCTCGAGTCGCTGCCCGCCCGCGGCGTGCACACCGTCACAGTCGCCTGCCCGGGGTTCGCGATCGATTGCCTCGAGACGCTCGAGGAAATCGCCGTCGAGGATCGCGCGCGCTTCCTCCGTGCCGGCGGCACGCGCCTCGATTATGTGCCGGCGCTCAATGCGTGCTCCGGGCATGTCCAGGCGCTCGGCTCTCTCATCGCCCGGCACACGCTCGGCTGGACCGGCACGGCTGCCACCCGTCAGGCGGGCGGCTTTCCGCGCGTGGTCGCGAGCACCTGAGCGCCGCGTGCTCGGCCGCTTCCTCGAACTTTCGCTCGCGACAGACGACATCCGTGCTTCGGTGGAGTTCTACGAGCGGCTCGGATTCACCCAGTGTGTGACGAGCGACGTCTGGTCGCACCCCTATGGCGCGCTGACCGATGGGCGCATGGTGATCGGCCTGCACCAGTACCGCTTCGAGTCGCCCTCGCTCACGTTCGTACGCGAGGATATTGCACGGCACATTGCATCGATCGAGGCTGCGGGCATCGAAATCGCGTTTCGCCGCACGGGCGACGAGGTCTTCAACGAAGTGGGCTTTCGCGATCCCGCGGGACACATGGTCACGGTGCTCGAGGCACGCACCTTCTCGCCCGCGGATCGCGATCGCGACCGGCCGTCGCTGTGCGGCGATTTCGTCGAGTACAGCCTGCCCGCGCGCGACTTCAGGGTGACACGCCAGCAATGGGAAGGGTTCGGGTTCGTCGCGCTGACCGACGAAGATGGTATGGAGCTTGAGGGCATCCCATGGCGCCACCTGTCGCTCACGAGCGATCACCTGAATCTCGCCCTTCATGCGCCACGCTTCTTCGACAGGCCGCTGCTCGTGTTCACCGCCGGGGATCCAGCCGATCGTCGCGCGCGCCTTGCGGCCCTCGATGTGCCGTTAGCCGCAGATCTTCCTGCCGACCTGGATCGGGGGCGTTACGCAATGATCGAGAGCCCGGAGGGCCTCGCGATGCTGCTGGCGCCCGGGTAACCGCGGGTCAGCGCACCTGGCGACTCGACTCGTCGCAAGCGCGCTGCGTCGCAAGGCATCCCCCGCGCAAGAATGGCTTCGCGCCCGCTAGAATCGCCGGCCTCATCTTTCGGCGAGGCCATCATGCGTTTAGCAATGCTCGCCCTGCTGCTCGGCGCCTCGCTTGCGGCGTCAGCCGACGAGGGCATGTGGACGTTCGACAATTTCCCGGCGGCAACTGTCGAGGCGAAGTACGGCGCGAATATCGACAGTGCGTGGCTCGATCGGGCGCGGCGCAGCACCATCCGCCTTTCGAACTGCACGGCATCCTTCGTCTCCCCCGAAGGCCTCATTCTCACGAACCACCACTGCGTCGAGGCTTGTCTCGCGAATCTGTCGACCCGGGACATGAGTCTCGTGCAGACAGGCTTCGTTTCCCGCGGTCGCAGTGACGAGCCGCGCTGCGCGACACAAGTGGCCGACGTGCTGCAGTCGATGGAGAATGTCACCGGCAAGGTGACGCAGGCCATCACCGGGCTCGACGGGCCGGCGGCGAACGACGCGCGCAAGGAGGCGCTCACGCGGCTCGAGCAGGCCTGCGAGAAGAACACGGGGCTCAAGTGCGAAAGCGTCACGCTCTACCAGGGTGGGCAGTACTTCCTCTACAGGTACAAGCGCTACGACGACGTGCGCCTCGTGCTCGCGCCCGAAGCCGACATCGCGGCTTTCGGTGGCGATCCGGACAACTTCCAGTTCCCGCGCTGGTCGCTCGATTTCTCGATGCTGCGGGCCTACGAGAAGGGCAAGCCCGCAAAGACACCGGATTATTTCCCCATCCGCTTCGCGGGTCCCGAGGCGGGCGAGCCCATGTTCGTCTCCGGTCACCCGGGTGCCACCGAACGCCTCGATACGCGCGCTGAGCTCGAGTTCCAGCGCGACCTCGTCCTGCCGAACTGGCTGCTGCGCTATGCCGAGCTGCGCGGCCGTTACATCCAGTTCGGCAAGGGGAGCGAAGCGGCGGCACGCATCGTTGAGGAACCGCTCAACTCGCTCGAGAACGGGATCAAGGTGCAACGCAAGCTGCTCGACGCCCTGCGCGGGGACTCGCTACTCGCCGCGAAGAGCGAGGCTGAGCAGGCGCTGCGCGCGAAAATGGCGGGCGATACCGCGTTCGGCGACCCATGGGCGGATATCACGAAGGCGACGACGATCGAGCGCAGCCTCTACCTGCCTTACCTCTTCCTCGAAGGGGCGGGCGGCTTCAACAGTGCGAGCTTCCGCTACGCCCGCACGCTCGTGCGCGCTGCCGCCGAGCGCGGCAAGCCGAACACCGAACGGCTGCGCGAGTACACGGACACCGCACTGCCGCGACTTGCACAACGGACGCTCGCAACGGTTCCTGTTTATCCGGAGCTCGAGAACCTCACGCTGTCCTTCTCGCTCGAGCGGATGCGCGAGTGGCTCGGTCCGGATCATCCGGTCGTGCGCCTGTTGCTTGCGAAGGATTCGCCGGACCGTCTCGCCGCAAGACTGATCGCTGACACGAAACTCGCCGACCCGGCCACCCGCAGGCAGCTGTGGGACGGCGGCGCGGCGGCCATTGCCGCGTCGGGCGACCCGATGATCCGGCTCGCGCTCGCGATCGACGAACCCTCGCGCGCGGTGCGCAAGCGCTACGAGGACGAGGTCGAAGCGCCGATCACCACAGCGTCGGAGAAAATCGCTGCAGCTCGCTTCAAGGTTTACGGCACAAACGTCTACCCCGACGCGACTTTCACGCTGCGCCTCAACTACGGCACGGTTGCCGGCTGGAACGAGGATGGCAGGGACATCCCGCCGTTCACTCAGCTCGCGACGGCCTTCGGGCGTGCGACGGGGAGCGAGCCCTTCCGCATTCCCGACAGCTGGTTGAGAGTGCGCGACTCGCTCGATATGCAGACTCCGTTCTGCATATCGACAACGAACGATATCGTCGGCGGAAACTCGGGCAGCCCGCTGATCGACGCGCAGGGGCGCATCGTCGGCCTGCTGTTCGACGGCAACATCCACTCGATCTCGGGCCGCTATGGGTTCGACGTCGCGCAGAATCGCGCCATCGCCGTGCACCCTGCCATCATCCGCGAGGCGCTGCAGAAGGTGTACCACGCGGACGCCGTGCTCAGGGAACTCGGCGTGCGCTGAGGTCGACCTCGATAGCGAGCATGTCCTCGACCTGAATCGCGCCCAGCATCACGCTCAAGGGCGTGAGCCCGAGGGCACGCTGGGAGACCGGGAACTTCGAGGTGATGTGCAGGCGATCGGCATCGGGTCGATCCACCTGCACCGGCACCTCGAGCGTGTAGCGTTTCCCGCGCATGCTCACTTCGAAACGGGCTGCGAAGCTGTGCGGCCCGCCGGTGAACGAGACCGCGCGCACCACGATCTGCGGGAAGTGCACGGCATCGAGCTGGTCTTCAGCCAGCATGTTGCGCCGCGTGCCCTCGCGCGCCGAGTCGGAGACCGCGTTTGCGAAGTCTGGTCCGCGACCGCTCCGCAGCTGCGGCTCGTCGACGGTGAACTCGGCGACCGGCAAGTGCAGCTCGAAGGTGCTGGCTGACGGCGGATCGCGCACGTCGATGACGCCTGCGAGCGACCGGGAGGCAATGACATGGTTGTGCCCGAGCGACGCAAAGGCCCCACCCCGGTAGACGAGCACGACAATGAGCGATTCACCGCTCGCCACCCGGTATCTCGTTGCGCCGGCTGCGGGCGGAGCAATTTCGGCAGGCGATGATCCGGGCACCGGCAACGGAGGGGGAGCACCGCGCCGTGCCGCAGGACAGCCGGTGAGCGCCAGCGCGGCGAGCATCACCGCGGCCAGCGTCGCCTTGCTAAACTGACCGCTTCTCCCTCCCATGGAGTCGAGCATATGCCGATCCGCAATACCCTGGAACGCTGGGGCTCGGTCGCGAAGTTCTTCCATTGGGCCATCGTGCTGCTCGTCGTCACCCAGTTCTTCCTGGCATTGATCGCCGAAGGTCTACCCGTCGGTCTGCAGAAGCTCGCGGTCCTCGCGCGTCACAAGTCGGTCGGCATCACCATCCTTGTGCTGGCGACGCTGCGTCTCCTGTGGAGGGCGGCCAACCGCACGCCTGAAATGCCCGCCACCATGGCAGTCTGGGAAAAGACGGCAGCGCGCGGCGCGCATGCCCTTCTTTACGCACTGCTCCTCGCGGTCCCGCTCGCGGGTTGGATCATGTCTTCTGCCAAGAACTTCCCGGTATCGTGGTTCGGCTTCTTCCAGCTGCCGGATCTCGTGGCGCCGAGCGAAACCACCTTCGACATCGCGCACGATGCGCACGAGATTCTCGCGATCACGCTCGGGGTCGTCGCAACGCTGCACCTGCTCGCCGCGCTCAAGCATCATTTCCTCAACCGCGACGTGGTGCTGAAGCGCATGCTGCCCTTCGCGCGCCTGCCGGCCGTCCTTGCAGCGCTGCTCATCATGGGACCCGGCGCAGGTGAAGCGTTCGCTGCTGCACCCGGCACGCTTGCCGGCAGCGACACCACCGGGTCTCTCCAGTTCCGCTTCACGCAGGCGGGCGCCGCCACGACGGGCGCCTTCGACAAGTTCACGGTAACGCTCATGTTGGCTGAAGATGGCACGCCGACCCGGCTTGCGGTTGCGATCGATGCCAGCTCGCTCGATACGAAAGACAAGGATCGCGACTCTGCCCTGCGTACAGCGGACCTCTTCGATGTGAAGAGGTTTCCACAGGCGCATTTTGCGGCGACCCGGTTCAAGCGCATCGCGCACGACCGCTTCGAAGCCTCCGGCAAGCTCACCATCCGCGACATCACCCGGGAAGTGACCCTGCCGTTCACACTCACTGCCCATGCCGGCGGCAACACGCCCGGCAGCGTGATCGCAGGCGAGCTCGCGATCAACCGGCTCGACTACGGAGTGGGCCAGGGTGAATGGCGTTCGACCGAGATGGTCGGCAACGTCGTCACGGTCATCTGGTCCGTGAAGCTCGCGCCCGCGCCCTGATTTGCCGCAAGTCTTCAGCACGATCGACGAATGCGTGGACGCGACGCTCGCGCGCGTCGGCGACCGCGTCGTCCTGGGCCTGCCGCTCGGCATCGGCAAGCCGAACCTCGTGGCGAACGAGTTCTACCGGCGCGCCGCGCGTGATCCCGCGCTTCAGCTCACGATCCTCACCGCGCTCTCGCTGACGCGGCCCCGCGCGCGCAGTGACCTCGAGCGACGGCTCCTCGAGCCCATCGTCGAGCGGGTATTCGCCGACTACCCGGAACTCGACTACGTTCGCGCCGCGAGGTCCGGCACGCTACCCCCCAACATCGAGGTGATCGAATTCTTCTTCGAACCGGGCGCCTGGCTCGGCGTCGACTCGGCGCAGCAGAACTACCTGTCAGCCAACTACACCCACGTGGCGCGCGATTTCCTCGCGCGCGGCGCGAACGTGATTGCGCAGCTCGTCGCAAAACGCACTGTCGCGGGGCAGATGCAGCTCTCCTTCGGCTCAAATCCCGACGTCACGGTGGATCTGCTGCCACAGATCGAGGCCGCGCGCACCGCTGGACGTGACATCGTGCTGATCGGCGCCGTACATCCCCGTCTGCCTTTCATGTTCGGCGGCGCCTGTGTCGACCCCGGGCGCCTCGATTTCCTGATCGATCATCCGCGTTACGACTACGAGCTCTTCGGCCCGCCGAATCTGCCGCTGCGCACGGTCGATCATGCGATCGCGATGCGCGCTGGTGCCCTCGTGCCCGACGGTGGCACGCTGCAGATTGGCATCGGCGAACTCGGCGACGCGCTCGTCTATTCGCTGCTGCTGCGCCATCAGCGCAATGACGCCTGGCGTGCTATCCTCGAGGCCCTCGGCGACAGCGACGCTGTCGATGCGGGCCCGTTCCGCCAGGGCCTCTATGCCTGCAGCGAGATGCTCGTCGACCAGATGCTCGACCTGCTGCGCGCCGGCATCCTGCGGCGGCACGTCTATCCTTCGCTGCCGCTGATGCGACTGCTTGCCCAGGGGCGCATCGGTGAGCGCTTCGACGGCAGCATCCTCGAAGCGCTGTCCGAAGCGGGTGTTGCCCGCCATCTCGATGAAGCGACCTTTGCTGAACTGCGGCGCTGCGGCGTCTTTCGCGTGGACACTCGCTATCGCGACGGCCGCATCCGCGCGCCCGCAGGCGAGTGGATTCCCGCCGACCTCGGCGATGCGGGGGCGCGCCACAAGCTTGCAGCGCAGTGCCTCGGCCGGGAACTGCAGGGCGGCATCGTCGCGCATGCGGCGTTCTTCCTCGGCCCGCGCGGCTTCTACGCCAGATTGCGCGAAATGCCGGAGCGTGAGTTGCGCCGCATCGACATGTGCGGCGTCAGCTTCGTCAATCAGCTGTACGGCGCCGACTACGAGTTGCGTTGCCTGCAACGCCGCGATGCGCGCTTCATCAATACGGCCATGATGGTGACGCTGCTCGGCGCGGCCGTGTCCGATACGCTCGCGGATGGTCGCGTCGTCAGCGGTGTCGGTGGACAATACAACTTTGTCTCGATGGCACATGCCTTGCCAGGCGCGCGCTCGATCCTGTGCCTGCGCGCAACGCGCGAGAAGGCGGGTCGCATCAGCTCGAACATCGTCTGGAACTATGGCCAGACAACCGTGCCACGCCACCTGCGGGATATCGTCGTCACGGAGTACGGCGTCGCCGACCTGCGCGGTGCGACCGACTCCGAAACGATCGCGCGCCTGCTCGACATCGCCGATTCACGATTTCAGCCGGAGTTGCTTGCCAGGGCGCAGGCGGCCGGCAAGATCGCGCGCGACTACCGGATACCGGAGACACGCCGCACCAATACGCCCGAACGTATCGCCGCCGTTTTCGCCGGGCCGCGTCGCGCCGGCCTCTGCAGCGACTTTCCGTTTGGCACCGACCTCACCCCGGTGGAGGCCCGCCTCGCAAACGCCCTCGGCGCACTCGCCGCGCGCACGTCGACGAGTGCCGGCCGGCTGCGCGCGCTCCTCGCGGCGCTGCGCCAGCCGCTCGAGCCAGCCATGCACGAGGCACTCACGCGTATGGGCCTGTCGCGACCGCAAGGCTGGCGCGAGCGGCTGGCGCGCCGGCTCGTCGTACTCGCTTTGCACGAGAGCGCCGGCTGAAAGGCCTCGCGGCTACTTCGCAAACAGTCTCGCGGGGTCGCGAAACGCCTTGAATTCGAGTGCATTGCCCGAGGGGTCGCGGAGAAACAGGGTCGCCTGCTCACCGACCTGACCGCGAAAGCGGATTCCCGGCTCGATCACGAACGGCGTGCCCGCCGCGCGCAGGCGTTCGGCGAGTGCA
>CAUJHX010000145.1 GCA_963204795.1 Pseudomonadota bacterium | reverse complement strand
GCCCGCCGCGAGTGCCGCGAGCGAATCACGCGTCGAGCCGGTCGTGAAGCTGAACGAGAGGATCACGTTGGCAGGGTTCAGGCCCACGCCCGCCGCAATCTGCAGGTGCGCGCCGGTGAGGCGGCACACCCCGTTCAGGGTGGTGTTCGTGATGCCCGGGCAGGCGGCGCCGCCCGCGAGGGCGTTCTTGATGGTCGCGTAATCGGTGTCGGGTACGGCCGCCGTGCCGGTCGCATCGGTGATGCCGTTGGTCAGCAGGACAAGGTAGCCGTTGTTGGTCGCGCCCGTGCTCGCTACGAGCGGGCGCAGCGGGCGGATCTCGACGATCTGGTTGCCGACGCCCGCGTCAGTCGCGAGGCCCACGGTGTAATCGACGCCCGGCACGAGCACGCCGGCCACGCCGACGGTGGCCTTGGTCGTGTTGTCGATGTTGACGCGCACGACGCGCACGCTCGCGGCGGTGAGTGAGGTGGCGCTGACCGCACCCGAGAAGCGAGCGCGAATCGCCGTGTTCACGCCGTAACCGTCGATCGAGTTGAGCGCGGCCTGCGCGGGGATCAGCGAGTTCGCCGGCGAGATGTTGAGTGTGCCGTCGGTGGAACCGGAGAAATAGAGATCGGTCGGGTAGGGCAGCAGGCCTTGCGCGACCTGGAAGAGTGGATGCAGCGCCGTGGGCGAGGGCGGCACCGTGGTTCCGCCGGGCAGACTGCCGCTCGAGGTATCGGTCGGGCCGATGTCGTCGCGATCCGTGCCCGATCCGCCGCTGCAGCCAACGAGCAGGAGCGCGCTCGTTGCGAGAGCCGCGGAGAGTGACCTGCAGAGGGTCGCGCGCATGGAATTCCCCTTCGATTCTCTTTGCTTGCCGTGCGGTCGAGCTAGGTTACGCTTCCGGTATCGTGGGCAGCAATAGCAGACGTCCGGCGCGGCAATTGCGCATCATCGGCGGCGCGTGGCGTGGCCGGAAGTTCCGGTTTCCACCGGACAACGCGGTCCGGCCGACGCCGGACCGGGTGCGGGAAACGCTGTTCAACTGGCTGATGGGCCGCGTGGAGGGGGCGCGCGCACTCGACCTCTTTGCAGGCAGCGGCGCGCTCGGGATCGAGGCGCTGTCACGTGGCGCCGCTCACGTCACCTTCGTCGAAAATGATCCGCGCGTCGCGCGCAGTCTCGAGTCCGTGCTCGCCACGCTCGACGCGCAGCACGCCGAGGTCCGGTGCACGGATGCACTGCGCTTTCTTGCCGGGCCCGCGCACCCCTGCGATCTCGTGTTCCTCGATCCGCCGTTCGACAGTGATCTGGCCGCGCGGGCTGCAATCGCGCTTGAGGCGGGCGGGTGGCTCGCGGACGGGGCGCTCATCTACCTCGAGCTGCCGGCCCGGGAGCCGTTGCCGGTGTTGCCGGCCAGGTGGCGACTCCTGAAGTCGGGCCGGGCGGGCGACGTCGGGTATCATCTGGCGACAACCGCGAGGGGAGTACCGGAAGAATGAAGCGGCAAGCCGTCTATCCCGGCACGTTCGATCCGATCACGAACGGCCATCATGACCTCGTGCGCCGCGCCGCGAGCATCTTCTCGCGCGTGGTGGTTGCGGTGGCGGCCAATCCGAACAAGACGCCCATGTTTTCAGTGGAGAAGCGGGTCGAGCTGGCGCGGGCGGTGCTCGGCGATCTGCCGCGAGTCGAAGTCGTGGGCTATGCGAGCCTGACCGTCGACTTCGCGCGCGAGCACGGGCTGTCGGTGATCGTGCGGGGGCTGCGCGCCGTCTCCGACTTCGAGTTCGAGTTCCAGCTCGCGAACATGACCCGCCACCTGTCGCCGGACATCGAGACCGTGTTCATGACCCCGAAAGAAAATTTCACGTTCATCTCCTCGACACTGGTGCGCGAGATCGCCGTGCTGGGGGGCGATGTGAGCGAGTTCGTGCATCCGGCCGTTGCGGCGGAGCTGCGCAAGCAGCGGCGCGTGCCATGATGCCGGCACCGCGCTTCCGTGGCGCTCTCATCTGGTTCGTCGCCTTTGCGCTTGTTGCAAATGCGCTGCCGGCCGCGGAGCGCGTGCCCGGCAAGGCCGCGATCGCGAGCGCGCATCCGCTCGCGACTGCCGCAGGTCACGAGATACTCGAAAAAGGCGGCAACGCCTTCGACGCGGCCGTGGCGGTCACCGCCGCACTGGCGGTCGTCTACCCCACGGGTTCAGGGCTCGCCGGCGGTGGCTTCTACCTGCTGCACAGGGCGAGCGACGGCCGCGACGTGATGATCGATGCGCGCGAGAAGGCGCCTGCCGCGGCGTCGCGCGACATGTTCCTCGGGCCCGACGGCAATCCCGTGCCCGGCCTGTCCCTGAACAGTGCGCTCGCGGCGGGCATCGCCGGCGAGCCGGCGGGCATGGAACATCTCGTGAAGGAATACGGCAGGCTGCCGCTCGCCTTGCTGCTTGCTCCTGCGATCAGGCTGGCGCACGAGGGCTTTCCCGTCACGCCTCACCTGCGCGCCGTCATCGAATACAAGCGCGAGGTCTTTGCGAAGCAGAAGGAGGTCGCGCGGATCTGGTTGCGCCACGGTGCGGCACCACCCCTCGGCACGGTGATCCGCCAGCCGCAGCTCGCGCGCACGCTCGAGACGCTCGCGAAGCACGGCCTGAGGGATTTCTATGAAGGTGCGGTCTCGCGCCAGCTCGTGGCCGGCGTGCGCCAGCTTGGAGGCATCTGGACCGCGGAGGACCTCGCTGCGTACCGCATCGTCGAGCGCGCGCCGATCGTGGGCGAGTACCGCGGGGCGCGCATCATCTCCGCACCACCTCCGTCCTCGGGCGGCATCGTGCTCGTCGAGGCGCTCAATGTTCTCTCGGGATACGATCTCGCGCAGCTCGATTCTGCGACGCGCAAGCACCTGATCATTGCGTCGATGAAGCGCGGGCATCGCGATCGCGCAGTGTGGCTCGGCGATCCTGATTTCGTCGAGATGCCCGTGGCGGAGCTGATTCACCCCTACTACGCGGCCGGGTTGCGTGCCTCCATCCGTCTCGATCGCGCGATGCCGAGCGCTGAGCTCCCGGGCATCCTGCCAGCGTCGCAAGGCCCGCAGACGACCCATTTCTCGGTGCTCGATGCAGAGGGCAATCGCGTGGCCGGCACGATCACGCTCAATTTCCTCTTCGGTTCGGGACTTGTCGTGCCGGGCACCGGGCTCTTCCTCAACAACGAAATGGACGATTTTTCGAAGAAGGCCGGCGTGCCGAACGGTTTCCAGCTCGTCGGCAACGCCGCGAACGAAATTGCCCCGGGCAAGCGCATGCTCTCGTCGATGACGCCAACCTTCATCGAAAGCCCGCGAGGCCTGATGATCGCGGGCAGTCCCGGTGGCAGCTACATCACGGGCATGGTGCTGCTGGCGACGCTCGACTTTCTCGATGGTCGCAGCGCGGCGGAGATTGTCGCTGCGCCGCGCATCCATCATCAGTATCTGCCGGACGTACTGCAGTACGAGCGTGATGCGCTCACGCCCACCGAGATCGAATCGCTGACGAAGCGCGGCTACACGCTGCGCGAGTCGCAGCGCGGCTGGGGCAATCTGCAGGTGGTCACCTGGGATTACGCGAGCGGTCGCGTCGACGCGGCGTCGGATCCACGCGGTGAAGGCGAAGGGCAGGTCTACTGACGCGCTCGAGCGCGGGCTCGAGGGCAGCTGGCTGCCGGTCGCTGCATTCGTTTCCGACCGGGAAGTTCCGGTCGGGGAGTTGCGCGTCGCCCGCCTCGACCTGCGCGCAGGCCATTACGAAATCCGCGACGGCAGCGGCGCAGTGGTAGACAGCGGTGACTACCGCGTCGACGCTGATGTGTTGCCGCGCGTCATGGACATGGTCGGTGTCGACGGGCCCTACGCGGGCCGCAAGCTCGAGGCAATCATCGAGCTTGACGGTGACGCCCTCACGGTCTGCTACGACCTCGACGGCTCCGCACGGCCCGAGTCGATGGAGCCCGACGAGGACCAGCTCCTGCTGCGGATTTCTTACGAGCGGGACGTGCGGCGGCCTTCCTGACCGCTTTCTTCGGCTTCACGATGCGAATGCCGCGGGGCCGCTCGACGGGCAGCGGGAGCCGGCCCTCGCGCGCGAGATCTACCGCGCGCCACAGGTACCACGCCGCCGCTGTGCGATGGGGCGCCCAGCGCTCGCCCCAGGCGGCGAGCGCGCGGGGTGTCGGCATCCCGCGCAGGGCGTAGGCGAGACGGAAGCCATTGCGCACGCCGAAGTCATCGACGGGCAGGACATCGGGGCGGCCGAGCTGGAACATGAGCAGCATCTCGACCGTCCACCGGCCGACTCCGCGCACCTGCGTGAGCCGCTCGACGATCGCTGCGTCGTCGAGCGCGACGAGCGCGGTGCTGTCCGGCACGATGCCGCTGCCGGCCTTCATCGCGAGATCCTTGAGGCTCGCGATTTTCGCGAACGAGAGGCCCACCGCGCGCAGCTCGGGGTCGGGTCGCGCGAGCACCGCGGCAGGCGTGGGAAAGGTGCCCTCACCGCACAGATCGATGAAGCGCGCGAGGATGCGATCTGCGGCGGTGCCGTTCAGCTGCTGATGTGTGATCGCTCGCGCCAGCGATTCAAATGGCGAGCGAGTCGCCTCCGGGTCCAGCTGGTAGGGCCCCGCGGCGCGCATCAATGCGGCCATCACCGGATCGCACGCGGCAAAATGCTTCTTCACTTCTGACACTCAGGGCACCAGTACGTGGCACGCTGTCCCTGCAGGCGGCGGCGGATCGGTGTTCGGCAGCGGCGGCAAGGCTGGCCACTGCGCTCGTAGACCTGCAGCTTCCGGCGAAAGTAGCCGGGCGCGCCGTCGGCGCCGACATAGTCGCGCAGTGTCGTGCCGCCGGCCTTCACGGCGTTCGCGAGTACGGTGCGGATGGCCCGCACCAGGCGTGCCGTTTCGGTCCGGCTGAGGCGCTGCGCCTCGCGACCGGGGCGGATACCCGCGCGAAAAAGCGCTTCGCTCGCGTAGATGTTGCCCACACCGACGACGAGTCGCGAATTCATGATCAGCTGCTTGACTGCCACGCGCCTGCTGCGCGTGACACGCCACAGGTAATCCGCATCAAATGAGTCGTCGAGCGGTTCGGGCGCAAGCGCAGCGAGCAACGGGTGAGCCGCGGGATCACCGGACGTGAAAAGGAGGCTGCCGAAGCGGCGCGGGTCGTTGAAACGAAGCAGCTCGCCGGAGTCGAACACGAGATCGAAGTGATCGTGCCTGTCGCGCGGCGCGTCGGCCGGCAGCACGCGCAGGCTGCCCGACATGCCGAGGTGCAACAGCAGCGTGCCGCGCTCGAGCGCAAGCAGCAGGTACTTCGCACGCCGGCCCGCGGCCTGGACCCTCTGACCCGCAACACGCGCCGGCAAGTCCGCCTCGACGCGCCATCGAAGTCGCGGCTCGTGCACGAGGAGCGCACGGACGCGCCGACCGACGACATGGGGTTCGATGCCGCGCCGGGTGGTCTCGACTTCGGGGAGTTCCGGCATGCGTGAATTCTACGTGCGACGAGCTACGAGCTGCGGGCAACGGGCCAGAGTGTGCGACCGTCGGTATGCGGCATTCTCCGGCCTCGCGGCGCTCGCGTCCGCGCGCGTTGCGCGCGATGCCCGCTCAAACGAAAACGCCGTGGCCTCGTCGCCCACGGCGCTCCTGTTGGCTCGCGGCCCGCAGTGCTGTCGCCCGCCGCTACTTGATCTTGGTCTCTTTGTACGAGACGTGCTTGCGTACGACGGGGTCGTACTTCTTCGTCTCGAGCTTCTCGGGATGGAGGCGCTTGTTCTTCATCGTCACGTAGAAGTGGCCCGTGCCGGCGGAGGAGAGC
>CAUJHX010000144.1 GCA_963204795.1 Pseudomonadota bacterium | reverse complement strand
TTCTTCATGAGGGACGAGACCCTGCCCGTCGTGTGGCGGGACGCCTACAAGTTCGACTACATCCAGCACCTCTTCGGCTCATTCGATTGGGGTGAGCTGGACTATCTGGTGCTCGACATGCCCCCTGGTACCGGCAACGAGTTGATCACGAGTTGCGACATCCTGCAGGGCCACCCGGCCTTTGCCCTGCTGGTGAGCACCCCGGAATCCGTCGCGCTGCTGGATGCGATCAAGTCGGCCCGATTCTGCGTCGAACGCAATATCCCGTTGCTGGGCCTGATCAAGAACATGGCGGAAATGTCCTGCCCGCATTGTGGGCACGTCTCCGCGATCTACCCGGACCATGTCGCCGACGACCTGCTGGCGAAGGTTCCGCATCTCGAGATCCTGGCGCAACTGCCACTGTCGGCGCAGCTCGCGAGGAGTTGCGACGAGGGCGAGATCATCGTCGCCTCGAACCCCGAGGCGGATGTGTCACTGCGATTTCAGCAGGCAGCCCAGGCGATCCGCAAACGGGTGGGCCTGTAGGTCGACCGCTTACGCCGCCCGTACACGTTCGATTTCCACTCTCGTATCCCGGTCGGAGGGCCCCGGCGTACCTGCTTGCGGCAATGGCTGGAGATGAAAATAGCCGCCCGCAAGCTGCAGCGGATTGATCGGACTTGGCTCCACCGTTGCGTAGGACTTGCCGCTCTTGAACTGAAACGGCTCCCAGGCGTGATACATGAGGACCTGTCCCGGTCGCATGCTCGGCACCACCTTGGCCATCGTCTCGAAGGAGCCGATGTCGTTGAAGACACGTACGCGATCGCCATCGGCCACACCCCGCCGGCCCGCATCCTCCCTGCCCATGAGGATCACGGGTTCCCCGCGCTGCAAGCGCAGCAGGTGCGCTTCGTCGCGCCAGCTCGCATGGATCGACCAGCGGGCGTGGCCGCCGGTCATGTGCAGCGGATAGTCGCCCCCGATGGCAGGGCTGTCCTTATGCACCGGCAACTCCTCGCCCTGCTCGAGGAAGAACGGATGATCGTTGTAGAACTGCAGGCGCCGCGTCAGGGTCGGCCAGGGCTGCTTCTTCTCCGTGTGCCAGGTATTGGCCGTGATGGTCTCGTCGGGCTCGATGTCGGTGGCATTGCCGAGGTTGAGGTACTGCGTGCCGAGCCCCGTGTAACGGGCGTAACCCTTGTGCTTGATCTCCTGCCAGCTGATGTCGCCGAGGTTGTCCACCATCGACATCAACTCTTCCATCATCTTCTCTTCGCCGTGCTCGTCGAAGCGGCCACGGAAACTGAACTCGTCGAAGACATCATCGAGGCGGCGCGGCTTGCCTGCCCGGTCGGTGAATTCCCGGACACCGCGTGCGCGCGCCCGCTCCTGTATCGTCTTCATGAGCAGCGCATTGAAGGCCCAGTCGGACTTCGACTCCCCGAGGGGTGGCACGGCACGCGTGACCACGTGGGCGTAGGGCGCCAGCGGCGTCGCCCAGGTGAGATCGTCCTTCTCGTACCAGCCGGCAGCGGGAAACACGAAGTCACTGTGCAGCGCCGTGTTGCTCATGCGCCAGTCGAGCGTGACCAGCAGATCGAGCCCGGCGATGAAACTCCCGTAGAGCCGGTCGTAGCCGCGCGTGCGCCGCAGGATGTTGCCGCCGACTTCCAGGAATATCCGCGGCTTTACCGTCGCAGGGCGGATCTGCCAGCCCTCCCGGTAGGCATCTTCCAGAAAGCTGCCAAGCTCGCGCTTCATGGTGGGATCCCAGCGCGCGGAGCTGCCGTATAGCTCTCCGAGTCCCACCTGGTTCCAGAACAGGTTGCTCGAGACGAGATTGCCGCTGCGATAGAAGTCCCGCATCATCTCGTAGGCGATCATCTCGTTGGTGAGCCCTTCGAACTTCGCCTGCAGTGCGCGCGGCGCCGCCTTGATCTGCAGCAGGAAAGATCCGAGTTTCGGCGACATCGAACCCGGAGCGGCGGAGACGGGGTCGATACCGCTGGCGGTCATGGTCGGAAATCCCGTGATGCCGCTGCCCTTGCGGCCGATCTGGCCGCACAGCGTCAGCACCAGAATCTGACAACGCTCCATCTCGAGTCCGTGATAGAACTTGGAGAAGGTCGACTGCGTGAGGAACGTGGCCGCCCTCGCCTTCGCGATCCGGCGGGCGAGTTCGCGCGTGGTCTCCGCGTCGACGCCGGTGATTTCCGCGGCCTTCTCCGGCGTGTACTCTGCGAGTCGTCCGCGCAGCAGCACAAAAGCAGGTGTCACCGCGACGGGACCCGAGCGTGTCTCGACCTGATATTCGCCCTCCAGGGCGGGGAGCGACTCGCCGAGCGCGAGCGTCTTGCGATCCGCACGTTGCGGGCCGCGGGTCACGGTGTCGAAGAAATAGAACTGGTCGTCACGCCCGTCCGTCTCGAGATCGCTTGCACGCAGGAACTTGCGCGTGTCCTTGCGTACCAGCAGCGGCAGGTCGGTCTGCTCACGAATGAATCGCTCGTCATGCAGTTTCTCGGCCACGATGACGTGGGCCAGCGCGAGCCCGAGTGCGGCATCGCTGCCGACCTTCACCGGCACCCACTGGTCGGCATGGATTGCGGAGGCCGAGTAATCGGGCGCGATGGTGATGACCCGCGCCCCGTTGTAGCGCGCCTCGGTGATGAAGTGCGCGTTCGGAATCTGCGTGTAGATCGGATTGCCGCCCCAGATCAGGATCAGATCGGAGTAGAAGAGGTCGTCCATCGAGCCCGAATAGGAGATCTTGCCTGCCGTGACCTGGGCACCCGGGTGGTGATCGCCGACATCGGCATTGACGTCGAGGACCGGGGTGTCGAGCAGATGAGCGGCCCGCAGTACGCCGATGCCGTTGCAGCCGCCGGTGTTCGCCGTGCCCGGGTCCCAGGTGATGGCCCCGGGACCGCTCGATATCAGTACATCGATGATCCGGTCGGCGACCTCCGTCAGGCCTTCCTCCCAGCTCACGCGCTGCCATTTGCCCTCGCCGCGCTCACCCACCCTCTTCAGCGGATGGCGTAGACGGGACCCGTCGTACATGCGCAAGGAGTAACTCGCCCCCTTCTGGCAACCTCGCGGGTTGTAGTCGGGGATCTTCGGGTCGATCGGCTCGTAGGTGCCCGATTGCTCCTCACGCCAGACGATGCCGTCCTTGACGTAGACGTTCCAGTTGCAGCCGCGCTGGTACCAGCAGTTCACGAAGTGCGTGCTCTTGGCCACACTGTCCCACTGCCACTTCGCCCGCCAGATGTCCTCGTAGCTCTGGTAGGCGATCTGCGGTATCGGCGTGGCGCCGGTGCCGGGTACGGGCGGTGGCGCCGTCCCGTCCTGCCGCGCGCGCCAGCCGAGATAACCCATCGAGAGCACGACCGCACCGCCCGCACCGATCAGCAGGGTACGCCGCGAAAGTTCCATGGCCATGACGGTCTCCCCTTAGAGTGTGGCCGGGTCCTGCGTGAAGTCCGGAAAGATGTCCTGCGGCCAGCGATAGACGATCAGGATGTCCATCAGCTCGGAGGCCTCCCCGCGCGCCTTCTTCGCCTTCTCGGCCTCGATCACCGCGAGGGCCTCGTCCACCCGCGGGCCAAAGAGACTGTGCAGGTACTCGCGCGGGATGCGCGGCTCGGACAGATCGGGCTTGCCCGCGGGGCTCACCTTCGGCGGGGACAGCGGCGGCACGTAGTAGACATTGGGCTGGGTGCCAAACTCCGCGTGCAGCGGCAGCGCCACCTTCCACTGGTGCACCAGCTTGTGGATCGGCCCCTGCTCGTCATCCAGATATCCCACAAAACGCAGCCGCCCCGGGCACTGGCGCGCACACGCCGGCGCCACCCCCTTCTCGAGGCGCGGGAAGCAGAACGTGCACTTCTGGCTCACTTCCGCCACGTGGTTGTAGTAGATGCGCTTGTACGGACAGGCCTCCATGCAGAAGCGGTAGCCCTTGCACTTCTGGTCATCGATCAGCACGATCCCGTCCTTCTCGCGCTTGTAGATCGCCCCGCGCGGACAGGCCTCGAGGCACGCCGGGTGCGTGCAGTGGTTGCACAGGCGCGGCAGGTAGAAGAAGTGCGAGTTCGGGTACTGCCCCGCGCCCTCGTCCTCGTCCCAGTTCGGGCCCCAGGTGGGCTTCTCGCCCTTGAAGTTCTTTGGCTGCAGGTAGCTCTCCTTGCCCTGCCCCCCAAAGAGCACCTCCTCCTGGTTGAACTGCCAGGCATCCCCGTACGCCTCCCGATCGGGCAGGCAGCTCGGGCGCGCCTGTCCATCGGGCGCAAAGCCCCCGCCCATCGTCTCCCAGTCCTTGGGGGTGCCTTGACCGGGCATGGTGTTCACCACGTTCCACCACTGCCCCTCCATGCCTTCTTCCCGCGTCCACTGCGTCTTGCAGGACACCACACAGGTCTGGCACCCCAGGCACTTGTTCAGATCGAACACCATCGCCAGCTGGCGCTTCGGGCGCACGATCTGCCCGTCGAGCTCCCGTCCGATCCGTACCGCGTGATCTGTCAGATCCATGATGCTCAGCCCTCCAGCGTCAGCTCGACCCATTGCGGCGAGAAGGCCTTCAGGCCCGCCCGCTCCGCATTCGCCCCGCTCCACACCGCCAGCGCCGTGCGATAGCTCTGGCCCGCCTTGAAACTCACCA
>CAUJHX010000143.1 GCA_963204795.1 Pseudomonadota bacterium | reverse complement strand
CCGGTGTAGGAATACTGCGTGCGACTCTCGTAGTTCTGCACCAGCGCAACCCCTGCCTTGACGAGCTCGCCGAGCAGCTCGTTCGCCTTGCGTACCTCGTCGATATTCTTCGTTCTCAGGGTTACGGTCACTTCTGCGACGTATCGCTGCAGATTGCCACTGCGATCCGACATCCCCTGGGCATTGCGATCCTGGATCTGCGGCGCCGAGACACTGACATCGTCGCCCGCAAAGCGCTGCTCGAGAAAGGCGCGCACCTTGCCTTCGCTGTCGTCGGAGAGCCGCTGCAGTGTGGCAAGGTCGTCCGCGGTGACCGCGTAGCGCAGTGGCCAGATCACGAGATCGGCCTTCACGTCGCGCTGCGCGAGACCCTTCACCGTGACATAACGGTCGGCGGCGCGCGCTTCGAGCAGTCCATGGCCAATGAGGTATCCGCCAGCGGCGAGCCCCAATGCGACGAGCAGTGCCGAGAGCGGCAGAGTGAAGGCTTTCGTGTCGTTCATGGCCGCGATAGTCTACAGGCTAACAGTGGTCCTGGAGCCTCCATGAAACTTCCGGCAAGTATCCTGCCCATTGGCCTGTCATTGCTGTTTGGCGCATGCGCCGGTGCTCCGCCTGCGGATTCCGGCCCCGCCGGGACGCCTGCATCGGCCGGCGCTCCCGCGACGCAGCCGAGCGCGACGGCGCGCCTCGATCCGAACGAAACCATCTGCCGCCGTCAGGTCAAGACCGGTAGCCGGTTTGCGGAGACCCGGTGCCAAACTCGCCAACAGTGGGAACTGGAGCAGCGCGAGGCCCGCAAGCAGACCGAAGAGCAACAGGGCAGCGTCGGGACGCCTCAAACGTAAGGGAAGAACGGTGACCGGACGGAGCTTGTGCGACGCAGCATGCATTGACAGGCCCCCGATGGCTACCTAGAATCCCCCGCCTTTTCGCCC
The DNA here is from genome assembly GCA_963204795.1 of Pseudomonadota bacterium. GTDB lineage: Bacteria > Pseudomonadota > Gammaproteobacteria > Steroidobacterales > Steroidobacteraceae > CADEFQ01. The sequence continues at coordinate 3,682 of CAUJHX010000143.1, read as the reverse complement.
GGCCTATAACGGCGCCGGGCAGAAACGCGACTCACACACATCCGGGCCGCCTTGCAAGTTGAGGTGGCCCGGTGTTGCTTCACATTCCTGGAGAATTCATGGCCACTACGGGTCAATTGATCCGGCAACCGCGCCGGTCCCCTTCGGAGAAGACCAAGGTACCGGCACTCGGAGCGGCGCCCCAGAAGCGTGGCGTCTGCACCCGCGTGTACACCACGACGCCGAAGAAGCCCAACTCGGCGCTCCGCAAAGTGTGTCGCGTGCGTCTCGTCAACGGGTACGAGGTCAGTTCTTATATCGGCGGCGAAGGCCACAACCTCCAGGAGCACTCGGTGGTGCTGATCCGCGGCGGCCGCGTGAAGGACCTGCCGGGCGTGCGCTATCACACGGTGCGCGGCACGCTCGATTGCGCCGGCGTCGGCGAGCGCAAGCAGGGCCGTTCCAAGTATGGCGCGAAGCGCCCCAAGAAATAATCCAGGTAATCCAGCATGTCACGTCGAGCCCAGGCACCCCATCGCGAGATTCTTCCGGACCCGAAATTTCACAGCGACATGCTGGCGAAATTCATGAACGTCGTCATGGAGAGCGGCAAGAAGTCGGCGGCCGAGCGCATCATCTATGGCGCGATCGATCGCATCGGCGAGAAGACCGGCAAGCAGGGTGGGGACGCGCTCGCCGTACTGTCCCAGGCGCTCGACAACGTGAAGCCTGTTGTCGAGGTGAAGTCGCGTCGCGTCGGTGGTGCCACTTACCAGGTGCCTGTCGAGGTGCGGGCCACTCGTCGCCAGACACTGGCGATGCGTTGGGTCATCGAGGCGGCTCGCGGGCGCAGCGAGAAGTCGATGGCGGCGCGCCTCGCGCACGAGTTGATGGAAGCTGCCGAAAACCGCGGCGCTGCCGTGCGCAAGCGCGAAGACACGCACCGCATGGCCGAGGCCAACAAGGCCTTCGCGCACTACCGCTGGTAAATGGCCATGCCCCGCACGACCCCCATCGAGCGTTATCGCAACATCGGCATTTCGGCGCACATCGACGCCGGCAAGACGACCACGACCGAGCGCATCCTGTTCTACACCGGCGTCTCGCACAAACTCGGCGAGGTTCATGACGGCGCAGCCATCATGGATTACATGGAGCAGGAGCAGGAGCGCGGCATCACGATCACGTCGTCGGCGACGACCTGTTTCTGGAAAGGCATGGACAAGGCCTTCCCCGAGCACCGCATCAACATCATTGATACGCCCGGGCACGTCGACTTCACGATCGAAGTCGAACGGAGCCTGCGCGTGCTCGACAGCGCCGTGGCGCTCTTCGACTCGGTCGCGGGCGTGCAGCCGCAGTCGGAGACGGTGTGGCGGCAGATGAACCGTTACAACGTGCCGCGCATTGCGTTCGTCAACAAGATGGACCGCGCCGGCGCCAATTTCCTGCGCTGCGTCGAGATGATCCGCACGCGCCTGCGCGGCAATCCGGTGCCGATCCAGCTGCCGATCGGCGCGGAGGACAATTTCGAAGGCGTCGTCGATCTCGTGCGCATGAAGGCGATCTACTGGGATATGGATACCCAGGGGATGAAGTTCGAGTATCGCGACATTCCCGAGTCGATGCAGGCGCAGAGCGCCGAGTATCACGCCAAAATGGTCGAGGCCGCGGCGGAGGGCAACGAGACGCTGCTGCACAAGTACCTCGAGGAAGGCACGCTCAGCGACGAGGAGATCCGCCAGGGTCTGCGCGAGCGCTCGCTGCGCAGCGAGATCGTGCTGTGCATGTGCGGCACCGCGTTCAAGAACAAGGGCGTGCAGGCGCTCCTCGATGCGGTCATCGAGTACATGCCCTCGCCGGTCGAGATCCCGGACGTCAAGGGCCTGAACGAAGCCGGCGAGCCGGATACGCGCCCGTCGAGCGACGATGCGCCGTTCTCGGCGCTCGCGTTCAAGATCCTGAACGATCCCTTCGTCGGCAACCTGACCTTCTTCCGTGTGTATTCCGGCGTGCTCAATTCCGGTGATACCGTCTACGTGCCGGGCAAGGGCAAGAAAGAGCGCATCGGACGCCTGCTGCAGATGCATGCGAGCGAGCGTACCGAGATCAAGGAAGTACGCGCCGGCGACATCGCTGCTGCGGTCGGTCTCAAGGACGTGATCACCGGCGATACGCTGTGCGATCTCGAGAAGGTCATCACCCTCGAGAAGATGGTGTTTCCGGAGCCGGTCATTTCCGTCGCGATCGAGCCGAAGACCAAGGCCGACCAGGAGAAGATGGGTCTCGCCCTGCAGCGTCTCGCGAAGGAGGATCCCTCGTTTCGCGTGAGCACCGACCAGGAGTCGGGCCAGACGATCATTGCAGGCATGGGTGAGCTGCACCTCGAGATCATCGTCGACCGCATGAAGCGCGAATTCAAGGTGGAGGCGAACGTCGGCAAGCCGCAGGTCGCCTACCGCGAGACGATCCGCGCGTCGGTCGAGTCGGAAGGCAAGTTCGTGCGCCAGTCGGGCGGTCGTGGCCAGTACGGTCACGTGTGGCTCAAGATCGAGCCGCAGCCGGAAGGCAAGGGCTATGAGTTCGTCAATGGCATCGTCGGCGGCACCGTGCCGCGCGAGTACATCCCGGCTGTCGACAAGGGCATCCGCGAGGCTGTCGAGACGGGCGTCATCGCGGGCTACCCGGTGGTCGACGTCAAGATCACGCTGTTCGACGGGTCGTACCACGACGTCGACTCGAACGAAATGGCATTCAAGATCGCCGGCTCCATGGGCTTCAAGGAAGGCTTCCGGAAGGCGAAGCCGGTGATGCTCGAGCCGATCATGAAGGTCGAAGTGGTCACGCCGGAGGATTACTCGGGCGACGTGATCGGCGACCTGAACCGCCGCCGCGGCCAGATCCAGGGCATGGAAGATGGCCCCTCGGGCAAGGTGATCACCGCCGAGGTGCCGCTTTCCGAAATGTTCGGCTACGCGACCAACGTGCGCTCGATGAGCCAGGGTCGCGCGACGTTCACGATGGAATTCTCGAAGTATCTCGAGGTTCCGCCGAACATCGCCGAATCGTTGATCAAGAAATAACAGAGGAAGATCGCCGTGTCGAAAGAGAAGTTTGAGCGCAGCAAGCCGCACGTGAACGTGGGGACGATTGGTCACGTGGATCACGGCAAGACGACGTTGACGGCGGCGCTGACGAAGGTGATGGCGGAGACGTACGGCGGATCGTTCATGGCGTACGACCAGATTGACCGTGCGCCGGAGGAGAAGGCGCGCGGGATCACGATATCGACGTCGCACGTGGAGTACCAGTCGAAGGAGCGTCACTACGCGCACGTGGACTGCCCGGGGCACGCGGACTACGTGAAGAACATGATCACGGGCGCGGCGCAGATGGACGGGGCGATTCTGGTGGTGTCGGCGGCGGATGGTCCGATGCCGCAGACGCGCGAGCACATTCTGCTGGCGCGCCAGGTGGGCGTGCCGTACATCGTGGTGTACATGAACAAGGCGGACATGGTCGACGACAAGGAGCTGCTGGAGCTCGTTGAGATGGAGGTTCGGGAGCTGCTGTCGACGTACAAGTTTCCCGGCGACGACACGCCGATCGTGATCGGCTCGGCGCTGAAGGCGCTGGAGGGGGACGCGAGCGCGATCGGGGTGCCCTCGGTGGTGAAGCTGGTGGCGGAGATGGATCGCTACAT
>CAUJHX010000142.1 GCA_963204795.1 Pseudomonadota bacterium | reverse complement strand
CTGCGTTACGAGCGTGACGAGTTCAGCGGTTTCGACTACCAGGCGTCGCTGACGACCGGTCTCGGTTACCGGTTCATCGACACCGACCGCATGAAGTTTTACGGGCAGGCCGGTGTCGGCTACCGCCAACTGCAGGATTCGCTCACCGGAGAGAAAGAGGATGAAGTCGTCTATCGCGGCGACCTCGGCTTCGAGCGGGTGCTCACCGCGAACACGAAGCTGACCGACAAGCTGATCGTGGAAGCGGGCTCGACCAATACCTTCGCGGGGAACGATCTGGCGCTCGAGGTGAAGATGAGTGAGCGCTTTGGCCTCTCACTCGGCTACGGCGTACGCTACAACTCTGACCCGCCGCCCGGGCTCGAGTCGACCGATACATTGACGACGGTAAATCTCGCTTATTCCTTCTGACGCTCACCAGGGAAAACCAGGGTATGCGGCAATCAGGCATCGCGACGGCCATCAACTCCACCTGGCTCGCGCCCGAGGAGCCGCTGGTGCGTGCTCTTGCCGATCATGCGCGACTCGATCAGGAGACACGGGCGCGTGTGACCGCACGGGCACTGGACCTCGTGCAGCGCGTGCGCGCCGAGAAGGGCAGCGGCAGCCCGCTTGATGCGTTTCTGCGCGAATACAGCCTTGCATCCCGCGAGGGCGTGATCCTGATGTGCCTCGCCGAGGCACTGCTGCGCATCCCCGATGCCGAGACCGCGGATCGCCTCATCGCCGACAAAGTGAGCGCAGGCGACTGGGCGGACCACCTCGGTGACAGTGAATCGCTTTTCGTCAACGCATCGACCTGGGGTTTGATGCTCACCGGGCGCGTGATTCAGGTCGAGACCGCAACGCTCGGGTCAGCGCGCAACTGGTTCGGGCGTCTCGCGAGCCGTATCAGCGAGCCCGTCGCGCGCGCCGCGTTGCGTCAGTCGATGAAGATTCTCGGTCACCAGTTCGTGATGGGGCGCAGCGTCGCCGAGGCGCTGGCACGTGCGGGCGGCAAGCGCGAGCGGGCCTATCGCTATTCCTTCGACATGCTGGGCGAATCCGCACTGACAGCAGAGGACGCGGAGCGCTATTTCGACAAGTATCGTGCGGCGATCCGGGAGATCAGTCCTCCCCCGGGCTCTCCCCGCAAAGCGCAGGAGGTGGACAGCATTTCGGTGAAGCTCTCTGCACTGCATCCGCGCTACGAATTCGCGCAACGCGAGCGGGTGCTCGCGGAGCTCGGACCGCGCCTCCTCGAACTTGCGCGCAACGCGCGCGACGCCGGTGTCGGTCTGACAGTCGATGCGGAAGAGGCTGACCGTCTCGAGCTGTCGCTCGAGCTGATCGATCAGGTGCTGACCAACGAAGTGACGCGCGACTATGACGGCTTCGGGCTCGCCGTGCAGGCCTATCAGAAGCGTGCGCCGCAAGTGATCGACTGGCTCGTCGGGCGCGCCGGCGCGCTGCATCGCCGCCTGTGCGTGCGACTCGTAAAGGGCGCTTACTGGGACAGCGAGGTCAAGCGCGCACAGGAGCGCGGCCTGTCCTCGTACCCGGTCTACACACGCAAGGCCAACACCGATGTGGCGTACCTGGCCTGTGCGCGGCGCCTCGCGGCGGCCAGTGGCGTGGTCCATGCGCAGCTCGCCACCCACAACGCGCACACGGTGGCGTGGGTTGCCGAGCACTTCACTGCGACGGGCGTGCCCTTCGAATTCCAGCGACTGCATGGGATGGGCGAGGAGCTCTACGCGCACGTCGTGGGCGGGGAGTGGGGGAATTTTCCTTGTCGTGTGTACGCACCGGTCGGCGCGCATGCGGACCTGCTGCCCTATCTCGTGCGGCGGCTGCTGGAGAACGGCGCCAACACTTCCTTCGTGAACCGCCTCGTCGATGCAAGCCTGCCGCCTGAATCGGTCGTGGCCGACCCGGTCGCAGATGTCGATGCCGCGACGCAGGTGGCCCATCCGCGTATTGCGCTGCCGGCGGACCTGTATGGTGCCGAGCGTCGCAACTCGATCGGTGTCAATCTCGCGGACGGTGAGGAAGTTGCCGCCCTGCACGCTGCCTGCGCGCGTGAACGGGCCGAACACTGGCACGCCGAGCCGCTCACGGTCGGCGAAGCTGTCGGGGCGGAGACGCACGGGATCGTCAATCCCGCAAACGAACGCGAAACCGTGGGCGTCGTGACCCACGCAACGGCGGAGACGGTCGCTCGTGCGGCGGCTGCAGCGCGCGCGGCGCATCCTGATTGGGACGCTCTCGGCGGCGCGGCGCGTGCTGCGATCCTCGAGCGGGCGGCAGATCTGCTCGCGAAAGAGCGCCCGAGCCTCGTCGCACGCTGCATACGCGAGGCGGGCAAGTCGATCCCGGACAGCATCGCGGAAGTGCGCGAGGCCGAAGACTTCCTGCGTTATTACGCATTGCGCGCGCGCGCCGAATTCGAGGGCGATGTCCTGCTGCCCGGGCCGACCGGTGAGCGCAACGTCATCCGACTTCGCGGCCGGGGGGTCTTCGGTTGCATCAGCCCCTGGAATTTCCCGGTGGCGATCTTTACGGGCCAGGTCGCGGCGGCACTGGCGGCGGGCAACACCGTGCTCGCCAAGCCCGCCGAGCAGACGCCGCTCTGCGCCGCCCGCGTGATCGAGCTGCTGCACCTCGCCGGCGTACCGCGCGAGGTACTGCACTTCCTGCCCGGCCGCGGCTCGGTGGTCGGTGCCGCGATGTCACGCAACGAGGACATCGCCGGTATCTGCTTCACGGGGTCAACCGACACAGCGCGGACCATCGAGCGATCGATGGCGGCGCGCAACGGGGCGATCGGCACACTGATCGCCGAGACGGGCGGTCTGAATGCCATGATCGTCGACAGCTCCGCGCTGGCCGAGCAGGTGGTGCTCGACGCGGTCGCGTCGGGGTTCAACAGCGCCGGGCAGCGCTGTTCGGCGCTGCGCCTGCTGATCGTGCAGGAAGAGATCGCGCCACGCGTGCTCGAGCTGCTGGCAGGCCATATGGACGAACTCGTGGTCGGCGATCCCGCCGTGCTTGCGACCGACGTCGGGCCGGTCATCGATCGCGAGGCGCTGGCGATGCTCGAAGCCCATGCGCAGAAGGTGACGGCTGGCGCCCGCTGGTCGCACCGCGTACGCCTGCCCGCCGCGTGCGCGGCGGGACGCTTCTTCGCACCGCTCGCGGTCGAGATTGTGCGCATCGAGGATCTCGAGCGCGAAGTGTTCGGCCCCATCATCCATATTGTCCGCTACGAGGCGGCGAAACTCGATGAAGTTATCGACGCCGTGAATGCACGCGGCTACGGCCTGACTCTCGGCGTGCAGACCCGCATCGACAGTCTCGCGCAGCACATCGCACGGCGGGCGCGCGTCGGCAACGTCTACGTGAACCGCAACATGATCGGTGCCGTCGTCGGCGTGCAGCCGTTTGGCGGTTGCGGATTGTCGGGCACCGGGCCGAAGGCCGGCGGACCGCATTACCTGCACCGTTTCGCTACCGAGCAAACCATTACAGTGAACACGGCCGCGGTAGGGGGCAATGCGACCCTGCTGTCCTTGAGCGAGAAATGAGCGCCCTCAGCACATTCGACATCTTCAAGGTCGGGATCGGCCCTTCGAGTTCCCACACGATGGGACCGATGCGTGCCGCGCAGGAATTCGTGCTCGGACTCGGGCGAGATGGCCTGCTCGAGCGCACCCGTGGCATCTACGTGCGCCTCTACGGCTCGCTCGCGCTCACGGGCGCCGGCCACGGTACTGACCGCGCAATCCTCGCGGGCCTCGAGGGCGCCGATCCGGCCACGGTCGATCCGGACCAGATGCAGCGTGATGTGGCGCGCATCCGTGCGGAAGGCCGCTTGCGGCTCGCGGGCCGTCACGAAATCGCATTCGATGAGCCGATGCAGTTGCTGTTCCTCAAGCATGAGTCGCTGCCGGCGCACCCGAACGGGATGAGATTTGCAGCGCTGGACGCGGCCGAGGCGGTCCTGCGGGAAGAAGAGGTCTATTCAGTCGGAGGCGGCTTCATCGTGCGCGCCGCTGCCGCGCCGCCCGCAGCCGCGCCGCCCGCGGCTCGCAGCCCGCAGCCCGCAGCGCCATATCCCTTTTCCACGAGCGCCGAGCTGCTGGCGCAGTGCCGTGCCAGCGGCCTCGAAATCTACGAGCTGCTGCTCGCGAACGAACGCGCGTGGCGCTCGCCGGACGAGGTGCGCGCCGGACTGCTCGGCATCTGGCGCGTCATGCAGGCGTGCGTCGAGCGCGGCTTTCAGCAGCAGGGCGTGCTGCCGGGTGTGCTCAAGGTGCGCCGCCGCGCGCCGCGCCTGCATCGCGTACTCGCGGAGAGCCCTGCTGACCAGCCCATCGATGCCATGGAATGGGTCAATGCCTGGGCGCTCGCCGTGAACGAGGAAAATGCGGCGGGTGGCCGCGTCGTCACGGCGCCCACCAACGGAGCCGCGGGTATCGTGCCTGCGGTGCTGCAGTACTACACGCGCTTTCAGCGCGGTGCGAGCGAGGAAGGCGTGCTGCGATTCCTGCTCACCGCCGGTGGCGTCGCAATGCTCTTCAAGCAGGGCGCTTCGATTTCGGGCGCCGAGATGGGTTGCATGGGAGAGGTGGGTGTCGCCTGCTCGATGGCGGCGGCCGGGCTTGTCGCAGCCCTGCACGGCACCAATGAACAGATCGAGAACGCCGCCGAAATCGGCATGGAACACAATCTCGGGCTCACCTGCGATCCTGTTGCGGGACTCGTGCAGATTCCCTGCATCGAGAGGAACGCAATGGGCGCGGTGAAAGCGATCAACGCGGCGCGGCTTGCGATGCGCGGCGACGGTTCGCACAAGGTGTCACTCGATCAGGTCATTGCGACGATGCGCCAGACAGGGCGCGACATGTCGACGATCTACAAGGAAACTTCGCAGGGCGGACTCGCGGTCAACGTACCGGAGTGCTGAATCCAGTGTTCTCCGGACGCGGGGCATTATCCGCAGATTACGCGGCGTCTCCCGTGCGCGCGGCGCGGCGTCGGTCACTTTCCTTCAGGGCGCGCTTGCGGATGCGGATCGATTGCGGGGTCACCTCGACCAGCTCGTCGTCGTCGATGAATTCAACTGCGGATTCGAGGGTCAACTCGACCGGCGGGGTGAGCAGGATCGCATCGTCCTTGCCCGACGCGCGGATGTTGGTCAGTTGCTTCGTCTTCGCCGGGTTCACGACGAGATCGTTCTCGCGGCTGTGGATGCCGATGACCATTCCTTCGTAAATCTTCTCGCCGGGTGTCACGAACATGCGGCCGCGCTCCTGCAGCTTCCACAGTGCGTAGGCGACCGCGGTGCCGGCTTCGGCCGAGATCAGCACGCCGCTGCGGCGCGCGGGAACGTCTTCCTTCATCGGCGCAAAATCGTCGAACACATGGCTCATGAGGCCGGTGCCACGGGTGATGCGCAGAAACTCGCCCTGGAAGCCGATCAGGCCACGCGCAGGAATACGGTAGTCGAGCCGTACGCGGCCGCGGCCATCGGCGGCCATGTCCTGCAGTTCACCGCGGCGCGTGCCGAGCGCTTCCATCACGGCGCCCTGGTGGGATTCATCGACATCGACAGTCAGGACCTCGTAGGGCTCGTGACGCACGCCCCCGATTTCACGTACGACGACGCGCGGGCGCGAGACCGCGAGCTCGTAGCCCTCGCGGCGCATGTTCTCGACGAGAATGGTGAGGTGCAGTTCGCCCCGGCCCGAGACCAGGAACACGTCCGTATCTTCGGTATCGGCGACGCGCAGTGCGACGTTCGTCAGCAGCTCCTTCTGCAACCGGTCGCGGATCTGGCGGCTCGTGACGAACTTGCCCTCGGTGCCGGCGAGTGGGGAGTTGTTGACGCGGAAATTCATCGTGAGGGTCGGTTCGTCGACCCGCAGCGCCGGCAGCGCCTCCGGTTGCGAGACATCCGCCAGCGTGACGCCGATACCGATGTCGTCGATGCCGTTGACGAGCACGATTTCGCCCGCGGCGGCGGACTGCATCGGTACGCGTTCGAGGCCACGGAAGCTGAAGATCTGATTCACTCGCGCACGCTTCGGTGCGGCATCGCCGCTGAGGAGTGCGACATCATCGCCAGCGTGCAGTGTGCCGCGCCGGATGCGACCGATGCCGATGCGGCCGACGAAGCTCGAATAGTCGAGTGCGGAGATCTGCAGCTGCATGGGTGCGGTGGGGTCGCCGCCCGGAGCGGGCACGTGCCTGAGAATCGTGTCGAACAGCGGGCGCATATCGGTGCCCTGCGTCGCAAGGTCGAGCGATGCCCAGCCGTTCAGACCGGATGCATACACGACGGGAAAATCGAGTTGTTCGTCGATGGCGCCGAGCTTGTCAAAGAGATCGAAAGTCTGGTTGACGACCCAGTCAGGCCGTGCGGCAGGGCGATCGACCTTGTTGACAACCACGATCGGCTTGAGGCCGAGCGCGAGGGCCTTGCGCGTGACGAAACGTGTCTGCGGCATCGGACCCTCGACGGCATCGACGAGGAGCAGGACGCCATCGACCATCGACATGACCCGCTCGACTTCGCCACCGAAATCCGCGTGACCGGGTGTGTCGACGATGTTGATGTGCGTGTCGCCGTAATCGACGGCGGTGTTCTTCGCGAGGATCGTGATGCCGCGTTCGCGCTCGATGTCGTTGGAATCCATCACGCGCTCGGCGATGTGCTGGTGCGCGGCAAAGGTGCCGGCCTGGTGCAGCAGTTTGTCGACGAGCGTGGTCTTGCCGTGATCGACGTGGGCGATGATGGCGATGTTGCGGAGGGGGCGCATAAAAGGCCGCGGAGAATAGCATATCCTGTGCGTGATGCCGCCTCGCGATGCAGAACGTTTTACAGGTCCGCCTTGCGCGTGGCGCTACATGCTGCGCGCACTGCGGGCGCGGGATGGCTGGCGTCGCGGAGAGCGATTTCCGGCGCTGACCCTGCGGTGGGAGAATTTCCGCGCGGACGCCCCCATTGACGTCGCGACCATCATCGACCCGCACCTCTACGGCTTCCGGCTGGCGATGGCGATGCTCACGCATCCGGCCTGGCCGATCCCGCCCTGGGGATTTCTGCAGGTGCGCAGTCGAATGCTCCTGCACCGTCAGGGCGGATCGGACCTGCGTGGCACGCTCGCGTCCGCGGTCTGCGGCTGGCGTGTCCTCGAGAAGGGCGTGGAGGTCGATCTGCGCACGCAGCTCTCGGATGGGGAAGGCTGCGCCTGGGAGAGCGTCGTTACGTACTACTCACGTGGCCAGTTCGGCTCTGGCGAGGACCACGGAGAAGAGCAGGGTGCGTCGCGCGTCTCGCCGAAGATCGGTCCGGACTGCAAGGATGTGGCCCGGTGGATCACGGACGGTACGCAGCGGTGGCGTTATGCGTCATGGACCGGGGACTACAACGGGCTCCACCAGTGGGACTGGTATGCCCGTCGGCTGGGTTTCGAAGGGGCGACGGCGCATCCGCAGCGCATTGTCCGGCAATGTCTCGCGCATGTCGCGCATCCGGTGCGCGGACCGCAGCAACTCGATCTCTGGCTCAGGGGACCGGTGCGCTACGGTGCGGCAGTCACCTTGCGCGAGGAGCAGCAGGGCAACAAGGCGGGCGTGATCTTCAGTCTCACTCCCGATTCTTCTGCACGCCCGGCGTTGATCGGAAGCTGGCGCCCGCTGTGAGCCGGGCGTCAATGCCACAGGTCGAAGAAGCGGCCCGGCGTCCCGTAATGCGCTTCGATGGCTGAGGTGCCCGTGCGCCAGTCTTCGCTGTCGATTGACAATATGCAGCTCGCACCGGTCGCGAATGAGGGGATGCCGGCGTCGGGCGCGCACTGGCGCGCGAAGTCCGAAATGCCCGGGTTGTGCCCCACGATGAGAAGATGACTGACGCGCGGGCCCGTGGCGCGGATCGCGTCGGCGAGTTCGGCGGGCGACGCGAGATAGAGCGTGGCGATCCGCTTGACGACGCGGGCAGTGAGGCCGGATTCGCGCGCGATAGCTTCCGCGGTCTCGACCGCACGCCGGGCGGGGCTCGTCATGATCAACCCGGGTGGAGGCAGGTCTCGCGCCCGCAGGCGTCGCGCCATATCGAGTGCCTCGGCAAGCCCGCGACGGGTCAGCGGCCGGTCGAAATCCGCTGCCGCCGATTCCTTCCACTCCGCCTGGCCGTGCCGGACGAGTGTCAGGTGTTTCATCGGTCCCGTGTCCTAGAACATGCCCGTCTGCAGGCGCGCGGCTTCCGACATCATGGACTGGTTCCACGGTGGATCGAACACGAGTTCGACCAGTGCGGCGCGGATCGTGGGAATGATCTCGACCTTCTCCCTGACGTCCTGCACCAGAACCTCACCCATGCCGCAGCCGGGCGCCGTGAGCGTCATCTTCACGTCGACGTCGTGCGTGCCGTCGTCGTTCGTCGTGACATCGCAGGCGTAGACCAGGCCGAGATCGACGATGTTGATCGGAATCTCCGGGTCGTAGCAGGTTGCCATCTGTTCCCAGATGAGCCGCTTCAGATCGTCGAGCGTCGCATCAGGCGACAGCTCCGGCGCCTTCACCACTTCCTGGCCGATCGCTTCGGCATGTTCGCCGGCGAGGCGAAAGAGATTGCCGTCGATGTAGAGCGTGAAGCTGCCGCCGAGTGCCTGGGTGATGTAGCCGGCCTGGCCCGGTTTCAGGGTCACTTCGATACCCGCGGGCACCATGACCGACTTGACTTCGCGCTGCACGACGAAGGGCTGGTTCTGGTGAGTGCGCATCGCTTACTCCGTCGTCACGGGTTGGCACTCATGCGCGAGCGCGGCGTTGAGCGTATGCCAGCACAGGCTCGCGCACTTGACCCGTGCGGGGAACTCGCGCACTCCGGCGAGCGCCGCGAGCTTGCCGAGGGAGGCGGGTGGCTCGGCGAGCTCGCCCGTGAGCGTCGCGTGCACGTCGCCGAACAGTCGCGCGACCGACTCGCGATCGCGGCCCTTGACGGCTTCGGTCATCAGCGACGCCGAGGCGACCGAGATGGCGCAGCCCTTGCCGTCGAAATGCACGTCGCGTATGCGGTCGCCGTCGAGCTGCAGATAGACGGTGAGGCGATCGCCGCACAGCGGGTTGTGACCGGCGGCGCTCGCGTCGGCCGGCACGAGCGGACCGAAGTTCCGTGGCCGCTTGTTGTGATCGAGGATCACGTCGCGATAGAGCTCCTTCAGATCCATCAGCTGAATACCTCGCGCGCAGTGTGCAACGCCCTGATCAGGCGCTCGATGTCCGCGTCGTCGTTGTAACAGGCGAACGAGGCGCGCGCGGTGGCGGGAATGCCGAAGAAATCCATGACGGGCATGGCGCAATGGTGCCCGGTGCGGATCGCGACCCCTTCGTGATCGAGGATCGTGCCGAGATCGTGCGGATGAATGCCCTCGACCGTGAAGGACAGTACCGCAGCCTTGTCGGTGGCCGTGCCAATCACCCGCAAGCCCGGAATCCCGAGAGCCGCCGCGGTCGCTTTCGCGAGCAGACGTTGCTCGTGTGCGTGGACGGCACCCGGCCCGAGAGTCTCGAGGTAGTCGATCGCTGCGCCGAGGCCGACTGCGCCCGAGATGTTCGGCGTGCCTGCTTCGAACTTCCACGGCAGGTCGTTGTACGTGGTGCCCTCGAAACTCACCGAGAGGATCATGTCGCCGCCGCCTTGCCACGGTGGCATCTCGCGCAGCAGCGCTTCGCGGCCGTACAGCACGCCGATACCGGTCGGGCCATAGAGCTTGTGGGCCGAGAAGGCGTAGAAGTCGCAATCGAGCGCCTGTACGTCGGCGCCGCCATGCGGCACGGCCTGCGCACCGTCGAGTAGCACCGGGACGCCCCGGGCGTGAGCCGCCTTCACGATGCGGGCGACCGGCAACACCGTGCCGAGCGCGTTCGATACGTGCCCAACCGCCACGAGCCGCGTGCGCGGCGACAGCAGCGCTTCCCACGCCTCGAAGCGCAGTTCGCCACGCTCGTCGATCGGCGCCACCTTGAGTGTCGCCCCGGTCGCAGCGCAGACCATCTGCCACGGCACGATATTGGCGTGGTGTTCCAGCCAGGTGATCAGGATTTCGTCACCCGGCCCGAGTCGCGGTCGCGCCCAGGCATTGGCGACGAGGTTGATGGCCTCGGTGGTGCCGCGCGTGAAGATGATCTCTTTCACGGAGCGGGCGTTCAGGAAGCGGCGCACGCGCTCGCGCGCGCCCTCGAAGGCATCGGTCGCCGCCTGACTGAGCGCATGGACGCCGCGGTGCACGTTGGCGTGGCAATGGGTCTCGTAGTGATCGACCGCCTCGATCACGGCGCGGGGGCGTTGCGAGGAGGCGGCGCTGTCGAGATAAACGAGCGGGTGTCCGTTGACGTGACGCGCAAGGATTGGAAAGTCCCCGCGCACGCGCGCGACATCGTAGGCCTCGTGGGTCCTGGCAAGTGCCGTCGCCATCAAACGAGCTCCTGCGCGACGGCCGCGTCTTCACCGGTGAAGCGCTGCGCGAACGCGCGTTCGATCTGCGTGCGCAGCGCCGGTATCCCGATGCGCGCGACGAGCCCGGTCAGGAAGGCCCATTTCAGGAGGCTCTGCCCGACTCGCCGCTCGATGCCGCGCGACAGGAGGTAGAAGAGCATGTGCTCGTCGAGCTTCCCGGACGTGGCGCCATGGCTCGCCTTCACGTCGTCCGTGTAGATCTCGAGTTGCGGTCGCACGTCGGCCCCGGCGCCGGGGCCCGCAAGCAGGCTTCGCAACGACTGGCGTGATGCCGACCCGGCGGCGCCGGGTCGCATCACGATATGGCCGTTGAACGCCACGCTGGAACGTCCTGCGGCGATGCCGCGGTAGTCCTGGGTGGTTTCCGTGCCGGGGGCGGCGTGCTCGATGACGGCATAGGTGTCGTTCACTTGCGCCTCGGTGAGCGCCACCGAGTGCGCGTAGCCAATGCGCGCGCCGCGCCCCGCGAGGCGGGCGTGGAGCGTGGTGCGCGCGGACCGGGCGCCAAGCGCGACTGTGTCGAGCGTGTACCCGGCGTCGGCACCGATTTCGGCGCGCAGCGTGTCGAAATGGACGGCGCCTGCTCCCAGCTGTTGCACGCGCACGTGGTCCACTTGCGCCGCGGGACCGATTCGCAGGTCGATGGCGGCGTTCGAGAACGTGGCAGATTCGGCGGCTCCCAGATGGCGCTCGACGATGCGCAGTCGGGCGTGCTCGCCCGCATGAATCGTGACGGCGGGATAGGAGGCGGACTCCGTGCCTTCCCGGGCTGCAACGAAGAGTATTTCGATGTCGCGAGTTGCGTTTGCGGAGGCCGTGATCGACAGGGCCTCGGGCGCGAATGCCACGGCCAGAGCGCCGAAGCGCGCATCGGTGCTGTACTGGCCAAATGCGGCATCCAGAGGCGCCCGCGTGTCGATCGAAACACCGCGTGCGCTGCCCGTATCGGCAGACAATGGAGCCGCGAACAGACCGTCCATGAAAACAAAGCGGTCGAATCCCGCGAGCGGCTCGGGTAGCAGGGAGCGCGCCTGCTCGATTGCTGCGGCATTGTTCGTGAGCTGCGGCACGAAGCGCAGCTCGTCGAGCGGCCGCAGGTTGGCGTAGCGCCAGTTCTCTTCTCGGCCTCCGGGGAGGCCGAGCGCGCTCACCACACCGAGCGCGGCCTGCCGACCGTCGCGCGTGACGACCGACGCAGGCAGCGAACCGGCAACGGTTGCGTGGTCCGAGACGAGTCGCGCCAGGGCACTCATGCGGCACTTGCCTCCAGCACCCAGTCGTAGCCACGCCGCTCGAGCTCGAGCGCAAGCTCCGGTCCACCGCTGTGCACGATCCGGCCGCGCGACAGTACATGCACCCGATCGGGCTGCACATGATCGAGCAAGCGCTGGTAGTGGGTCACCAGCACGATCGAGCGGTCCGGGCCACGCAGCGAATTGATGCCCTGAGCGACTATCTTCATCGCATCGATGTCGAGGCCCGAGTCGGTCTCATCGAGGAGGGCCAGGCGCGGCTCGAGCACCAGCATCTGCAGGATCTCGTTGCGCTTCTTCTCGCCGCCCGAGAAGCTCTCGTTGACACCGCGCGACAGGAAGCTTTCGTCCATCTGCATGAATTTCATCTTGCCGCGCACGTACTCGAGGAACTCGAAGGCGTCGATCTCCGCGAGGCCGGCCGCCTTGCGCCGGGCATTGAGCGCAGCCTTCAGCAGATAGACGTTATTGACGCCGGGAATCTCGACCGGGTACTGAAAACCGAGAAACACGCCAGCTCGCGCCCGCTCTTCCGCGGGCATCGCGAGCAGATCCTGCCCGTCGTACAGCACGCGACCCTGTGTTGCCTCGTAGCCGGGGCGACCGGCGAGGGCGTAGGCGAGGGTGCTCTTGCCCGAGCCATTCGGGCCCATGATGGCGTGCACTTCGCCTGTCGGTACCTCGAGCGTGAGGCCGTTCAGTACCTTGCGATCGCCCACCGTGACGTGCAGATTTTCTATTTTCAGCATGTTCAGCCCACCGCCCCTTCGAGCGTTACCGCGAGGAGGTTCTGTGCCTCGACCGCAAACTCCATCGGCAGCTCCCGGAAGACGCTCTTGCAGAAGCCGCTGACGATCATGTTGACCGCGTCTTCCTGTGAAATGCCGCGTTGCAGGCAGTAGAAGAGCTGGTCTTCGCTGATCTTCGAGGTGCTCGCCTCGTGCTCGACCGTTGCAGTCGCATTCTTGACCTCGACATAAGGAAAAGTGTGCGCGCCACATTCGCCGCCCAGCAGCAGTGAGTCACACTGCGTGAAATTGCGCGCGCCGTGTGCACTTGGCAGGATCTTGACGAGACCGCGATAGGTGTTCTGGCCGTGGCCCGCGGAGATGCCCTTCGAGACGATCGTACTGCGGGTATTCGGGCCGATGTGGATCATCTTCGTGCCGGTATCGGCCTGCTGGAAGTTGTTGGCGGTTGCGACCGAATAGAACTCGCCCACCGAGCCCTCGCCGCGCAGCACACAGCTCGGGTATTTCCAGGTGATCGCCGAGCCGGTCTCGACCTGGGTCCAGGAAATGTGCGAATTGCGGCCACGGCAGTCGCCGCGCTTCGTGACGAAATTGTAGATGCCACCGACGCCGTTCTCGTCGCCCGGGTACCAGTTCTGTACGGTCGAGTACTTGATCTTCGCGTTGTCGAGCGCGACGAGCTCGACTACGGCTGCGTGCAGCTGGTTCTCGTCGCGCATGGGCGCAGTGCAATTGTGCACCGCGAACCCCTTGACGAGATACGAATGCGGGTCGGTTGCCGTCTCGAAGTTGTAGACATAGCCATCGTACGGCTGGCGCTCGATCGCGCGCACGGGGACGAGGTAATGCCCGTCGCGCCTGATCGCGCGCCGGCTGCGGGTGCCCTCGGCGTGAAACATCACGTACGCCGTGCTGTGGCGGATAACCCGCCCATCCTTCATGGTTTCATCAGACGCTTTGCGCACGTTCAGGTAGACAAAGATGCCGCGCCGCGCCAGCAGTTCCTGAATCTGGAAGGCGAGGGTGCGCGATACTGTCAGCGCGCGGACTCGCGTGAGCCTGCCCTCCCTGGCTGTGCTGCCGTCGCCCCGGTAATACGCGTCGGTCGCGAGCTTCTGGCGGTGTGGCGGCAGGTCCATGACAGCCTTGCTGAAGCGCTTGCCATGGGCGTACTTGCCGCCGTGTTCCTCCATCATGCGACAGAGCTCGGCGGAATATACGACCAGATAGAGACCGTGTTTGCGTGCATCGTGTGTGCGCGAGGGGCGCTTACCGATGCAACGCTCAGCCAGATCGCTGATTTCGTCAGCCAAGGCGGTCTCGTGATCGCCGAGGCTCCACTCGATCGCCGGGTAACCATTGAAGTGCGTCGAACAACCCTCGGCGACGTAATAGCCTAGCAGCCGGAGGAAATCGTCCGAGAGAGTCGGGTCGTCGCGCTCGACCGTGTTGACCGGAAACACGAGCAGATCACCGGGCACGAGTTCTCCCGCTGGAACGTACTCTGGCTCGGCAGTCTCGAGCCGCTTCATGTCGAGATCGGGCCATTTGGCGGGACCGCGAAGGGAGCTGCGAACGCGCTCGCGGCGTATCGCCAGCACCGGATGCTCCGGCGTGACATGGAAGCGGTTACCCGCGCTCCGTGGGGTGATCTCGACCATGTCGCCGCGATAGCCGCGGCGCATGATTTTTGCGACGCTCGTCTCCTCGCCCCGATCATTCAGGACGATATCTCCGATCGCGACATCGCGGATGCAGCGCATTTCGTCGCCATACGAGACTTCTTCCCACGACGGAAGGCAGCCTTCCAGATAACTGACGTATGCCCCTTCCTCGGCGATGATCAGCGTGCGCTCGAACTGGCCGGTCTTCGCGGCATTGATGCGAAAGTAGGTCGAAAGCTCCATCGGGCAGCGCACGCCCTTGGGTATGTAGACGAACGAGCCGTCGGTGAACACCGCCGAATTGAGTGTCGCGTAGAAGTTGTCGGTGTAGGGCACCACCGTGCCGAGATACTTCTCGACGAGCTCCGGATGATCGCGCACCGCATCCGAGAACGAACAGAAGATCACCCCCGCCTTCGAGAGCTTCTCCTTGAAGGTGGTGGCGACCGATACGCTGTCGAACACCGCGTCGACCGCGACACCCGCGAGGCGCGCCCGTTCGTGCAACGGCACGCCGAGCTTCTCGTAGGTGGCGAGCAGCTTCGGATCGACCTCGTCGAGGCTCTTCGGCGCGTTGGCATCGACCTTGGGCGCCGAGTAATAGGAAATGGCCTGGTAGTCGATCGCATCGAAGCGCACATGCGCCCAGCGCGGCTCGCGCATCTTCAGCCAGTGCCTGAAAGCCTTCAGGCGCCAGTCGAGCAGGAACTGCGGCTCGCCCTTCTTGCGGGAGATGAAGCGGATGACATCCGCGTCGAGGCCGGGCGGGACCGTGTCCGATTCGATGTCGGTGACGAAGCCGTGGCGATAGCTGCGCCCGACGAGGGCTTCGAGTTCGGTGGCCTCGGTCATGGCACGCTCCGCGAACGGGCACCAATGACTTTCAATTCGCGTTCGAGAATCGGCAATCGCGAAGGTTCGCTCTCGAGGCCGGCGAGCTGGGCGAGCGTGACATCCTGCAGCGAGCGACGGATCGCACTGTTCACGCTCTGCCAGGCGCGTGATACGCGACATTGGCTTTCGATGTCGCAGCGTCCCCGTTGGGAGGAGCATTCCGTGAGCGCCAGGGGTCCTTCGAGCGCATCGAGAATCGCGGCTGCGCTGATATCATCGGCACTGCGCGCGAGCTGATAGCCGCCGTGCAATCCCCGAGTCGAGGCCACGAGGCCCGCGCGGTGCAACTGCTTCAACAGCTTGCTCACGGTGGGGGAGGCAATGCGGGTGCGCGCGGCGAGCGCCGCCGCCGTCATTTGCGGTGTCGGCGAGCGGGCGAGGGCGGCCAGGATCACGGTCGCGTAATCGGTCAGTCGGCTGATGCGCAGCATAGAGGACTATTTTAGTCCTCTTTAGCCGACGCTGCAAAATCTTCATCCGCTATAATCGCGGGCTGACACCCGGGAATGAGAGGGAAGGACGATGGACAAGGCAGGACTCGAGCGCGTCGCGCGCGCCATGGTGGTCAAGGACAAAGGCATCCTCGCGGCCGACGAGAGCTCGGGGACCATCAAGAAGCGCTTCGATGCGATCCAGCTCGAATCCACCGAAGAGCATCGTCGCAGCTATCGCGAGCTGCTCTTTACCGCACCCGGTATCGGACAATGGATCAGCGGCGTGATCTTCTACGACGAGACCTTGCGGCAGAAGACCCGCGACGGCATGCCTTTTGCGGCCTGGCTCGAGAAGCAGGGCGTGTTGCCGGGCATCAAGGTGGACCTCGGCGCAAAGCCCCTGGCGGGCTTCCCCGGGGAGACCATCACCGAGGGCCTGGACGGGCTGCGTGAGCGCCTCGCCGAGTATTACAAGCTCGGCGCCCGGTTCGCGAAATGGCGTGCGGTGATCGACATCGCTGATGGCATCCCGTCGCGCTTCGGGATTGAAGCGAACGCCCACGCGCTCGCCCGCTACGCGGCGCTGTGTCAGGAACAGCAGATCGTCCCGATTGTCGAACCCGAGGTACTGATGGACGGCGGCCACTCGATCGAGCGTTGCGAAGACGTGACGAATGCAGTGCTCGCTGAAGTATTCCACCAGCTCGGGCTCCACCGGATCCATCTCGAAGGCATGGTGCTCAAGCCGAACATGGTGATCTCGGGCAAGAAGGCTGCGAACCGCGCGGGCCCCGAACAGGTGGCCGAAGCGACGCTGCGCACGCTCCGGCGCCACGTGCCTTCGGCCGTGCCCGGTATCGCGTTCCTTTCCGGAGGCCAGAGTTCGCCCGAGGCGACCTTGCATCTGTCGCTGATGAACAAACTCGGGCCCCTGCCATGGAACCTCACTTTCAGCTACGGTCGGGCGCTGCAGGAAACCGCGCTCAAGGCCTGGGGCGGCAAGCCGGCTACCTACGCGGCTGGCCAGAAGGAGTTCGCGAAGCGCGCGCGCCTCAACAGTCTCGCCACCACCGGTCGCTACTCAGCCGCACAGGAGGCCGACGCCGCCTGAGCGGCCGCGGCGTTCCGATCGCGTGACTGAAGCAAATCGACCGACACCCGCGTCGGCGCAGGTCGACGACGTCGTGGTCGAAGTGAAGGGCGTGCACTACGCCGTCGGTCGTCGCGAAATTTTCGCGGGTCTCGATGTCGTCGCGCGACGCGGCCGCATCACGGCCATCATGGGCCCGAGCGGTACCGGCAAGACCACGTTGCTGCGGCTCATCACGGGCCAGACTGCGCCGACTTCCGGCGAAGCCCGCGTTTGGGGCGAGCGCGTCTCCAGCCTCACCCAACGGGATCTCTACGCGCTGCGCCGGCGCATGGGCATGCTGTTCCAGAATGGCGCGCTGCTGACTGATCTCGATGTATTCGAGAATGTCGCCTTTCCGGTTCGCGAGCACACCAATCTTTCCGAGCCGCTGATCCGTGAGCTGGTGCTGACCAAGCTGCATGCCGTGGGACTGCGGGGCGCAGCGCGCCTGATGCCGGCCGAGCTTTCGGGTGGCATGGCACGACGCGTGGCGCTGGCGCGCGCGGTCGTGATGGACCCTGAGCTGCTGATCTACGACGAGCCTTTCGTCGGCCTCGACCCGATCTCGATGGGGGTGATCGTGCGGCTCATCCGGCAGATGAACCGTGTGCTCGGCATCACGAGCATCGTTGTCTCGCACGACGTACATGAACTCGCGGCGATTGCCGACGAGAGCTATCTGCTTTCGCAGGGTCGCTGCGTCGCTTCAGGCAGTCCCGAAGAACTGCATCGCAGCGAGTCTGAAGTCGTGCGCCAGTTTCTCGACGGTGTCGCCGACGGCCCGGTGCCGTTTCACTATCCGGCGCCCGACTATCGTGACCAGCTGCTCGGCGTCGGCCGCCGCGCACAGGGTGGCAGGGCGCAATGAGCATTGCCGCCCCCCGTGATGGATTGTTGACTGGCGCGCTGCGACGCGTTGGCGCCGTGGGCGTGTTCTTCGGCGCGGTGCTCGTGCAATGTGTTCCTGCGCTCGCGCGTCCGCGGCTCATCGTGCACCAGATTTACAACGCGGGCGCGCGCTCGCTGATCATCATCATGCTGTGCGGTCTCTTCGTCGGCATGGTGCTCGGCCTGCAGGGCTTCGATCTGTTGCAGCGTTTCGGCTCGGAGGATGCGCTCGGGGTCGCAGCGGCACTCGGGCTGCTGAAGGAGTTGGGACCGGTCGTCACGGCACTGCTGTTCGCGGGGCGCGCGGGCACCGCGCTCACCTCCGAAATCGGCCTGATGCGGGCCACTGACCAGCTGACGGCAATGCAGATGATGGCCGTCGATCCGCTGCAGCGCATTGTCGCGCCACGCTTCATCGGCGGCGTGATTGCCATGCCGCTGCTGGTCGCGATCTTCAATCTGGTGGGTCTCTTTGGTGCACAGCTCGTCGGTGTGCAACTGATGGGTGTCGATGCGGGCGCCTACTGGTCGCAGATGCAGGGCGCCGTGCAGCTGAACGACGTTCAGGAGGGATTCATCAAAAGCGTGGTATTCGGTACGGCATGCAGCCTGGTTGCTGTGTACGAGGGCTACCATACCGAACCGACCGCCGCGGGCGTCGGGCTCGCGACGACGCGCACTGTTGTGACGTCGTCCGTGCTCACGCTGTTGCTCGACTACATCCTGACCGCAGCATTTCTCTAGAAGGTTCGACAACATGCGTCCCAATCGCGCACTCGAAATCGGTACCGGGCTCTTCGTTCTGCTCGGCTTCGCCGCGCTCTTCTTCCTCACGACGCAGCTGCCGGGCAGCGGCGTCAGAGTCGGCGGTGAATCGGGGTTCGACGTGACCGCGCGCTTCGACAATGTGGGCGACCTGAAGACCGGCTCGCCCGTGACTCTCGCTGGCGTGCGCATTGGCCGCGTCACCGGAATCGCCTTTGATCCGACGGATTTCAAGGCGGTGGTTACTCTCGATATCGACCGCAAGTACGACAGGATCCCGGATGACAGCGACGCGAGCATCCAGACGGCAGGATTGCTGGGCGGCAAGTATGTCGGCATCGGCCCCGGTGGATCGGACACGTATCTGCACGCAGGCAGCACGATCGAGTTCACGCAGTCGGCGATCGTGCTCGA
The DNA here is from genome assembly GCA_963204795.1 of Pseudomonadota bacterium. Classification (GTDB taxonomy): domain Bacteria; phylum Pseudomonadota; class Gammaproteobacteria; order Steroidobacterales; family Steroidobacteraceae; genus CADEFQ01. The sequence continues at coordinate 2,137 of CAUJHX010000142.1, read as the reverse complement.
GAGCCTCATCAACAAATTCTTCGCGAATTTCGCGAGCCGCGGCAACGCGAGTGCATCCGAGCCCAAGGAGGAAGTGAAGCCATGACCCGTTTGCAGTCCCTGATCGCGGCGTCGCTGCTGGCGACGTTCTGCCCGCTGCCGCTGTGGGCGGTCGATTCCGTGGACACGAGCGGTCCGGGGCAGTTGATCGAGTCGGCCGCGCAGTCGATGCTCAAGGAACTTGACGCTCACCGCGCCGATTACCGCAAGGACCCGAAGAAGATCGAGCAGCTCGTCGATGACGTGCTGCTGCCGAACTTCGACGCGCAGTACGCCGCGCGCCTGGTGCTCGGTACTCATTGGCGTAGCGCGACGCCGGCGCAAAGGGACCGTTTCATCAAGGGTTTCTACCAGTCACTGGTGCGCAATTACGGCTCGGCACTTGCGGATTTCACCGGTGATCGGCTCAAGGTGTTCCCGGCGCAGATCGCCCCGGATGGGCAGCGGGCGACCGTGCGTACCGAAGTGAAGCGCAGCAACGGTGATCGCGTGCCCGTGAACTACAGCCTGCGCAAGACCGACGCCGGCTGGAAAGCGTGGGACGTCACGATCGAGGGCATCAGCTACGTGAAGAGTTTCCGCGATGATTTCGGCGCGGAGATCGACCAGAAGGGGCTCGATGCGGTGATCGAGCGGCTCGAGAAGGGCGATACGCCTGCGCCGCAGAAGAAGGCGGCGTGATCCAGCTCGTCGAAGCGGCGCCGGGTCGCCTCGCGCTGCGCGGCGGCCTCGATTTCAGTTCGGCCGCCACTGCGCACGAGGCCGGGCTCGCGCATTTCCGTCGTGATGGCGCGCGCGAGTGGATCGTCGATTGCAGCGGTCTCGACTTCGCGAACAGCGCAGCTGTCGCGGTGCTGCTCGACTGGCTCGCGGTCGTGCATCGCGCCGGTGGGCGCCTGCGCTACGAAGGCCTGCCGGATCGCGTGCGCGCGATTGCCGAGATCAGTGAAGTGGAAGAACTGCTCGAAACCGGTGTCTGACGCCCGCGCTGCGGTCACCCGCCGGGCGGGTCGTCTTCCGGTTCGAGGCCTTCATCCGCCGGCACATCCTCCACGTTGCCATCGTGGACCGCATACTCGCGCTGCTGGAAATATGCGCTGCGAACGAAAGTGTACGGATCGAAGACATCCTCGAGTGTGTCGGTGACCGGCAGCAGCCGTGCGCGCCGGTCGAGCAGCCGGAACGCATCGAGCCCGTAACGCCACTCCCATTCGTCGACATAGTTCACCGGGTCGGCCTGTCGGTCCGCGAGTTTGGCCGTGCCGTCACGGATCGTCGACGGACCGAGGATGGGCAGCATCAGGTAGGGGCCGGCAGGCACGCCCCACTTGCCGAGCGTCTGGCCAAAGTCCTCGTCGTTGCGGTCGAGGCCCGCGGCTGTCGCCGGATCGAGGATGCCGCCGACACCGGCGACGGTGTTCAGCAGGAAGCGCCCCAGATCGCTGCAGCCCGCGCGGACCTTGCCCTGCAGGAACTGGTTGATGATGGTCGTCGGGTAGTTGACGTTGCTCCAGAAATTGCTGACCCCCGTCTGCACGATCGCGGGTGTGACCTTGCGGTAAGTGCGCGCGACGGGCCGCGCGATGGCGCGATCGAGCCCGTCGTTCACCGTATACATCGTGCGGTTGAATTTCTCGAGCGGATCACGCGGGTCCGGCTTGAGGGGCTGGGAGGTGCAGGCGGTGAGCAGCAAGACGGTCGCGAGCGCGACGGCGGGACGGAGAGGCATCGCGGGATGATAGCAGTTCGACGTTGCGGGCGACGGGCTGCGGGCGACGCGCGACGCGCGACGGGCGACGGGCGGCGGGCGGCGGGCGGCGGGCTACGGGCAAGAGCGTTGGCTGGGCGGTCTCAGTGCCTGCAACAGTCTCACCAGCATGCGCGACGTGCGATCGCATTGCGTTGCCGCTTCGCGCGTGCTGGCTCTCATCAGCCCGAGCTTTTCCGCGAGCGTGATCTGGCATTCGAGTTCGCGAGCCGATCCCAGGGCCATCTCGATGAAGCGCGCAAAGTCGGGGTCGGTGGTGCGCGCCGAGCCTTCGGCAATGTTGCTGGCAATCGAGATGGCGGCGGCACGCATCTGTGCCCGCATGCGATA
>CAUJHX010000141.1 GCA_963204795.1 Pseudomonadota bacterium | reverse complement strand
TATCGCATGCGGGCACAGATGCGTGCCGCCGCCATCTCGATTGCCAGCAACATTGCCGAAGGCTCGGCGCGCACCACCGACCCCGACTTTGCGCGCTTCATCGAGATGGCCCTGGGATCGGCTCGCGAACTCGAATGCCAGTTTGCTCTGGCAGAGAAGCTCGGGCTCCTGAGAGCCAGCGCGCGGGAAGCATCGACGCAATGCGATCGCACGTCGCGGATGCTGGTGAGACTGTTGCAGGCACTGAGACCGCCCAGCCAACGCTCTGGCCCGTAGCGCGTAGCCCGTTGCTCGTAGCGCGCCGCCCGTCGCCCTACTCGTCGTCGTCCTGCTTGCGCGCTTCCATCTCGCGCTTCAGCTTGATCCACTCGGAGAGCTTGCGCAGGTCGGTGCGCGTCGTATTGCCGGTACGTTTCTCGGGTGCGGCAAAGCGGTCGCGGCGCCCGTAGGGGTAGTTCGCCTTCGCGTCCTCGTGGCGCAACCCCTCGATCTCGAGCGCCGGACGCTCGAACGACCCGGTGCGGTCATCGGGGATTTCCTGCCACTCAACGCGGGCATTGCCGAGATCGTCGTGGACGATGTGGGCAACGCGGCGCGCGCCGGGCGCAGGGGGTTTGCGGCTGTCGTCTGGCACGATCAGGTTAAGTCTAACGACGCCCCTCTCTCCGAAACGCGCCGCAAGTCACATCCCGAGATGGTTCGCGGCCCTCAACAGTCCCACGCAGGTCTTGCCATCGCTGATTTCGCCGCTGAGTGCGCGCCTGCAGGCCTCTTCGAGGGGTACCCAATGCACTTCCAGCAGCTCGCCCGGTTCGAGCTGGGGAGGTGCGGATTCGAGTCCGGTGGCGAGATAGAGATGCACGATTTCGGTGAACACGCCGGGTGAGCTGATCACCCCGCCCAGCGACTCCCAGAGCGCGGCCCTGATGCCTGCTTCCTCGGTGATTTCGCGCTGCGCCGTCTCGATCGGTGGCTCGTCCGGCTCGAGCTTGCCGGCAGGCAACTCCCAGATCCACCCGCCCGCCGCGTGCCGGTACTGTCGCACGAGACACACGTGCCGCCCAGTGTCGATTGCGACGACCGCGGCACCGCCCGGATGGTGAATGACGTCGAGGGTGACCCGCTGTCCGTTTGGCAGTTGCACGACCTCGATATTGCCGGTGACGACGCGGCCGCGAAATTTCGTTTCGCTCGAGATGAGCACGACGCAGCGTTCAGCGCGACCGCGCGTGGTATTCGGGATTGGGCATCATGTCGGTCGCTGAGGCGTGCCGGTTGGTCATGTTGAAGAAACCGGTGACGGCCGAGATATCCCAGATGTCGCGTGCGCTGAAGCCGGCGCGCGCGAGGCGCCTGCGATCCGCGGCGCCCACTTCGGCGGGTGTCGCCGTGAGCTTGTGGGCGAAATCGAGCATCGCCCGCTGGCGGGCAGGCAGGCGGGCGACGCGATAATTCATGACGAGGCGCTCGCCGAGGGTGGGATCCCCCGACAGTTCGCGCACGGCCTGGCCGTGCGCGGTGAGGCAGTAATAGCAGCGATTCGCCGCCGAGACGACGACCGCGATCATCTCCCGCTCGAGCTTCGTCAGGCGCGAATCGCCGAGCATCAGGTCGTTGTACATGTCGATGAAGGCGCGCAGTTTCACCACGTCGAAGCTGTAGGCTGCGAGCACATTCGGCAGAAAGCCGATCCTTTCCTCGCAGAGGCGGAAGTACTTCTGCATGTCGGCGGGCAGCGCGCGCCGCGCGGGCAGCGGCAGGCGCAGCGCAGTGGGCGCCCGCGGTCGGGCGCGGCGGTGCTTCGTGGCCTTCGCCCTCATCGGCTGTCGACCTCGTCGACGTCGGCCTGGCCCGTGAGTCGCCGGCGGAAATGGGACCACGACACACCCATCGCGAGAATCGCCGCGGCGACCACGAGGCCGATCCAGACGAATGCGCGGGCCTTCGCCTCGAGCCAGCCGAACTGTACGGCAACCCAGACGAGCGCCGCGCAGAACGCGATCGCGAGCAGCACGCCGGCGACGCCGAGGGAGCGCATCGTGGCCGTGAGGAACACGACCCAGCCGATCAGCAGCGCGATGCCGGCGAGCGCCTTGGGTGCGTCGACTGCCGGAAAGCCGGTGGCGAGCCAGTGGTAATAGGAAAGACCCGTGGGATTGAAAGTGAGGAGTACGAGGAGCAGGGCGAACGCGAACCGAAGGACGAGGCCGCCGAAGCCGGGTGTGTCATCCGCCATGGGTCACCGATGCGGGAGTTTCCGCGCATGATCCGGCAATCTGTGACGCCGGACAACCTCCTCCTCCAGTGATTGCGCTGCGCTTCTCGTGGCGATGGGCGCGCGACGATCGTATATTGCACGGTCATGTCGAAGTCCGCGCATCTCGAGAAGCTGAACGCTGCGCAGCGCAAGGCGGTGACCCATGGCGAGCCGCTCGGGCAGCAGGGCTTTCGCGCGGGCCCGTTGCTGATCATCGCCGGCGCGGGTACCGGCAAGACAAATACGCTGGCGCATCGCGTCGCGCACCTCGCGATGCACGGCGTCGATCCGGCGCGCATCCTGATGCTGACGTTTACGCGCCGCGCGGCGCTCGAAATGCGCCGGCGCGCGTATGACATTGCGAAAGTCGCCCTGAACGATGCGCTCGGCGGGGTGAGCCAGACGATTCTGCAGCGGCTCGGCTGGGCGGGCACCTTCCACTCGGTGGGCAACCGGCTGTTGCGCCACTATGCCCGCCAGCTCGGCCTTGACCCACAATTTTCCGTGATGGATCGGGCGGATTCCGCGGATCTTCTCGACGGCATCCGCCAGGAGCTCGGGTTCGCGGGCAAGGAGCAGCGCTTCCCCCGCAAGGACACCTGCCTCGCGATCTATTCGCATCGGGTCAACACGCAAAGATCGCTCAAGGACACCCTCGAGGCGCAGTATCCCTGGTGCGCGCCGTGGGAGAGCGACCTGACGAAACTCTTTCGCACCTATGTGGAGCGCAAGCAGAAGTTTGCCGTTCTCGACTACGACGACTTGCTGCTCTACTGGCACATCCTGATGAGCGAGCCGAAACTTGCGCAGCATGTTGCGGGGCACTTCGACCACGTGCTCGTCGACGAATACCAGGACACCAACCGGCTGCAGGCGGGCATCCTCTACGGCCTCGCGCCGGACGGCAACGGCCTTACTGTCGTCGGTGACGACGCGCAGGCGATCTACTCGTTCCGGGCCGCGACCGTCGACAACATCCTCGAGTTTCCCGACCGCTTCACGCCGCGCGCCGAAGTGATCGCGCTCGCGCAGAATTACCGCTCGACGCAGGCGGTGCTCGACGTCTCGAACGCGCTGATGGCGGAGGCGCCCCGCCAGTTCAGGAAGCACCTGCTATCGCTGCGCGGCGCCGGTTCGCGCCCGCGCCTCGTCACGGTCGAGGACTTGCCGACACAGGCCGAATACGTCTGCACGCAGGTGCTCAAGGCGCGCGAGGCGAATGTGCCACTCAGGCGCCAGGCGGTGCTGTTCCGCTCCGCAAGCCACAGCGATCTGCTCGAAGTCGAGCTCTCGAAGAGGAAGATCCCGTTCATCAAGTACGGCGGGCTCAAGTTCCTCGAGGCTGCGCACGTGAAGGACCTGCTCGCGATCCTGCGCTGGCTGGACAACCCGCGCAACGCGATGGCCGGCTTTCGCGTGCTGCAGTTGCTGAAGGGCATGGGACCGGTGAATGCGCGCCGCGCGCTCGATCATCTCGTGAAGGAAGGCGGCAGCTTCACGGCGCTGCGCGGCTTCGAGCCGCCCTCTGACAGCGCGCTCGACTGGAAGAAGCTGCTGGATCTGCTGACGACGCTCGCCGATCCGCAGTTGCCCTGGCCGGGCCAGGTGAACCAGGTGCGCACCTGGTATCGCCCGCATCTCGAGCGCCTCTATGAGCACGTGCACACGCGAATCGGTGACCTCGATCAGCTCGAGCTGCTGTCCGGACAGTACCCCTCACGCGAGCGCTTCATCACGGAGCTCACGCTCGATCCGCCGCAGGCGAGCGGCGATCTCGCCGGCCAACCGCTGCTTGACGAGGACTACCTGGTGCTCTCGACCGTGCACTCGGCCAAGGGTATGGAATGGGATACCGTCTACGTGCTGAACGTCGTCGACGGGAGCTTTCCGTCGGAGTTCGCCACCGGGCGTGCCGAGACGATTGAAGAGGAGCGGCGACTCCTCTACGTGGCGATGACCCGCGCGAAGGACGATCTCGCGCTGGTGCAGCCGCTCAAGTTCCCGATCACGCAGCAGGCGAAGCACGGTGACGCGCATGTGTACGGCGGCAGGAGCCGCTTCATGAGCGAGAAAGTGCTCAAGACGCTCGACAGCGTCGCGTTCCAGGGATCAAGGCTCGGCGAGGCCTCGCTCGCCGAGACGGGGCAGTCGGCGCTCGACGCCGTCGAGCGCGTCAAGAGCATGTGGTAGCGACGGGCGGGTGCCCGCCGCCGGTCGACGCTATCGTCCCGAGGGTTTGATGAACTTCAGCGTGAAGCGGTCGCTTTCGCCGATCGCGGCGTATTTCGCACGGTCGGCATCCCCGAGCGCGTAAGTGGGCGGCAGGGTCCAGACGCCCTTTTCGTAGTCCTTGGTGTCTTTCGGGTTGGCGTTCACTTCCGACTTGGCGACCAACCGGAAGCCCGCCGCTTCGATCATGCGGATGGCGTAATCCTCGTTGACGTAGCCACTCTTCGCCTTTGGATCCTGTGGCACAGCAGGATTGGCGCGGTGTTCGACGACACCGAGTGCGCCGCCCGGCTTCAACGCCTTGTACATCGCTGCAAACGCGGCGGGCGCGTAGTCGCGTCCCAGCCAGTTGTGGATGTTGCGGAAGGTGACGATGAGGTCGACGCTGTCAGGGGGCGCGATGTCCGCGGTGCTCCCGGGGCCCATGGCGGTGACGGTCACCTTGCCATAGAGATCGGGACGCGCGGCGAGCTTGTCCGCATAAGCCTTGAGTGCTGCCGTGGTGCCCTTGCTTTCGGGATTGGGCACGACCTGCGCGGCGTAGAACTTGCCCTTTTCCGCAACGAGCGGCGCGATGATTTCGGTGTACCAGCCGCCGCCGGGCCAGACTTCGAGGACGGTCTGCTCCGGGCGGATGCCGAAGAACAGCAGCGTTTCTTTCGGATGACGATAGACGTCGCGCGCGCGATTGGCATCGCTGCGCTGATCACCGGCCAGGATCCGGTCGAGATCCGCTGCAGTGCTGCTTCGGGTGCTCGCCGTGGTCATGCAGCCCGTGAACGCAAGGCTCGCAGCGAGCAGTGCGACCATCGACTTCTTCGCGTGAGCCATCGGCAGTCTCCGGCTGTCTGGAGGCGCTACCGTAGCCCGCCGCGGGCCGCAAGGAAAGGGCTTGTGCCGAAAACCCGGCACCAGGCCCGTCAGCGTCTGTAGGGACCGCCGTTGCCGCGCGGCCTTTGCGGGCGCTCCTGCGCCTCGTTGACGCGCAGCGGACGGCCATTCATGTCGCGGCCATTCATTGCCTGGATCGCCGCCTGGGCGTCATCCTGCGGCATATCGACGAACCCGAAGCCGCGGGGGCGGCCAGTGTCACGATCGTTGATCAGCTTGACCGACTCGACCGTGCCGTGTGCCGCAAAGAGCGCGCGCACATCCTGTTCCGTCGCCGAGAAGGGCAGATTGCCCACGTAGATCGTTGTCATCCAAAGATGCTACTCCCGCGCCACCGGGCAAGTAAACCGGGGCCGGGACAGGGCCCGGCCCCGGTGTAGATCAATGGCGGCCGGCGGGCGTATCCGGAGCGACCTTCTTCTTGAAGTACGTCCAGCTCGTCTCATTCGGGCGCTGGTCGTCGCCCGGCGGCGGCGACTTGTACTTCGGATAGTTCGTCTCGATTTCGTGGCGAAGCACTTCCGGCATGTCTTCGAACCGGTCGATCTTGCGGCCACTGGTGTGGAAGTACACGAGGCCCTGTCGGCCGCCCATTTCCATCCACGGCAACCAGTTCGACAGGCGCGTCCATGCGACTTTCACCGCGGCCGTGTCGCGCTTGTCGTTGACGAGATCCGACACATCGCCCATGAAACTGAACATCTCAGTCGCGTGGTAATCGCCGCCGATGTACTTCTGGTAAGGCCCGGCGAGCGGGTTGTTGTAGAAGAGCGGGACAGTAATCGTCGTCCACCAGTTGTCACCGACCGTATCGGCCCGCCAACTCACCGGCTTGCCGTCGCGGCCCACCGGGAACATCGCCGGCTGGTTCACGGGGTCGTTGTCGATGTGCAGGACGTTCACGGTCTTGCCGGTCCAGGGATTCTCCCAGGTCCTGAGCACTTCATCGGTCTTCGGATCCATGTACAGCAGCACTTCGCGTGATACGAGCCGCCAGCCTGTGCCCTTCACGGGGTCTTGCACCGTGACGCAGGCGCGGATGTTCATCGCCTCGACATGGAAGAGCTTGCGGTCGGGCTCGCCTTCGATGCGGCTGAACATGTTGCCGTTGAAGTAGTAGATGACGGGCGCATTGTCTTTTACGGAGCATTGCACCTTGCGCATCGCAAGGGTTGCGCCCTCGGGGGTCGACAGATCGATCTTGCCGGCGTGTGCAGCACCGGCTACGGCGAGCAAGCCCGCGACCAACACCAGGCGGGAGGGGGCGAGAGGAGTGCGACTCATCGGTGGATACCTCTTGATGCAATGTGTCGAACGGGTACATCCGCGCCGTGGCTATCCGCGAACCGCGGAATAGAGCGTCCAGACGCCGATCACGACGAAGCCAAGACCGGCAACGAACTGCAGGGTGCGGACGGGGATGAACTTCGAGACTAAGCTGCCTGCGAGCACGGCGAGCGCCGTCGACACGACCAGGGCAAGCGCCGCAGCGACGAAGACGTGTGCGCGACCGAATCTTTCCTCGGAAGCATAGAGCAGCGTCGCGAGCTGGGTCTTGTCGCCGAGCTCGGCCATGAACACCGTGCCGAAGACCAGAAGAAAAGTCCTGAAATCCATCAGGCGGGCTCGAGGTAGGCGTAGCCGTTCAGCTCGCCCTCGTAGAAGCGCTTGAGCGCCTGGCTCTCGACGATCGTCATGCGCCCGTCGCGGATCGCGCGTTCGCAGTCGCGCGCGAGTGCCGGGTAGAGTTCCTCGACGTCGTATTCCATGTATTCGAGCACCTTGTTTGCCGTGTCGCCCTTGACGATCTCGTCGATCGCCCAGCCGCCGCTCTCGTGCAGACGGATGTGCACGACGTGCGTGTCGCCGAAGAGGTTGTGCAGGTCGCCGAGCGTTTCCTGGTAGGCGCCGACGAGGAAGGCCGCGAGATAGTACTCGTCGCCGTTGCCGACCTGGTGCAGCTCGAGCGTTCGCTTCACGTCACGCGGCGAGACGAAGCGGTCGATCTTGCCGTCGGAATCGCAGGTGATGTCGGCGAGCACGCCCTTGCGGTCGGGCCGCTCGTCGAGCCGGTGGATCGGCATGATCGGAAACACCTGGTCGATCGCCCAGCTGTCCGGGAGCGACTGGAACACCGAGAAGTTGCAGAAGTAGATGTCCGAGAGGATCTCCTCG